>JAZNJX010000069.1:0-2705 GCA_045578245.1 Candidatus Fimenecus sp. | reverse complement strand
AAAGTCTTATTGAGGATTTCCATGATGCTGTTGATGAATATCTTGAATTTTGTGCTGAAAACGGAAAAGAACCTCAACAGCAGTACAAGGGTAGCTTTAACGTGAGAATCACTGCAGACTTGCACAGAAAAGCAAGTCTTGGCGCATCTGCAAAAAACATTTCATTAAACAGTTATGTAGAGCAAGCTATCGAAATGCAGGTTGCAAAGGATGCCGTTGCACTTTAAAATTCTTTAAAAAATGTCAAGCGGAACCGAGATTTTTTACGATTTCTCGATTCCGCCTTTTCTTTGTTTCCACCGTGTAAAATTTTGATATGGGGTAAGATGTATTTTATCAAAGGTCCTTTTACTTTGTTTCAAGAGCAACTATTTTTGTTTCCGATACAACAAATATGAATACACAGTCGGAATAATAACAAGTGCAAAAATTATTGTCATAAATATAAATGTTAAATTGAAAAGTCCTACTACCGTCATTACTATACCACCATAAACCCACAGTTTTCCTGCAAGTTTATGTGTTTTATTCCAGTTCTCTTCGTCATGCAGTGTCCATGGGAGCTTGATTCCGATTGTGTAATTTTGTTTGCATTTTGGAAGAATGAAGCCAAGCACAAAAAATAGAATTCCCATAAAGACAGGCATTATGCTTTCGACACTTATTTTATATCCCAATGCATTAGCATAGATACAAATTCCGCAAAGCAGTGAGCAAACAGGAACTATGCCAATAACAACAGAAAATACTTTGTTGTTTATATTCTTTCTTCTCGGATCGGCGCTTGTTGCGATAATGCATATTAAATTCACAAAAGTCAGCATTACAGGAAGTCCGACAACTGCGAACATTTTACTGCTGTAACCTGTAATTTCTCCATTCCACCCAAAGCTTGTTGCTATATTCTCCGGAAGTCTGTCCCATACAATAAATCCGAAAATCATCGGTAACAACGTAATTATGGCGGAAATAATCATCTTATATTTATTTTGTTTTATCATCGTATTCTCTTTTCAACCATTATTTTAATTTTTGTAATTTGATTGTGTTGGCAATAACTATAAGTTGCATTCCTTTTTCAAGAGGAAGTGTCGGGTCAACTGTTGTACTGATTTTGCCATTGTTTTTTATTGCAACTACGTTGATAGAATATTTTTTTCGCAGACTCAGTTCTATTAATGTCTTACCATCCCATTCATCTTTCACATCTAACTCTACCATAGACACCTCATCAGAAAGCTCTATCATTTCCGAAAAACCAGAGGTAAGTAAATTTTTAGCAAGTCTCGTTCCTGACTCTTTTTCAGGTATAATTACCTTGTCTGCACCTATACGTCTGAGTATCTTTTGGTGCATTTCATTGCTGCATTTGGCTATAACAGTCGAAACACCTGCTTCTTTGCAAAGCATAACTGCCATAACGCTTGCTTCAAGATTATTTGCCATAGCAACAATTACAACATCAATGTTGGATATTCCAAGTCTTTTTATCGTTTCCGGCTCGGTAATATCTGCACATTTACAAACAGGAATTGTTTCAATAGCGTTGTTAACATTGTTTTGATCAATATCTACAGCCAATACTTCGGCGCCACTCTTCACAAGCTCTTCTGCAACTGCTTTTCCGTATCTGCCAAGACCTAACACTGCATATGTTTTATGGATACTCATAGAAATTTTCCTCTCTACCCAACACTAATTTCTTCGATTGGGTTTCTTATAATGTTTTGATTATCTTTGCTTCGCTTAAATGCAACAGCTAACGAAATGGGACCTACTCTGCCAAGATACATCGTTACAATAATAATAAATTTCCCGATACTGCCAAGTGAAGCCGTAAAATTTCTTGTAAGTCCTACTGTTGCAGTTGCACTAACAGTTTCGTAAATTATATCCAATGCGTTTGCTTCTGTTACGGCAGAAAGAAAAACGGTTGAAGTGAACATAATAATAAAAGACATACACGTAACAGCAACAGCTTTGCTGACCGCCTGTTTTGTAAGTTGTCTGCCGAACACCTCTGTATTTTCTTTATTCCGGACAGAAGCGAATGCCGATGCTACAAGTACTGCAAAAGTTACTGTTTTTATACCACCGGCCGTTCCAACAGGTGAACCACCGATAAACATCAAAAGTAAGCAAACGAACGCTGATGCATTAGTGAGATTTTCCTGTGGCACAGTTGCAAAGCCTGCTGTTCTTGTTGTAACCGATTGAAACAACGATACCTCTATTTTTTGCAGCAGTGTATAGTCCTTAATCGTTTGTGGATTGTTGTATTCAAAGGCAAAAATCAATCCTGCACCAGCTAAAATTAAAATTAAAGTTGCAGTAATTGCAATTTTGCTGTGCAATGTAAGAGCTCTGAAAAATCTGACTTTCTTAGTTCTTCGTAATCTCAGCACCCTAAGCACATCCCACCAAACAATATAACCGATGCCTCCTAAGATTATCAAACTGCTGGTAACTATGTTGATAATGGGATTAAGTGCATAATCACAAAGACTGTTTTCGGCAATTATGTCAATGCCGGCATTACAAAAAGCGGATATTGATGTAAATACCGATATCCATACTCCTTTTGCACCGAATCGAGGTACAAATACCATCATATAAAGAAGAGCACCTATACCCTCTATGATAAATGTTCCGCCGACAACCTTCTTAACAAAACGAACAAGTCCTGAAAGAGAATTCAGATTAAA
>JAZNJX010000068.1:0-14339 GCA_045578245.1 Candidatus Fimenecus sp. | reverse complement strand
GTGCCGTCAGCACCACCGATTGGGTCATAGAGAATCATACCACCCTCGTCGAGAACCATATAGAAGTCAAGGCCTCTTTCCTTAAGTTCAAGTGACATAGCATTACCACATTCGCCACCGGTTTCCTCTGTGCAGGTTGATACGAAATATGTATCTCTTCTTGGTGTGAAGCCCTCTTTGATTAATTCTTCGGCAGCCTGGAACATCATAGCAAGGCCACCCTTTGTATCGAGCGTACCTCTGCCCCATACTCTGCCCTCTGCAATTTCACCTGAAAAAGGAGGATATTTCCACTCACCACTTGCTTCAACAACGTCGTGATGATTCATAAGCATTACCGGTTTTAAAGATGAGTCCGTACCCTTCCATTTAAGTAAAAGGCTACCGTCGAACTCCTCACATTCCACAGTATTGAAAAAGTTAGGGAAGGTTTCACGAAGGACTTTATGAAATTCTAAAAATTTTGTTCTGTCTTTGTTGTCCCTTGAAGAAATTGTTTCAACTTTAATAAGCTTTGAAAGTATTTCTGCATACTGCATACCACGATTTTCGCTCATTTTCTACATCTCCTAAAAAATAGTGTTAAAATTATATCACACTAAATTGTTAAAATAAAGAGTAATTGTAAAAAATGGTATATATTTACACTAATTTTTTATTGCAAATTTTAGTAAAAATGGTATAATATTCAATAGTATGTTTTGAAAGGACGAATAGAATGAAACTTGCAACCAAATTAACTGCTGTTGTTATGGCTGTTGTACTTCTTTTCACTTTATCTGCTCCTGCTATGGCTAAAAGTGATAAGAATGTAAAAACTCGTGCACAATATGCACAGACTCTTGCTGACGAGGGTTATCCTGCAATGACAACAACTGAATTTTTAGCTAAAGTCAATGCTTGTGGTGACTTTTTCCGTATGGTAACCGGTGGAAAATTTCCAACAGAGGAAAAAATCAATATTACTTTTGACAAGACTCTTACAGACGCAAATCTCTATGTTGTAAACAACTGTGGTGTGGATATGGAAGCAATTCTTCGCAATCTTCCTCCACTCAACAACCTTTCTTCTCTTATTGTTGAAACATTTGAGATTGACCCTGTTGCTTTCAGAGATGCAATGTTTGAAGAATGTGAAAGACAGGATGCAGAGGGTACCGGTTTAGGCGTTATTTATTATTTCCTTGGCTGTTACATGAGCATGATTGACAAAATTGAACTTTTTGCAGAGCCTACAGATGACCCTGCTCTTTATGAGATTTGTTTCAATATGGTTTTCCGTGACGGTGCAAAGGAAAAAATCTGTACAGGTATGTATATCAACACCGTAACCGGTGAATTAAGTGACCTTAACGGTACTGGTATGTTAGGTCTTGGCTTTAATTTCAACTTTAAAGATATGGTTATCTACACAGTTGTTGATGCCTGGACAAGGGATTTAGGCTTTGCTGTTATCTATGATGTGGCTGCAAATGCTATCGGTGTTTATGACTACGAAACACGCAGATATCACTTCGATTACGACGGTCTTGAATGGATGATTCAGGTTTGGAAAGGCACATATTTCTATGTTACAAACGGTGCTGAGGTTGGTATTTACAATCGTGTTCCTGGTGAAGAACTTGGCACATTCTACAACTGTGCTAACGATGAACAGATGATGGAAATGACAATGGAATTATCCTACAAAGACAAATTCCTCTTCAAGTCCGGTCCACAGAAACATTGGTGGCTTACAGGTTTCCATTTAAGCGGAACAGTTTATGAACCTGCTTCTCTCACAATGGTTTATTCAATCCTCTTCCCAACTGCAGAAATGCGAAACGCATTCACAAATGCAGTTGACAATGAGGAAAACGGTGACGCAACTTACACCGTTGATGGATTAAAGGTTACAGTTAATTGGTAAAAAAACTCCCTACATGGGAGTTTTTGTTTAAATACTTAAACTTCTAGGCACTATCGACAAAATACTGTTGCATTTTTCTGACAAAATTACTATAATTGCTTTTATACAATTTAATATGCGAAAGGACAATGAAAATGAAAATCGTTAGTAAAATTACATCTTTAGTGTTAGCTTTGACTCTTCTCTGCACAATGGCAACACCTGCTTTTGCTGCAAGTAAAGGACCTAACACTCGTGCTCAGTATGCTGCAATGGTATCCGAAGAAACGGGTATACCTGCTATTACAACTGCGGAATTTCTCCAGAAAATGGGTGCTGCAAGTGAGTTTTTCCGTCTTGTTACAGGTGACAGATTCCCAACTAAGGAAAACATCAACGTTTCTTTTGATGAAAATCTTGTTGAATTGAACACATATATTGTTTTAAACAGTGGTCTTGATATTATCGCTATTGCTGAATCCCTACCTGAAATCGGCTCAAATGCAGAATTAATCGCTAACGGATTTGAGGCTGACCCAGCAGAATTAAGAGATGCTTTCTACAAAATGAGTGATGATTACAGGGCTCATGGTAACGATAGCATGGCTACAACATGCCGTCTTCTCGGTGGTTATCTCGGCGTAGTTGAAAAACTCTATTTCTACACTGTTCAGACTGAAAATCCTGATATTTATGAGCTTTATCTTGAAGTAACGTTTAAAGATGGTGCTACTGAAAATGTTGGCACAGCTCTTCTTATTAATAAAAACACAGGTGAAATTTACGGTAGAAAAGGCAACGGTATCCTTGGTATCGGATTCAACTTCAATGCAAAAGAGATGATGGTTTATGCTCTTATCAATGCATGGCACAGAAGTATGGGCTATGCAGTATTCTACGATAAGATGGCAGAACTCATTCCTGTATGGGACATTATCACTCGCAGATATTACTTCGACTACAATGGTCTTGAATGGTTAATTCAGGCTTGGAAAGGTTCATATATCCTTATTTCAAATGGTGCAGAAATCGGTGTTTACAACCGTGTTCCTGGTGAAGAGCTTGGCACTTTCTACAACTGTGCTACAGACGACCAGCTTATGGATATGACAATGAAGCTTTCTCACAAAGATACTGTTCTTCTCGACTTAGGTCCTCAAAAGCACTGGTGGATTAACGGATTCAAGCTCAACGGTATGAGCTATGTTCCTGAATCACTTACTCTTGAATTCTCAATCAAGATGCCTGATATGGAAATGGTAAACGCTTTTGTTGAGGCTATTGAAAATGAAGAAAATGGCGATACAACTTACACCGTTGACGGATTAAAGGTTACAGTTAATTGGTAAAAAAGAAGCACCCTAACGGGTGCTTCTTTAATGCAAAATGCAAAACGTCGGAACTGCGTTGCTATTTATATTTGGCTCCTTCATCAGAGGGAGCCTTTCTTATTACTGTTTATAATCAGCAAGGAAGTCTTTGAAGCTTTCCATTGCTTCACCGAGAATTCGTCTTCTTGGAAGATATACAATTCTCAAATGGTCAGGTGTTGGGTAGTTAAAGCCCTTACCGTGCATAAGAAGAACTTTTTTAGCTTTTAAGAAATCAAGAACTAATTTCTCGTCGTCGTGAAGATTGAATTTCTTTGCATCAAGTTTTGGGAAGATATAGAATGCAGCCTTTGGCTTAACAACTGAAATACCATCAATTTCGCAAAGTGCATTATATACAAACTCCCTCTGCTCGTAAATTCTTCCACCGGGAAGAAGCAACTCATCAACACTCTGTACACCACCAAGAGCAGTCTGTACAATACTCTGTGCAGGTACATTTGAGCAAAGTCGCATTGATGAGAGAAGATTAAGACCTTCGATATAACCTTTGATTTTCTTCTTGTCACCGCTGATTACCATCCAACCTACACGGAAACCTGCAACTCTGTGTGACTTTGAAAGTCCGTTAAAGCTTACACAAGGCACATCAGGAGCTAAAGATGCAAGGGCAGTATGAGTAAGTCCATCCATAACAAGCCTGTCATAGATTTCATCAGCAAAGAGAATAAGGTCATTCTGACGAGCTATTTCAACGATTTCCTTTAAAATCTCGTCACTGTACAATGCACCTGTTGGATTGTTAGGGTTAATTACAACAATACCTTTTGTTTTTGGTGTAATCTTCTTTTTAATATCGTCAAGGTCAGGGTTCCACTCATTCTGCTCGTCACACATATAGTGCACAGCATTACCACCTGCAAGTGTAACGGATGCAGTCCAGAGTGGATAGTCTGGTGATGGCACAAGGATTTCGTCGCCATTATCTAAAAGTCCCTGCATTGACATTGTAATCAATTCACTTACGCCGTTACCGATATATATATCACCGATGTCAACACCTTTGATTCCCTTAATCTGACAATACTGCATTATGGACTTTCTAGCACTGAAAATACCCTTTGAGTCGGAATATCCCTCACACTCACGAAGATTATACATCATATCACGGATAACCTCATCAGGTGCTGCAAAGCCGAAAGGTGCAGGGTTACCGATATTGAGCTTAAGGATACGCTGACCTTGGGACTCCATTCTTACAGCCTCGTCCATAACAGGTCCACGGATATCGTAGCAAACATTATCAAGTTTTGTACTTTTATTGAATGTTCTCATGAATTTCACTCCAACATTATTTTCTTCTTTTCTCAAAAAAAATATTCCCACCACCGTAGTGATGGGAATTTCAGTAGTTAAAAATTACTGCTCAACAGGATAAACGCTTACCTTTTTTCTGTCTTTGCCCATTCTTTCGAACTTAACTTTACCATCGATAAGTGCGAAAAGAGAGTCATCAGAACCACGACCTACGTTGTTACCTGGGTGAATGTGAGTACCACGCTGCTTAACAAGGATGTTACCAGCAAGAACAAACTGTCCGTCTGCACGTTTCACACCAAGACGCTTTGACTCTGAGTCACGGCCGTTCTTTGTTGAACCCATACCTTTTTTATGAGCAAATAACTGAATGTTTAATTTAAGCATTAAAAACACCTCTTTCAAGTTTCAAGTTGTTGGGATACTGACTTTGTAACTCACTTAAATGTAAGTAAAGACCGTCAGTAATCACTTTCGATTTACGAGCATCTTCGGGCTTCATCTGAACCTTTAAATACCCGTCACGGACTACTGTTTCTGGACTTAATTTCATAATTTCGATTATAGTGTTCGCTGCCATATAGACTGCCGAAGAAATTGCACTGCACACAATGTCAGTACCCTCTTCCCCTGCGCCAGAATGACCACTTAACTCAAAGGAAATTACTGTTTCATCCGAAAACAGAAATTTTGCTGTTGTCATTATGCGTTAATGCCGGTAATCTCAACCTTTGTATATGGCTGACGATGACCCTTCTTACGCTTTTCGTTCTTCTTTGGCTTGTAAGTAAATACTGTGATTTTCTTACCTTTACCATTCTTAAGAACCTTAGCAGTTACTGTTGCACCGTCAACATATGGTGCACCTGCTTTAAGTCCGTCTTCTGAACCAACTGCGAGAACCTTGTCAAAAGTAATCTCTGCATCTGCTTCAACGTCAAGCTTTTCTACAAATACAACGTCGCCGTTCTGTACTTTGTACTGCTTGCCGCCTGTTACGATGATTGCGTACATTTTTCTAACCTACCTTAAATATAGACTCGCTATCGAGGGTGGAAAATTCACTTGAAGTATGCCTTTGGACACACTACCCCCTAATATGCGGCTTACATATGATACCAAAATAAATGTCAAATGTCAAGCATTATTTTATTTTTATTGGTGCGCTCGACTGGAATCGAACCAGCGGCCTTCAGAGTCGGAGTCTGACGCTCTATCCAACTGAGCTACGAACGCAAATTAAGTGCAAAATGATTTGCACCCTGCACTTTTTGAAAATTGAGTTATTTTTTCGCAAGGCAATGTGGCAGAGGCGAAGTTGTATCAGGTATACCACGAGACGAGAGCCACGACGCATTGCGGAAAAAGAACCAATTTTTATACATTAAAACGGAAAAGAACGATGTCTCCATCTTTCATAACATATTCTTTGCCTTCGGAACGGACTAAGCCTTTTTCCTTTGCAGCCTGCATTGTGCCGTTTGCCATAAGGTCATCAAAGTGGATAACCTCTGCACGGATGAAGCCTCTTTCAAAGTCAGTATGGATTTTACCTGCTGCCTGAGGTGCTTTTGTGCCTTTTTTGATTGTCCAGGCCCTTACTTCAGGCTGACCTGCTGTAAGATATGAAATAAGTCCCAAAAGATTGTATGAACGCTGAATAAGGAGGTCAAGACCACCCTGCTCGATACCCAAATCAGCAAGGAACATCTCTTTTTCTTCTTTGTCGAGTTCAGCAATCTGTGCTTCAAGTTCAGCACAAATCGGAAGAGTTTCAGCACCCTCTGCCTCAGCAAGCTTGCAAACTGCATTGTATCTTGCATTGTCACGAATATCGTTTGCAAAATCTTCTTCACTCATATTACAAGCGTAGATAATTGGCTTTGATGAGAGAAGTGCAACATCAGAAAGGAATTCCTTTTCTTCTTCATCAGCTTCTACTGCACGGGCATTAACGCCGTTTTCCAACTCACCACGAAGTCTTTTAAGGAAATCAAGCTCTTTCTGGAGTGACTTATCACCCTTTAAGTCTTTTTCAACCTTTGTGATTCTTCTGTCAAGAATTTCAACGTCGGAGAGAATAAGTTCAAGATTTATTGTTTCAATGTCACGCTGTGGGTCAATACTACCTTCAACATGAATAATATCGTCGTTATCAAAGCAACGTACAACGTGGATAATTGCGTCAACCTCACGGATATGAGAAAGGAACTTGTTTCCAAGACCCTCACCCTTTGAAGCACCCTTTACAAGTCCTGCAATATCAACGAATTCAATAGTTGCAGGAGTGATTTTTGCAGGGTTATACATTTCTGCAAGCTTGTCAATTCTGTAGTCAGGAACTGCAACAACACCAACATTTGGCTCGATTGTGCAGAAAGCGTAGTTTGCAGACTGTGCACCAGCGTTTGTTATAGCATTAAAAAGTGTACTTTTACCTACATTTGGTAAACCTACGATACCTAATTTCATAATATCATCCTTAACATAATATAAATTTCCAAAAAAGTATTATACACTATTGCAGGAGAATTTTCAATATGATAAAATTAAATACACAAAGTCTTTCTGAGGAATGAAATGACGAAGAATCTCTGTTAGTTGATATGTTACTTCGGTAGAGATTCTTCGCTACGCTCAGAATGACACAAATTTACTTTGTTGGTGACAATATGACTGAATTTTCTCGTACTGAAAGACTTATCGGCAAAGATAATCTTGAAAAGTTAAAAAATAAAAACATTATAATTTTCGGGCTTGGTGGTGTTGGGTCTTATGTTGCCGAGGCTTTGGCTCGTTGTGGAATCGGCAGAATGACGATTGTTGACAAGGACACAGTTGACATTACAAACATAAATCGTCAGTTATATGCTCTCCATTCAACTGTTGGCAGGAACAAGGCAGATGTTGCGAAAGAGAGAATTATCGACATCAATCCTCATTGTGAAGTTACTGCCATTGTGAAAATGTATCTTCCTGAAAATGCAGAAGAATTTAAACTCTCCCAATTCGACTATATCGTAGATGCAATCGATAATGTTACTGCAAAAATTGATTTAGCTGTAAAATCACAGGAATTGGGTATTCCTATGATAGCATCAATGGGTACCGGTAATAAATTAGACCCTACTGCTTTCAGAATTACGGATATTTACAAAACTGACACCTGTCCCCTTTGCAGAGTTATGCGAAGAGAACTTAAAAATCGTGGTGTTAAGAAATTAAAGGTGCTTTACTCAACGGAAATTCCTAAAAACGACGGTGAACGTACTCCTGCAAGTATTTCTTTTGTGCCAAGTACAGCAGGGCTTATCATTGCAGGTGAAGTTATAAATGAAATGCTGAATGCGTAATTATTTTTGTTTACAATTTGTTTATTGATTTCGAAAAAATAAAAGAGTAAAATATTGACAATACTTTTGGTGGTGATTTAATGAGTCTTATTGAAATAAGAGATATGTATAAAATCTATAATCCCGGTGAAAATGAGGTTCGTGCCATTGATGGTGTAAATCTTACCATTGAGCACGGTGAATTTGTTGCGATTATCGGTCAGTCAGGTTCAGGTAAATCAACTCTTATGAATATGCTCGGTCTTCTTGATGTTCCCACAAGTGGTAAATATCTTCTTAACGGTAAGGACGTCGAGGGACTTACTGACGACGAGCTTTCCGAAATCCGTAACAAGGAAATCGGCTTTATTTTCCAGGGATTTAACCTTATTACAAGCCTTACTGCTGTTGAAAATGTTGAACTTCCATTGGTTTACCGTGGAATGAAAAAGGAAGAAAGAAACAAACTTGCTATTGAAGCGCTTGACAGAGTGGGACTCTCCCATCGTCTTGAACATCTTCCAAAACAGATGTCGGGTGGTCAGCAACAGAGAGTTGCTATTGCTCGTGCGGTTGCTGCAAGACCTCCGATTATTCTTGCTGATGAGCCTACGGGTAACCTTGATTCCCATTCAGGCGTTGAAGTTATGAAAATTCTTCACGAGCTTCACGAAGAAGGCAGAACTGTTATCCTTATTACTCACGATAACGATATTGCAAACGAGGCACAGCGAGTAATCCGTATTCAGGACGGTCAAATCGTTTCCGACGTTACGAACAAATAGTTAAAATCCGTCTGTTGCATTATATATTAATATATTTATTAATAAAAAATTAAAAATTATTGAGAAAATGTTGCCAAAAAGTGTAGCATTTTCTTTTTTTATGTGTTAAAATTTTTGTGATTATTTTTAATCGCCCGAAAAAATCTTAGGAGGACGAAAAATGAAAAAGACATTCAAAAAGCTCCTTTGCGTGATTCTTGCAGTTGCTATTGTTGCAGTTGGCATTCCATTTACTGCAATCGCATCAACTAAAGAAACTGTGGATTTCGCTATCCTTAGTGATACTCACTATTTTGCAGAATCAGCAATGGGTGAAACGGAAGAAGACAAACAGGAGTTTGTTGACATGATGTTACTCAACAACTCAACAACAGGTTTAGCACCTAATCTTTTAGATGCTGCATTAGCAAACCTTGCTATTAAAGCTAAGAACGGTGAAATCAGCTTTGTTCTTATGCCAGGTGACCTTACAAGAAATGCTGAATATTCAGCACATAAGGAACAGGCAGAAAAGCTTGCAAAGTTTGAAGCAGATACAGGTATTCCTGTTTATGTTATCAATGGTAACCACGACATCAACAATCAACGTTCAATGTATTATGATGGCGAAGAGCTCGTTACATCAAAGAAGAATCCTGCTCTTCGTGACGAAATTGACACATCACCAGAAGAATTCGAAGCAATTTACAAGGACTTCGGTTTCGCACCTGAAGGTGACGGATACTATGCTCGTTATAAGGAAAATGCAAACAATTCCGAAGGTTCACTTTCATATGTAACTGATATAAACGACGATTACCGTCTTATTGCCCTTGACGCTATGATGTATTCTCCTGACACAACCGATTCAGGTGAAGCTGAACAGGAAACAGGGGGTAAAATGTCAGACGAATTCCTCGCATGGGCAGTCAGTGAAACGGAAAAGGCTGTTAAAGACGGTAAAACAGTTATCGGTATGTGCCATAACAACCTTGTTCCTCACATGGAAACACAGGTTGATATTCTTGAACAGTTCGTTCTTTTCAACTGGCAGGAAGTAGTTGATGCACTTGCAAAAGCAGGTATGCACTACGTTGTTTCAGGTCACTCACATATGCAGGACGTTGCATCTTACATTACTGACAGTGGTGACGAGGTTCACGAAATCACAACATCTTCTATCCTCAGCTTCCCTAACCAATTCAGAACTGTTACTATGGACACATACGCAACAGGCAGAATTGAATGTGAATACCGTACACACGACGTTGACGAAGTTGTTCCTGTTTATATCAACGGTGTTGCTCAGGAAAAGCCATTCAAATATCAGACATGGGCTTACAACTTTGGTGGCGACAATATCAAGAATTTCGTAACAAACCTTCTTCAGTATCAACTCCGTTTTGGTTTTGGTAAGGATGTTAAGGATGCAGGTGGTCTTTACAAGTACCTTACAAACTTACTTGACTTTAACGAGCTTATGACTGACCTTATCGGTAACGAAGTGCTCGGTGGTGTTTCCGCTGTTGCAATAAAGGCATTACTCCGTTCAATCTGTAACCAGCTTGAAAACGCTTACCTTACTGACTATGACTATACAGTTGAAAAGGTTTCAGAAATTCTCGACACATTCCTTGACCTTGAAATCTCTGATTACCCATCAACAGCATTTAAAGACACACTCGGTTTCGGTAGTGAGGGTGAAAGAGGTACAATAAGTGACCTTGCTTCAACAGTTCTTGCTAACCACACAGCAAACAATGAAGACCCTAAAAATGACAAGTTCCTTTTAAGCGCACTTGAACGTTTTGACAACGGTGAAAACGCTGAACTCATTGTTGACTGTCTTTTCGAAATGATTATCGAAGAACTCCTTGTAGATAACATTCTTAAAGAAATCAAGATAGACCCAATTTCCCTCGGTATCAGCGGTCTTAACGACAAGAATGTAAACGCAATCGTTGATGATATTAACAAAATTATCGGTAATGACGATCTCCTTTCACTCAGTCTTACTGATGTTGTTACAATCATTCTTACACTCGGCATTTTTGATGGTGACACAGTTACAGAGGTTGTTTACTCATTCCTTGACGAATATCTTACAGAAAGTCAGTACGACATTATCGACCAAGAATTCTACAGAATCATGAAGGACTTTACTCACGACGAAAATCCTGGTTACATGGCTGACCACGAAGGTAAATTCGTTGTTGACGGTCCGGTAGAAGTTCCTCTTAGTCAGAAAAATTTAAGACTCCCTTCACATATTGCAGTTACTCTCGGTGAAGATGCTTCAACAGATGTAAATATCAGCTACTATACAAAATACAGCATTACAGATACTGATGTTCAGGTTGTTCCTTACAGTAAGAATCCTGATTTCAGTAAGGGTACAACAGTTGATGCAGAAATCACAACAAAATGTGATGTTGAAGCAATGCGTGAATGGCCTGCAATCGACTTAGGCTTTATCGGTATCATCTATCATAAAGAATATGTAAATCGTCACTATGTAAACATTTCAGGACTTGAGCCTGATACAAAATACTGCTACCGTCTTGGTGATGCTGACCGTGGCTGGTGGAGTGAAGTTGGTGTTATTGACACTGCTGACAACTCTGACGAACTCAGTTTCTTCCACATTTCTGACCCACAGTCAACAACTGAAAAACAGTACAACCAAGTATTTGCTCCTGCACTTGAATTTGCATTCAAGAATCACGATGCTGACTTTATTATCAACACTGGTGACTTTGTTGACGACGGCAGAAGCTTTGTTCAGTGGCAGAGAATGTTCAATTCTGCAACTGACGTGCTTATGAATATTCCAATGATGGGCGTTGCAGGTAACCACGAAGAAAAGGGCGACTATGCACTTGACTATTACTTCAACTTCCCTAATGTACCTGAACAGGACAAAATCACAGGTGTTTACTATTCATTCGATTACAACAACGCTCACTTTGCAGTTCTTAACTCAAACAATCTCGGTGAAGACGACGGTCTTTCACCTGAACAGATTGAATGGCTTATTGAAGATATGAACGCTTCCGACGCTGACTGGAAATTCGTTGCTCTTCACAAGGCTCCTTATTCAAATGGTTCACACTATGACGATGATGATGTTATTGCAATCCGTGCACAGCTTCAGGCACTTATGCCACAGCTTGGTATTGACATTGTATTCCAGGGTCATGACCACGTATTTATGAGAACTGACGTTATGGACAACAATGTAGTTGTTGGTGCTGAAACAGAAGAAGTTAAGTACAACGGTCTTGATTACACTGCAAAGGTAAATCCTGACGGTACAATTTACTCAATCAACGGTACAATCGGTGTTAAACACTACAAGGCAAAGCCGGTTGAAGAGACAAATAAGCTCTTCCCAATCGGTGAAACTGTTCTTTACCTTGAAGTTCCATCATATTCACACATTCAGATTGATGGTGATATGCTCTACTTCGATTCTTATGCAATCGATGGTGACAGCGAAACAAGAGTTGACCAGTTCGCAATCAAGAAGGACCTTGCAGGTGATGAGGTTGTAACTCCTGACGAGCCAACAACTCCGGAAGCTCCAAGTACTCCAAGTGAGCCAACAACTCCGGAAGTTCCAAGTGTTCCAAGTGAACCAACAACTCCTGAAGTTCCTGAAACTCCTGAAGAAAACAAACCTTCAGTTGACAACTCAGGTGCTGACCTTAACGACCCTATTATGTCAGCAGAGAACTTCACTCTCCTCTTTGCAGTTGTTCTTATGGCAACAGCAGGAACAGGCGCAGTTGTTCTCAGAAGAAAAAGAAGATATAACTAATTAAAAAGACTCCCTTCGGCGCACTCAAGTAGGGATTTAACAGCATTAAACCAATTATTTTGGCACAAAACTTCGTTAAAATGCTTGAAACCCGTCAGGGTTCCTGCACATTTATGCCTTGTTTTGCATCCAAACTAACAAGGTTTAATGTGCAAGGCAGTTTTAATCCATATAATTTTCGTTTAGACAAAATGATAAAAACCTCGTAATGCTTTATGCCTTACGAGGTTTTTTCGTGAAGTATTAACGGAAAGTATAGGATTAAAACCTATTAAACCCCTGCTTGAGTGCGCCGTTGGGGAGTTTTTTCAAGTGCAAAGTGCAAAACGCAGAGTGAGCCGACTGCCAGGTCGTATTGTGGAAAAAGAAACCTTACAAATAATTTAATTTTTTTCGCAAGACAAGGTGGCAGAGGCGAAGTTGTATCAGGTATACCACGAGCCGACAGACACGAGGTATTGCGGAAAAAGAAACAAATTACACTTGACTTAAATTTATGCTTTTGCTATAATACATAAGATATTGAAAACACAGTGAAAAAGAAAGTAGATTAAGTGAGTAATCTTACCAGAGAATTGTGCCGTGGCTGAAAGCACATAAGCTGAAACCTTAATTGAAGTTCCCTTTGGAGTGGTGCTGTTGAACGGAAACAATTAGACAGCAACGGTTTATTCCCGTTACAGGATACGGAAAGTGTTTGCTTTTTGCAAAAATTTGGGTGGTACCGCGGATTTTATTCGTCCCATGCTCTTTGGAGTGTGGGATTTTTTTATGAAACAAGGTTCTGATGCCAAAGGTGTCAGGTTCTTATTCCCTATTTCCGAGAAAAATATACCTTAATAATAAAAGTGAGGAAGAAAAGATGAGAGAAAAACTTGAAGCTATCCGTGCTCGTGCGGAAGCAGAACTCAGCACATTTACTGAGCAGAGTCAGCTTGAAGAATTCAGAGTTCAGGTGCTTGGTAAAAAAGGTGAACTTACGTCTATGCTTAAAATGATGGGTTCATTATCAGCAGAAGAAAGACCTGTTATGGGTCAGGTTGTCAACGAGGTTCGTGCATTCGTTGAACAAAAAATTGCAGAAAAGAGTCAGGAACTCAAAGACCTTGAATTAAAGAAAGAAATCGAAAGCACACCTGTTTTCGACATTTCTGTTCCTGCAAACTTAACTCGTGGTTCATACCACCCTATCACACTGGTTCAGCGTCAGTGTGAAAGCGTTTTCCGTTCAATGGGCTTTAATATTGAAGACTACAGTGAAATCGTTACTGACTATGAATGTTTTGAAGCGCTTAACATTCCTAAGGACCACCCTGCAAGGGACATGCAGGACACATATTACCTTGATAACGGTCAGTTGCTTAAATCTCACACTTCCGCTGCACAGAATGCTATTTATAAAAAGTATAAAGATGCACTCGTAAACGATGGTATGCCAATCAAGGCTATTTTCCCGGGTCGTTGCTTCAGAAACGAGGCTACTGATGCTTGTCACGAAAACACATTCTTCCAGATGGAAGGCGTTATGGTTGACAAGGACATTTCAATTTCAAACCTTATTTACTTTATGAAAACAATGCTTTCAGAGGTTTTCCGTAAGGATATCAAGGTTCGTCTTCGTCCTGGCTTCTTCCCATTCGTTGAGCCTGGTTTCGAGCTTGATATTTCTTGCCTTATCTGTGGTGGTGAAGGCTGTCCTTCATGCAAGCACAGTGGTTGGCTTGAACTCTGCTCATGTGGTATGATTCATCCTGAGGTTCTTAAAGCGGGTGAAATTGACCCTGAAGAATACACAGGTTTTGCGTTCGGTCTTGGTCTGACAAGACTTGCTATGATGAAATACGGTGTTAAAGATATTCGTGATTTGAACAGTGGCAGTCTCAAAGC
>JAZNJX010000067.1:0-4473 GCA_045578245.1 Candidatus Fimenecus sp. | reverse complement strand
CATGTTGTATGTGCTAAACTTTTGTTGTCATTCATTTTGAATGTCCTCCTTTTGATTTCTAATGCAGTTGGTAGCCGCATTTTAATTTTATCAAAAGGAGTTTTATTTTTATACTCATCGCTAAAGCTTTTTTGAACCCCTGGCACAGCCAGGGGTTTTCGAATACAAAAAGAAAGTCGGTAGAATTTCTATCGACTTTTTTCTTTTAAATCATTAGTGGCTGGATTATTAATCAATTCTCCAGTTTCCGTAAATCTTGAACCGTGGCAAGGACAGTCCCAACTGTGTTCTGCCGAATTCCATTTTAACGCACAGCCAAGGTGGGGACAGCGTTTTTTTGACGGTGTAAGAAGACCTATAGTTGATTCAAAAATATTTATTGGTAGTTGTGTTGTTACTATACTGCGTGATGGATTAAACAGTTCTTCGTAGTCATTCTTTTTATCCAGAATAATATCACAAAGCATCTCAGCTGACACCATAGCAGATGTCATTCCCCATTTATTGAATCCTGTTGCAACAAGAACATTTGGAATTCTTGGTGAATATCTGCCGATATATGGCACTGAATCAAGACTTATACAATCCTGCGTTGCCCATTGATACTTTATGGGATTTGCAGGATAGTGAATTGCTGAAAATGCCTTTAACTCATTATAGTTTCCACCCTGCTTTCCTGTTCTGTGGTCACCACCACCTATAAGAAGATAGTTTTCGTAATTGCGAAAAGACATTCCTTTTTTTGCCTCGTCAACATACATTCCGTCTATCTTGGGACCATTTTCAACAGCAATTACATATGACCTTTCCTGAAACAGTTTCAAAAAATATCCACCATACTTATTCATAAAAGGAAAATGTGTCGCTACAACAAAGTAGTCGGCAGTTACCTTTGCATTCTGCGTAAAAGCATGCTTCCCACGAATTTCAAAAACCTTTGTGTTTTCATAAATCGTCAAGCCTTTTGCTATATAAGACAAAAACTGCAAAGGATTAAACTGTGCTTGATTTGGAAATATAACTGCACCTGAGATAGAAATAGGCACAGGAATTTCACCACAAAAGTCAGGATTATACCCAAGCCTTACCAATGCATGAAGTTCTTTTTCAATTTTTCTTGTGTTATTTATTGAGTAAACATAGTTCTTCTTATCCTCAAAACCACAGGATATTTCTTTACTCATCTCACGATATTTTCTTACAGCATCTTCGTTTGCTTTCAGATACATCTGTGCTTTTTCAATGCCGAAATGGTTAATAAGCTTGTCATAAATTAAACCATGTTGGGATGTTATTTTTGCAGTTGTGTTCTGTGTTACTCCCTTACACACCTTATCTGCTTCAAGCACAACACAATCAACACCTTTTTGCTTCAGCATATAGGCAGAAAGAGCTCCTGCGATACCACCACCTATAATTGCAACCTGCGTCCTGATGTCTTCCTGAAGTTTTGGAAATGTTCTAAAGTCTGAATTTTCTGTCCATACAGATAACATAATAATCACCTGTAGTAGTATTAACAAAAAAGACCATTCTAATTAAAGAATGGTCATATTTTTAAGTTTAATTAAATTTTGGTAAGTAGTCGCCATGTGCAACAATAAGGTCATCCACCATCCTTTTAATTGTGTCGATATCAAGTTCACTACCTGTATGTGGGTCGAGCATTGCAGCCTGATAAATATGCTCTTTTTTACCGGTAACAGCAGCTTCAATTGTAAGCAACTGAACATTGATATTTGTCATATTCATTGCAGCACACTGTACAGGCAATGCGCCAACATGGCAAGGATGAATACCTCTGCCGTTAACAAGACAAGGTACTTCAACGCAAGCATTTTCAGGTAAATTTGTAATCAAATGACCAGTATTCAGCACGTTTCCACCAATCTGATATGGGTCACCGATAACCATTGATTCCATAATTCTTGATGCATATTCGTTTGAACGTTCATGCTCTTTGACACCTTTTTCAATCATTTCAGCATATTCTTTTTTCCAACCTTCAATCTGGTTTACACAACGACGTGGGTACTCATCAAGTGGAATATTATATCTTTCAATAAGTTCAGGATATTTGGACTTGATATAAAACATATTGTACTCTGCATTATGCTCACTGGATTCTGTGCAGTAGTATCCGAAATTCTTAATATAATCCATACGAACTTTATCATCTGCATCAGGCTGTGACATATATGCATCAACTCTTGACTTGATTTCAGGATATAAGTCAACTCCGTTTTTGTCCTTGATTTCAAGAAGCCAGCCCATATGGTTGATACCTGCAATAAGTTCTTTTCTACCCTCTAACTTGTCTTCCATATGGAGTTTCTTCAAAAGCCATTCTGAACAACCCTGAACACTATGGCAAAGACCAACCGTATTAACACCAGTGTATCTTAACATATATCCTGTAAGCATTGCCATAGGGTTAACATAGTTAAGGAAAAGAGCATCAGGACAAACTTCTTCCATATCATTGGCAAAGTCCTTCATAACTGGAATTGTACGAAGTGTTCGCATGATTCCACCGATACCGAGAGTGTCACCGATTGTTTGTCTTAAACCATATTTCTTTGGAACTTCAAAATCTATAATTGTACATGGGTCATAAAGACCAACCTGAATTGCATTAACAACGAAATTCGCACCTCGAAGTGCTTCTTTTCTGTTTTCCACACCAACGTAGCACTCGATTTTACCGTAGCCACCCTTAGCTTTTCTCATAGCCTCAAGAATAACACGACTTTCTTCAAGTCTTTCTCCGTCAATATCATAAAGAGCAAAAACACTGTCACGAAGTGCTTCAGTACACATACAATCTCCGATAACGTTTCTTGCAAAAACTGTACTACCTGCTCCCATAAATGTAATTTTCATAATCATTTGCCTCCCTATTGGTTATGGTTTTATTGTAGCATAAAAAAAAGAAAATTCAATATAAGAATTAACATATGCCTTAAAGGGTTCGAATCTCCGACCTTCGGGCAAAAAAGAAAGAGTACACTTTCGTGTACTCTCTTTTTGGTGATCCACCGGAGATTCGAACTCCGGACACCTTGATTAAAAGTCAAGTGCTCTGCCAACTGAGCTAGTGGATCATATATTCCCGATTTTCATCGGGATATTAAATTATGCAAAAATCATTACAAGAACTGAAGCAAGAACTACTACAGCAAATACTGCAACAAGAATCTTTGTAAGGAATGCTTTCTTTGCTTCGTCTGTTCTTCCCTTATTCTTACCGAAGAATGAATCTGAAGAGCCACCTGAAATGGCACCTGAAAGACCTTCCTGATTACCTTCCTGTAAAAGGATAAGAAGCACAATTAATACTGATAATACAATAAGTGCTACACCAAAAACAACGTGATACCATGCCATACCGTGTACACCTCCAAGCTATATATTTTTAACAGCCTTGATATTCTAACACACACATATAAAAAATGCAAGTGTTTTTTAAAAAAAAGTGGTATTTTTTTCAATGAATTTAATATATTATTATTCACATAATACTTTTGCAGACAGCAAGGTTTTAATTTGCGTTTGCTAAGTTGTCTGTACCGACCGTTTTTTCACGGTCGGTTTTGTTTTATTCAAACCTTTTTCTGACAACACCAAAGCTTATTCCTGTCAATCTACTGATTTGTCGAATAGAAAGACCATTTTGTTTTAGAATTGCAATGTATTCATCACGAAGTTTCGAGTCAAGACTTTGAAATTCTGTTGAATTATCACATTTTGACACATTCTTGATAATCCGTTTTGCTTGTTCATCTGTTACACGGATTTTTGGAGTATCTTCAACCTCAAGACACTTATCAAAATTCGCCTCATTATTGTATCTGATAAATTCTTTCTTTGAAATCATATCAAATACAAAATTCGTATCTACCAACCAAGGTTTTGTAATATACTCTTGATAACTGCTGTATTTGTAATCTTCAATATTTTTGCAAATTCCCGCTTTAGTTGGATTCTGATGAATATATCTTAATACTGTCAAAAAATATGAATCATCTTCCACCGGTTCACTCCTAAAACGGTCTTGAAACAAATGACCAACTCTTTGATATTTCACATTAAACCAATACACATAACGTGCACCAATTCGTTTAAAAACCTGTTCAATCGGTTCTTTTTCAGGCTTAATCAACAAATGTATATGATTATTCATAAGGCAGTAAGCGAACAACTTGAATTCACTTACTGCCTTACATTCATGTAGTATTTGAATAAACTTATTACAGTCTTCGGTATCTTCGAATATCTGTTGCTGATTTATTCCTCTTAGCATTACGTGATATATTCCGCTTTCACTTTGTCTGCGTGCTTGTCTTGGCATATTTCATCACCAAGAGAATTATATCACACCATACCATTTCCGTCAACACAAGGAACCGTCCCCTGTGCACTTCTGCACTGTTATATCACACCATACTATTTCCGTCAACACAAGGAACCGTC
>JAZNJX010000066.1:0-6681 GCA_045578245.1 Candidatus Fimenecus sp. | reverse complement strand
TTGTAGGTGTGGATATCTCCGAAAAGATGCTTAAAGTTGCGAAAAATGAATCTGTTCACGAAAACATTGAATATGTAAATATGAGTATGACCGAAATATCAACTTTTAACGAAACCTTCGATTTTATTTACAGTTCACTTGCTTTTCATTACATAAAAGATTTTGACGCTTTTGCAGAAGATTTATATTTAGTTTTGAACGATGGCGGTCAACTGTTGTTTTCACAAGAGCATCCTATTATTACTGCCACTCTTGACGGCAATGGTCATTTTAATAAAAACTTAAAAGGTAAAAAAGTATCCTATACATTTTCAAATTACAATGAACCGGGTGAAAGAAAAGTTCATTGGTATGTTGATGGTGTTATCAAGTATCACAGAACGTTCAGTAATATAATAAATGCGCTTGCCAAAGCAGGATTTGTGATTGAAGAAGTTTGTGAACCAACACCCGAAGAATGGGCAGTTGAAAAGCTTCCTAAAATAGTGAAAGAATACATCAAACCTAATTTTTTAATTGTAAAAGCAAGGAAGCAGCGTTATTTTTGATATATTTCTGAAGTATCAAACACATATATAACATAATCTCACAAAACACTTTTGCACTTAAAAACGACACTTTTGCACAATTTTGAAAAACGGTTGACAAACTTAATATGTATTGTTAGAATATAAAAAAATTATTGAAAGGTAGGTGGATAAAATGACAAACAAGAGAGATAGCGTCATGCAGAATGTTTTAAATCGAAGTGTCGTTTTGTCTGCCTTAATAAGCTGACATAGTCTTTTTATCCCAATTTTCAGACACTTCCGAATTCAGACGGAAGTGTCTTTTTTGTTTTTAGGAGTTGTTTTTGAAAGGAGTAAATATGAAAATCTGCATTTGTGACGACGACTGTTTTACCATACGGGAAATCAGAAATTTACTTTTACCGTTTCAGACAGAGGAAGACGGTTTTGATATTTCCGATTTCTCGTGCTCAGAAGATTTGATTGATTATTATAAAAGCGGAAAAGGGTTTGATATAGTCTTCATTGACATTGAAATGAAAGATATCAACGGTATAGAAGCTGCAGAAATAATAAGAGAATCTGCACCTGAAACGATTATAATTTTTGTTTCAAGCCATTCGAATTATATATTTGACGCCTTCAGAATTGAAGCTTTGCATTTTCTTGTAAAGCCGATAAAGGAAAAGGAATTTAACGAAGTTTTCACAAGAGCGATGAAGAAATACACTGCAGTAAACGCAAATGTGATTCTTAAATGGGAGCGAGAGCGAAATAAAATCTCAATCAATAAAATAAGCTTCGTTGAAGGGTATCGCAGACATCTGACTGTTCACACCGCAGAAGGTGTTTTTGAATCGGTCGGTAAGATTTCAGAAATTTATGAAATACTGAAGCCTCACGGATTTGTGAGAGTTCATCAGGGATTTATAGTTAATATGAATTATATAAAAAACTTCAAGGCTAATGAGGTTGAACTCACTGACGGCTCTAAGGTTGCTGTCAGCGTAAGAAAAAAGCAGGAAGCTTTGAAGGCTTACGATATTTTTATAAGAAAGTGGGGTTGGTAAAATGGTAAGGATTATCGCTTATATTCTTTTTGCTTGTTTTGAAATTTACACAATGGATATGCTGTTCAGAAATATGTCTAAAAAGAAGCTTACGGGAATAGCTCTTCCGATTTTCATGGCAATAGCTATAACGGTTAACACCGTCGTATCATATTTCTTTGCAGGAACGGGCGTTATGCTTCTTGGTTTGGGAGTTATAACAGCTTTTGTTTTTGCGCTTGTTTACAGTGTGAAAATTCATTTTGCGATTATCAGCAGCGTTCTGTTTGTTATGATTCAGGCAGGAGCTGAAACGATAATAACACTTCTCAGTGGTATGCTTATGGGAGAGGAAACGCTTGATTTTCTTCAGGATGATGAAATTTTTCTCGGAATGGGTTTAATATGTAAGTTTTTCAGTTTTATTCTAATTTTCTTTGTATCAAAAAGAATCGGAAAGGTAGAGTTAGGAGTATCTAAAGGCGTTTCTACGCTTTTGATTGTTCAACCGATTGCGACAGTATTTGTTACTCTCGTTATTCTGAAGTGTACCTATGAACTCGAAAGCATTCCTGCAGTTTTATTCTCTGCAGTTGCGGTTCTTATGATTGCATCGAACCTTGTGACGCTGTTTCTTATTTACAGACAAAAGGACTATGTGGAAGCCAAAACCCGACTCAGCTTTGCCAATGAACAGATTAAAAATCAGCTTGCTCACTATGAAGAGCTTTATCGTTATCAAAACGAAATCCGCACATTCAGACATGATATTAAAAATAAATTACTCTCCGTTTCAGGTCTTCTTGCAGACGGTCAGATTGAAAAAGCTGTTGAAGCCGTTAAGGGTGAGGCAGACTTTCTTGATGAGGCAAACAACGGAATTATAAATTCAGGCAATCCTGCTGTGGATGCCGTTTTGCAGTCAAAGCTTACAATTGCTGACAGGAAAGGTATTAAACTTGATTTTTCCGTAAAACTTTCGGGTGAAATCAATGTTGATTTGCTTGAACTCGGTGTTCTTATCGGCAATGCACTTGACAACGCAATTGAAGCAACGGAAAATATTGAAGACAGCACGGATAAAACAATTTTTGCAAGCATCATTACTATGGGTGGCAGAATTGTTGTTTCCGTTGAAAATCCTGTTAAAGCCGAGGTTGATACAAAGCGTATCGGCACGGCTAAGCCGGATAAAATCAATCACGGCTATGGACTCAAGAGTATTAAAACGATTGCACAGAAATATGACGGTGATGTTTTTGTTTCCTGTGAGGGAAATATATTTACAACAAGCATCAACATCTGTAACACTTTTGCACATTAAAAAAACACTATTGCAGAACATATTTTAATCGTTTATTTTTTGATTTATCATTAATATCGAAGCGGCGGAGGCAAGGCTTCCGCCGTTATTTTTTCGATAAGAAAGGAGAATATATGAAGAAAAAATACAATTATTTCAGCAACCTCGGATTTATGCTGAGAGAGCATTGGATTTTTGATAAGTCTTATGTAATTATGCAAATCTGTCTGACTCCGTTAGGTGCAGCAAGTTCTGTTGTTGCAGCTTTTTTACCGAAGCTTGTTCTTGATTGCGTTGAAAACCAATCTACGGTTAATGATTTAATTTTAAAGGTCGGTATTATGTCCGTTGTTCTTATAATTCTCAGTTATCTGCAAGGAGTTATGCAAAACAAAAGTTGGACAGGACGTAATACGTCAAGGGATGTTCTTTTGCATAGGCTTATCTGCAATAAGGTTATGAACATGGATTATAACAATTATGTTTACAACGAAACCCGTGTGCTTCGTGAAAAAGCTTGGAATGCAATTCACGGTTGGGACGGAAGTGTTGCAAGGTTTATTGAGCTCAACTGCACAGCTGCATCGTCGTTCTTTGGCTTTTCTGCATTCACAGCGATTATCGTTGACTGCAACCCGTGGTTTATTCCTATTCTCATTCTTTGTTACGGAATCAGCTTGGCAGGATGGTTAATTTTTAACCAATGGAAAAACAAAATGAAGGATAAGGTTGCCGAGATTTTCCTTCGTCTGCACTATGTAACCTACCGTTCGAAAGACTTTTCAAACGCAAAGGATGTTCGTATTTATAATATGTCAGACTTCCTTATGAAAAAACTCGACAAGCATCTTGACGATGCAACATGGTGGAATATTCTGCGTAACAACGGTCATTACATAAACTGTATGATTGAAGATGTTTTTAAATTCGGCGTTAGTATCGGTGCTTATATTTATCTTATTCATCTTAAACTTACTTCTGATATGACACTCGGTGACTTTTCTCTTTATTTCGGTGCGATTACAGGCTTTGGTCAGTGGCTTGCAAAGCTTGTTGATTCGATTTCTGAAATTATTTCAGGAGCACACAGTGTCAGCGATTTCCGAAGCTTTCTCGATATTGAAGACAAGATGAATAAAGGAAAAGGCGAACGTTTGCCATCGGGTAAAGAGTTACCCTGTGAAATAGAACTTAAAAATGTTACTTTTTCCTATGATGAAGCAGAAAAACCGACTATAGACAATTTCTCGCTGAAAATAGGCAAAGGTGAAAAAATTGCAATCGTCGGTGTCAACGGTGCAGGCAAATCAACTCTTGTTAAGCTTATATGCGGTTTGTTTGTTCCGCAGGAAGGTCAGATACTCATAAACGGTATCGACATCAGACTTTTTAACCGCGATGAATATTACAGGTTGTTTTCAACTCTCTTTCAGGACTGCTCACTTCTGCCTGCAACAGTAGCAAAAAATATTACTCTTAGCGAAGAAGATAAAATTGACCGTGAAAGACTTGGCGAGTGTATGCGTCTTGCAGGAATACTTGATAAAGTTGAAAGTCTTGAAAATAAAGAAAACACTCTTCTTGTGCGTGAGGTTCACGAAGGTGCCGTTTCTTTTTCAGGCGGTGAGCTTCAGAGACTTCTTCTTGCAAGGGCTCTCTACAAGGATGCTCCAATAATTATTCTTGACGAGCCTACAGCAGCACTTGACCCGATAGCTGAAAATGATATGTACCTTAAGTACAGTGAACTTACTAAAGATAAAACTGCAATTTATATTTCTCACAGGCTTTCTTCAACGCGGTTCTGTGATAGAATTATTCTTCTTGATGATGCTAAAATAGTCGAGTCGGGAACTCATGAAGAACTGATATCTTTTGGCGGTAAATATGCCGAGATGTTTGAAACGCAGAGCAAATATTACAGAGAGGAGGGGGTTTTATGAAGAAGTTTATTGCAGACCTGAAAGAAGATTTCGAGATAATTAAACAAGGATTAAAACTTGTTAAAATTTATCTTGGCAAAAACTATTTTTCTCTTAATCTTATTGTAAAAATTCTCCGTGCAGTGTCACCATATATTACCATATACTGTACAGGTCTTATTATTACTGCTCTTACTGAAAAGCAAAGCTTCGAACAGATTATAAAATATGTTCTCGTGGCAACAATTTCAACACTTGTAATCGATGTTATCATACGCACAGTAAACCGAAAAGCGTTGATAATGCTCAACAGCTGTTGGGAAAAACATTCTGCACTTCTTTCGCGAAAAGCGCTCGAGCTTGATTATGCAAAGGCGGAAAGCTCTTCAGTTCAGGAACTCCGCGGTAAAATTGAAGAGAATGCCAACAACGGAAACGGCCTGACGTGGGTTGCCGAGTGTGTAGCAGAAATGATAGCTTGTGTGTTCTCTATTGTGGTTGCAATCTTTATGATTTCGGGAATGGTTTTTAGTCAATCACCGACATCGGTTTCGGGGTTTATGGCATTTGTTGATTCACCTCTGTTTGCAATCTCACTAATAATTTTTTCTGTTATTGTTATCGCTGTTTCGGTCAGGTATCATGGATTAAGCGAGAAAAAACAGTTCAACATTTTTAACAGAGCTGTAAAATTCAATCCTGTTCGCGAATATTATAATCAAAAATACCTCAATGAGAATGAAAGTGGCAAGGACGTTAGAATTTTTGATGTTAAAGCGCTTATCAATGAAGAGCTTGAAGAAAAAATCTATACTCCCACAAAAAAGATGAGAAATGAAGTTTTTAAAGTATGGGCAACAATTGGCCAGATTAGCAGTGTTTCTGCAAATTTTCTCGGTGGTATTGTATATATCTTTGTCGGACTCAAAGCTCTTGCAGGTGCATTCGGTGCAGGTAAAGTAGTTGAATACTATGGTGCAATAACAAAGCTGATTACCGCTTGTACCGATATTGCAGGTAATGCAGGATATTTAAGAGCTAATAATGCTCAGTTGAAACAGGAAATCGAATATCTTAACCTCGTTTCGGATATGGAAAACGGAACAAGAACTGTTGACGGGATTGACCCGGCAAAAGTTGTTTTTGAATTCCATAATGTTTCGTTTGCTTATCCCGAAACAGAGCAGATGATTCTTGAAGATTTCAGTATGAAAATTGAATCAGGTGAGCATCTTGCAGTCGTAGGTATGAACGGAAGCGGTAAATCAACGATGATAAAACTTCTTTGCCGTCTTTATGACCCGACCAAAGGTAAAATCACCCTCAATGGAATTGATATACGCGAGTTTGATTATGCTGAATATTTAAAGCTTTTTGCTATCGTTTTTCAGGATTTCAAACTTCTTGCGTTCCCTGTGGGTGAAAATGTCGCCTGTTCAGATGAATATGATGAGGAACGGGTTTGGAAGTGCCTTGAGATGGCAGGAGTTAAAGAAAGAGTTGAAGAATTCCCGAAGAAGCTGAAGCAATCAATTTATAAGCTGTATGAAAAAGACGGAATTGACTTATCGGGAGGCGAAGAGCAGAAAATTGCTATCGCACGTGCTTTATATAAAGATGCACCGTTTGTCATTCTCGATGAGCCGACAGCTGCACTTGACCCGATAGCCGAAAGCGAGATTTATTCACGCTTTAATGAAATTGCAGGCAATAAAACAACTGTCTATATTTCTCACAGACTTTCTTCCTGCCGTTTCTGCAGTCGAATAGTTGTTTTTGACAACGGTTCAGTTATTCAGGAAGGAACACACGAAGAACTCCTCGAAAATCCCGACGGTAAATACAGTGAACTGTGGAACGCTCAGGCACAGTATTACGCGGAGAAAAATTAAAAATAT
>JAZNJX010000065.1:0-5411 GCA_045578245.1 Candidatus Fimenecus sp. | reverse complement strand
CGCTAATTCCATATTAAAGAAACGATTTGTCATATCGTACTCTTTAAAACTGCCGAAATTTACCTGAGCAAGTCTGAATTCACCAAAAGCACCCGAATTGATAATTTTTTCAAGTTCGGCATAAAGTGGCATATTGTAAATTGTCATAGCCTCGGCTAAAATAAGATTATTTTCGCTTGCAAGTGCCACTGCTCTATTCAATTCATCACTATTAAGGGTAATCGCTTTTTCACAGAGAACGTGTTTACCATTTTCTAATGCCTTGAGAATATACTCAATATGTTTGTTGTGGGGTGTTGCGATATACACTACATCAACTTTTTCATCTGTAAAAATCTCATCAATATTTTCATAGACTTTTTCGATATTATATTTTTCAGCAAAAGCCACTGCCTTTTCATAAGTACGGTTGGCAACGGAATAGACTCTGCCACCCATTTTGTTCATTTCTCGGGCAAAATCATTTGCAATATTTCCACAACCTAAAATTGCCCAATTATATTTATTTGACATAATTATCACCTTTCGTATTATAACATAAAAACCAATTGACAAACAACACTTTTTTCTATATTATGAACACATAGATTGCTTTAAAGTGATGGTGAAACCTTATGAATATTAAAATGGCTAAACACCCAAATCCACAGTTCGCAAGGGATGGTTTTCAGAGTCTTGACGGAGAGTGGGATTTCGGGTTTCAAAAGGCAAAAATGGGATTCAAATTTTCAACTGATGAAAAAAGAGCAGTTGAAATAAAAAACTATAATAATTATACGCATAAAATCAATGTACCTTTCTGTGTAGAAAGTGAACTTTCAGGCATTCAGTACAAAGATTTTATCAATATGGTTTGGTACAGGAGAAATGTAAATATCAAGAAAGGCGGAAATAGAGTATTCTTGTGCTTTGGTGCTGCCGACCACCTTACAACTGTGCTTGTTAATGACAAATATGCAGGTCGTCACAAGGGTGGTTACACATCATTCAGATTTGATATTACTGACCTTTGTGTTGATGGTGAAAACGAGGTTTTTGTGCTTTGTGAAGACAATGTTAAAGACCCATTTGTTATCCGTGGTAAGCAAAGTGAATGGAAAAAGAGTCATGGTTGTGACTATACAAGAACAACAGGCATCTGGCAGAGCGTATATATTGAATATATACCACAGAATTATGTTGAAAATTTCAAAATTTACCCTGACCACAAAAATGGTCTTGTGACATTCAATTTTAAGCTTAAAGGTAAAGAAAACCTTACTTGCGAAGCATTCTATGATGATAAGAGTGTTGGCAAAACAGAGATTCAGAATGCTTGTGGAAACGAAGTTTTACAGATTAAGTTAGATGAAACTCACCTTTGGGAAGTAGGCAATGGCCGTCTTTATGACATTGAGATTACATACGGTGAAGATAAAGTCCATTCATATTTTGGACTTCGCAATGTGCGACTTGACGGATACAAATTTCTTATCAATGAAAAGAGTGTTTTCCAGCGTCTTGTACTTGACCAAGGTTTTTATAAAAAAGGCATTTACACTGCTCCTTGTGATGAGGATTTAATAAAAGATATTGAACTTTCAATGGATTTGGGATTTAATGGAGCAAGACTTCACCAAAAGGTTTTTGACCCTAAATTCCTTTATTATGCTGACCAGTTAGGTTACCTCGTATGGGGTGAATACGCTAACTGGGGACTTGACTATTCAAATCCAATGAGTGTTGACGTATTCTTAAACGAATGGAAAGAAGCAATTGAACGTGACTTTAACCACCCTGCCCTTATTGGTTGGTGTCCATTCAACGAAACCTGGGACTACAAAAAGAGAAAGCAATATGACCCACTTCTTGCAACTGTTTATGACTATACAAAGGCTGTTGACTCAACTCGTCCTTGTATTGACACAAGTGGTAATTTCCATGTTAAAACTGATATTTATGACTTACACGATTACAGCTATGATGTTGATTTCTTCAAGAAAAACTATGACCGATTCATGACGGAGAATTATCTCTACGAGCATGTTTTAGTTGACAACCCAGGTCGTCAAACTTACAGAGGTGAGCCAGTATTCATCAGTGAATATGGTGGAATCAAATGGGTTAGTGACGAATCAATCAAGTCATGGGGTTATGGTGAAGATGTTAAAACTCCTGAAGAGTTTGCTGATAGATATGTAGGACTTACTGATGTAATCGTTGAAAACTATAAGATGTTCGGTTTCTGTTATACTCAGCTTTACGATATTGAACAGGAGCAAAATGGTCTTTACACATACGACAGAGAAAAGAAATTTGACGAAGAAATCTATGACAGAATTAGAGCCGTAAATACAAAAATTGCTGCTATTGAGAAATAAAATGGATAAAGAAACTATAAGAGATTTTTTCAATATTTTTGCATCAAGTTGGGACAATGAGCCAATTGCTGAAAAAGAAATACTAGACAGTATTTTAGATAATGGTGGAATCAAAGAGAATATCGATGTTCTTGATGTTGCCTGTGGTACAGGTGTACTATTCCCCTATTATCTCGAAAGAAAAGTTAAGAGTATCACAGCAGTTGACCTTTCCCCTGAAATGGTGAAAATTGCAAAAAATAAATTTCCACAAGCAGATGTAATCTGTGGTGATGCTGAGAATGTTTCATTTAGTAAACAATTCGATTCCGTTATGATTTACAATGCTTTCCCTCATTTTCCTGAGCCTGAAAAAGCTATTGAAAATCTGTCAAAATCATTAAAATCAGGTGGAAAATTCACTATTGCTCACGGAATGAGCAAAAAAGAGCTTGATGCTGTACATCAAAAATCTGCAGGAGCAGTTTCAAATATTCTTCCTGAATGTGAAGAATTAGCAGAAATGCTCAAACCATATTTTAATGTTGGTATTATGATTTCAAATGATAAAATGTATCAGGTAACAGGTACTAAAAAATAAGGAGTTACTTATGAATAACTATTTTCCAGAAGTAAAAAAGAATTTTGGTTTCGGATGTATGCGACTTCCTCGCAAAGGTCCACTTATTGACATTGAACAGTCAAAACAAATGATTGACACTTTCCTTGATGCAGGTTTTAATTATTTCGATACTGCTCACGGTTATATGGAAATGAGAAATGAGGCTACGCTCAAAAAGTGCCTTACCTCCCGCCATCCAAGAGAGAGTTATATTCTTGCAGACAAGTTGTCAGAAGGTTTTTTCAAAAAAGAGAGTCAGATTCGACCACTTTTTGAAAAGCAGTTAAAAAACTGTGGTGTTGAATATTTTGACTTCTACTTAATGCATGCGCAGAATGCCACAAACTTTGAAAAATACAAGAAATGCAGAGCATATGAAACAGCATTTGAGCTTAAAAAAGAAGGTAAAATTCGTCACGTAGGACTTTCCTTCCATGACAAGGCAGATGTGCTTGACAAAATCCTTACAGAGTATCCTGAAATCGAATTTGTACAGATTCAGTTTAACTATCTTGACTACAATGACGAGTCCGTTGAGGGTAGGAAATGCTACGAAGTTTGTCGCAAACACGATAAGCCCATTATTGTTATGGAGCCTGTTAAAGGTGGTAGCCTTGTAAAGCTCCCTGATGAGGCTAAAAAGGTGTTAGAGGAACTTCATGGTGGTTCACCTGCAAGTTATGCTATCCGTTTTACTGCAAGTTTTGAAGGCATTTTTATGGTGCTTTCAGGTATGAGTGATATGGCACAGATGAATGACAACATCAGCTTTATGAAGGACTTTGTGCCTTTCAGTCAGGAAGAATATGATGCAGTAAATAAGGTTTGTCAGATTATGAACGCACAACACTTAATCCCTTGCACTGCTTGTCGTTACTGTGTTGACGGATGTCCTAAAAATATTCCTATTCCTGAAATTTTTGCTTGTATGAATGACAGAAAGCAGTTCAAAGACTGGAATGCTAAATATTACTACGAGGATGTTCACACAGCAGGAAAAGGCAAGGCATCCGACTGTATTGAATGTGGTTTATGTGAAAAAGCTTGTCCACAACACCTTGAAATAAGAAAACTCCTTAAAGATGTTGCAAAGGAATTTGATAAGTAAAATTATGGAACTCACTAAATACTTATTCTGTTATTTTGTAGGAAATGAACCGCACGAAGAAACTATACATTTTGCAGTTTCTGAAGACGGATATCATTTCACAGCCCTTAATAATAATGAACCAATAATTACACAAAAACTTGGTCAGAAGTGTTGCCGTGACCCATATATTTTCCGTGGTGAAGACGGTGTTTTCCACGTTATTGCTACGGATATGAAAAGTGCTGACGGTTGGGCAAACAACAACTCAATGGTTGTGTGGGATAGCAAAGATTTAGTTAATTGGGAGAATGAAAGAATAATTGATTTTTCTCAGTTTCCTGAAACAAAATCTGCAAACCGTGTGTGGGCACCACAAGTTATCTTTGATAAAATTCGTCAGGAATACATGATTTATTGGACTAATAATAATGCTGACGAGGGTTGGCACACAATTCCTTGGTATGCTTATACAAAGGATTTTGTAACACTTACAACCAGCCCAAAGGTTTTACATAACCCAAAAGGTGGCATGGCTGCCATTGACGGAGATATAATTGAAAAAGATGGCAAATTCTATTTATATGTTGCTGACGAAGAAAAAGACGGAATATGCTACCTTGTTTCCGATAATTTGAACGGACCATATACAGAGCCTGAAAACAACAAGATTTCCGTCGCTGACACAGCACTTGAGGGACATTGTACATATAAAATTTTAGGTACAGACAAGCATGTACTCATTGCTGACCAATTTAAAAAAGGCGGTTACTTTATGCAAGAAACCACCGATTTAATTCATTTTACTGCTGTACCTGAAGATAAAATAAGTCTCGACCACTTAAGACCAAGACACGGCTCAGTAATGCACATTACTGATGAAGAATACGAAAGACTTATAAAAGCATATTAAAAAAGAGGGAGTGATTCACTCCCTCTTCTCTTTTAAGCATTCATTTTCTTTTCAAGAAGTTCTTTAATTACAGATGGGTCACCTGCACCACGAAGTTCTTTCATACAAGCACCGAAGAGTGCCTGTAAAGCCTTAACTTTACCACCCTTAAAGTCTTCAACCGCCTTTGGATTATCTGCAATTACTTTATCGATTACGCTGTCAATAGCAGATGAGTCAAATTTCTTGTCAAGACCCTGAGCTTTTACATATTCAACAGGGTCAACATTTTCTTCAACAACTGCGATAAGAATTTTCTTACCGATGTTTCTGTTGATTTTGCCCTCGTCAACCATCTTGATAATTGCTGCAAGCTTTTCTGCAGTAACTGCGAGGTCGTTGAATGTTTTGCCGTCTTTTCTGAGAATACCCGCACAGTCTGTGAGAATCCAAGCGGCAGTATCTTTCGGG
>JAZNJX010000064.1:0-13316 GCA_045578245.1 Candidatus Fimenecus sp. | reverse complement strand
CGTCAGCGTTGATTTCGTCAGCAACTTTCTGTGCTGCTGCTTCGTTCAAGTCAAGAACTGCAACTTTAACACCTTGTTTTGCAAGAGTTTTTGCAAAGTCACCGCAAAGCACACCGCCACCGCCTGTAACAACTGCAACTCTACCTTTTAAGTTTTCGTGTACCATATTATTTGTTTCCTTTCTCAACTGCTTCAAACAAGCCGTTTATGTATGTAGCACCAAGTGCTCTGTCAAAAAGACCGTAACCTGGTTTTCCTGTTTCGCCCCAAATCATTCTACCGTGGTCAGGACGAACATAACCATCAAAACCTGTATCTACAAGTGCTTTAACTACCTCATACATAACATGTCAACCACAACTAGAAAGGTGACCACTTTCTTCAAAGCTTCCGTCTTCCATAATCAAAATGTTTCTGATATGCATAAATGCAATTCTGTTCATTGCACTATATTTTCTAATCATTTTTACCACATCATTTGATTTTGCACAACCTAATGAGCCGGTACAAAGGCAAAGACAATTTGCTTCACTATCAACAAGCTTTAACATTCTGTCGATATTCTCTTCGCAAGTGATAATTCTTGGAATACCAAAGATTGGATATGGTGGGTCGTCAGGATGAATTGCCATTTTAACGCCACATTCTTCAGCCACAGGAATAACTTTTTTAAGGAATTTTTCAAGATTTTTCCAAAGTCCTTCTTCACCAAGTTCACCATAAGCTGAAATTAATTCTCTGACCTCTTCCTGAGTATAGCTTGAATCCCAACCCGGAAGATGAATATCATCCTTAAGCGGGTCAAGGCCTTTCATCTGTTCCCAATACATAACAAGACTTGTTGAGCCATCCTCTGCCTCTTTATCGAGCTGTGTACGAGTCCAGTCAAAAACAGGCATAAAGTTATATGTTACACATTTAACACCATATTTTGCACAACGACGAATGTTTTCACAATAAACCTCTAAAAGCTCGTCAACATTATCCCTGCCAAGCTTAATGTTTTCGTGCACAGGGATTGATTCAACAACATCAAAAACAAGACCATTTTCCTCGCATTGCTTTACCATCTTTTCGATTGACTCTTCCGGCCAAACCTCACCCGGTTTTACATCATAAACAGCACTGACAATGCTTCTCATGTTTGGAATCTGACGAATGTACTGCAATGATATCGGGTCACTTTCGCCATACCAACGGAATGACATTTTCATAAGTTTTACCTCCTTATGGTTTTTCGCTTATTATTTTATCATTGAAAAAATTCTGATTCAATGTAATTTTTATAGTTATTCTGGGAAAATTTTATTCTTCATCTGTAAAATTTGAGTCATCTTCCCAATACGCCACATCAAATGGGTCCTTATCAGGGTCATAAACATCCCATAATTCATGTTCAAAGTTTTCAGGTTGTGCAGGACATTCTGCAATAGCTTCCACCTTCATTCCTCTTGACCAGATTGATGGGTCAATACGGACTGTATAACCACAACAAGATGGTGTTAACCACTCGTGCATTGGTGCTTCGGGAAGTGCATAAGTCTGCATAAGTGACATAATCACACCACCATGAGTAATAACCGCGGTATTCTTTACTCCTGCCTTGATTACACCGTCAACAATCTTTTCAAAGCAATCACAAATTCTGTAATTGAATCTTACCTGACTGTCACCAAATGGAGCTGCCTTATTTGGATTTGTACCGGAAAGCCATTCTGCAAAATCCTCGTCATCCTGCAATTCCTCAGCAGTTTTTCCCTCAAACTCACCGAAGTCATATTCTCTTAAGTCATCAAGAATAATTGGGTTTCTGTCAGGATAAATTGTCTGTGCAGTTTCAATACATCTCTTTAACGGACTGCAAAAAACCGCATCAACCTGTGGATATTCACCGTAGTTTTCCATTATATCTTTAAGTTGTGCCATACCTTCTTCGCACACTGATTCATCAGTATGTCCTATATATCTGCCCTCAAGGTTTCCCTTTGTTACAGCATGGCGTATTAAATGTATTTGGTAGGTTTTCATATTATATCTCCTGAAAATTTGTGATATCGTACAATATACAAATTGTTTAATCTGTTGTATAATTCTTATACTTTAAGTATAAGAGGTGTTTTTTATGAGTACAGCTGTTTCAACAAGACTTGTAGAATTACGTAAAGAGAAGAATTTAAGTCAGAAGGAAGCCGCCACAGCATTAGGTGTTTCACAGGCTCTCCTTTCCCACTACGAAAAGGGAATTAGAGAATGTGGGCTTGACTTTCTTTGTCGCGCATCAACCTTTTATGATGTAAGTACCGACTACCTTTTAGGTATGACGGAAACCAAAATGATGTCCGACGCTTTATTCGTAGAACACGAAATTCCACAGGATAAGGAAATGAGAATGAGTACGGTTTTCCGTGCTTCTGTTTATCTTATGGACCGACTTGGAACATATGGTAGAATACACTCATCAAAAATCAGAACTATTTACGTTCTTATTCTTTACAGAATTTATCTTACTGCTCTTATTAAAGGTGCTATACCTAGTCACGAAAATGCAAAAAAAGAATTAGCGCCTTTCATCACTACAAATACGATTGACCATATTATTGACTCACTGGTTTTTGAGGGTGATAACAAACCTAAAAGAAATGAACAGTTACCAAAATCAATGGAAACAATCATAAACGAAGCTTCACGAGTTATTGATAAAGAAATATCCAGAATGTATAAATATTCCACAAAGGAATCAAAGTAATTCTTTGTAAATAAGACTCTTTTTAATTCCTGTGTCAGCTGCTACAGTTTTTGATGCTTCATTGACACTAATTCCCTTACTTACAAGCTCTTTTGCAAGCACTACAGCCTGTTCCAATGTAACGGGCTGTTTTTCTTTTTGTTTTTCTGCCCCTGCAATAATGAGAACATATTCTCCTCTTGGGTTTTCAATTTCAAAATAGTCTATCGCACCCTTAAGGCTTGTCCTCATAACAGTTTCGTGAATTTTTGTAAGTTCTTTTACAATAGCAATTTCACGGTCACCAAAATATGAGTACATATCTTTAAGCGTCGCCTTTAATTTATGAGGTGCCTCGTAAAAAATCATTGTACGGGTTTCATTTTTGACTTCCTCAAGATGTTCCTTACGGCTTGGTTTATTTGTACTTAAAAAGCCTTCAAAGGTAAATCGTCCACTTTCCATTCCACTGATTGCAAGCGCTGTTGCAAAAGCAGTTGGTCCTGGTACAGATTCAACCAGTATTCCATTTTCGTGACAGAGATAAATCAAATCCTGTCCCGGGTCAGAAATACATGGCATTCCCGCATCAGTTACTATTGCACAAACTTCACCATTTAAAATACGTGAAATAATCAATTCCCCACGTTCACGACGATTGTGTTCATAATAGCTGACAAGTGGTTTTTTTATATCAAAATAGTTAAGTAGTTTTTGTGTTACTCTTGTATCTTCTGCTGCAATAAAGTCAACTGATGCAAGAGTTTCTCTTGCTCTCTCAGAAAAATCGGACAAATTTCCGATAGGTGTTCCCACAACATAAAGTTTTCCGTTCATTTGTCCGTCCCTTTCTTACTTTCTATACTTTTCTGTAATTTCTAGCATCTCGTCCGTGAGAGTACCATCATTATTATACGCCACAAGGTTCTTTTCAACCTTAAGACCATTTTTTGCCCCTCGTTTTCCCTCAATAAGAACTAACCAAGGTTGAGTATCTCCTTTTTTTGAAACAAAACGAAGTGTTTTAGGCTCAATGCCATTTTCACGCATCGCAAACATTGCATCAAACACTCTTTCAGGGCGATGGCATATACAAAGTTTTCCGCCAAATCTTAAAAGACGAGCAGCACTTTTCGCAATATCGTTCATATTACAAAATGTTTCGTGACGGGCAATAGTTGCATATTCCTCGTCATTTTTTATTCCACCATTCTCAATTTTATAAGGTGGATTCATTGTGACCAAATCAAAGCTACCTGCTTTAAGGTCGTCAATTTCTTTTAAATCTATATTAAGAATTGTGAGTTTGTCAGTTCCATTCAATGTTTTTGAACGAAACATCTGGTTACAACCATTATCCTGAATCTCAATTGCAGTAATCTCTTTACACTTACCATCACGCAACCAGAGAAAAGGAATAATTCCACATCCTGAGCCAAAATCACAGGCAATATCCATTCTCTTAGGATTAGCAAAATGAGCTAAGAGCATAGCATCAGTACCGAATGTATGTTGCTTTGAAACAACAATGCCAACACCCTCGCCTAAGTCTTCAATATGTTCACCATCAAAAAGTTCTATTTTATCAGTCAACATAAATATCCTCTACATCATTCATGCTTCTTATTGTTGTTGTCATAAGAGCAAGTGAATCGTCATTTTTAGGAAAAACAAGCACTTTGATAACTGAAGTATCCTTACGGCGTTTGAATTTTAAATCCTTTGTTTCAGTATAAACAACTTCCATTGAATGGATTGTACCACCACATTGTTTGATTGTCTTTGTAATTATAGGAATCTGTACTCCTACATCGTGGATTTCAATAAAGAGAAGTTTACCCGCTGAACCACGGACAATAAATCTTTTAAGTGAATTAAGTGTAAGGTAAATTACGAGAGTTGCAACAAATGCACCTGCGTAAAAACCTGCACCAACAGCAATACCAATACAAGCTACTGCCCAGAGAGATGCCGCAGTTGTAAGTCCCTTAACAGAAAAGCCTTCACGAAGAATTGTACCTGCACCAAGGAAACCGATACCACTGAGTACCTGAGCACTCATTCTGGTTACATCTCCTGACATTCCCTGAGTATCGAACACATAAACAGATGTAAGCATTACAAGAGAAGAACCTACTGCAACAAGAATATGTGTTCTGAAACCTGCAGGACGATGTGAATGTTCTCTTTCAAAGCCGATAAAGCCACTGAGAATTGTTGTTATTCCTAATTTTATCAATGCATCAATTGCAAATCTTACTTGGTCTAAACCCCAAATCCACGAAGCAGCAGCCTGGACTATTTCAATAACATCAGTCATACTGTTCGCCTCCTAAAAAGTTATTTTTTTCTTGTAAAGGCAGGAGCAGAAAGAATTACAGCCCATACTGCCTGATACATAAGAATCTGCCACACGCCAATTTGCGACAATCCTGAAAGGAATGTTAATAGTGCAATAATAACCACACCGATTACAGATGCTATAAGCTGTATCAGTCTTGAAGAATTAACAAATGAATTTATTACAAATGAGCCGTGAAGTGCTGCAAGCATTGACTTAGCGCTTCCGTTGTGAATTATCTTTGCATCAGTAGAAGTTTTTTCTTCTCTGCTGATTTTTGTAAACATATCTCCTGCAACAGGATTGATAATTTTCACAACATTTTCAGGCAATCCAAATTCCCTTTCAAGGAATCTTTCTGTAATATTTGCATCCGAAGTTCTGAAGAAGATTGTAAGTCCGTCTTTTTCAAGTTCACGCATATATTTTGCAGTTTCCTGGTTCGCTCTGTAAACTACGATAAACATGGCTGCAATTTTGCCTTCAATAGCAAGATAAACCACATTTTTACCCATTTGTCTGTATTTTTCTTCCAGCTCTTTGTCTGGAGTTTCAACATTATGATGAACAAGCAAATCTCTGTTACCAACCAACGCTCTATGATTATGTATCCAGCAAGAACAGCCTAATTTTTCCTCATAAGCCAATGATTCAACAGGAAGCAACAATTCCTTTTTGCCATCAATAACGCCTTCAAAAACATCTGCAAGCACACCACCTGCTGCAATCACAACAGATGCCGTATAGAGAATTGCTTCATCAATTCTCATTTTATGATATGTCTTCATTCCTTCAATGTTGCATCCGCCTTCTTCAAAAGCGTCACAGGAATCAATCATAACACCATTTGAATTAACTGCATCTTCAACAGCAGTGTATCCGTTGATAAATGCTCCTTCTTCATTTAACAATTTGTTAGTTGCACGAAGATTGGTTGCTGAAACAACACCGGTTGCCATAGGTAATCCCATAAGAACGGTCGCAGTAAGAGCGCTTATGCCAACAAAGAAATTTGATGACATAGCCGTTGCTATAACACCAACTACAGCACCAACTGCTAATGATAACAAAACAGTTATCTTACATGTTGAACTTGTAAAATCTGCTGACCGAGAAAGTTCAACAAACTTTTGTGGAAATCCAACTTTTACTGAATATTTAATTTCAGGACCCGCTAAGAGCAATCCACGGGAAATCTCATTCGCTGTATCTTCATCCTGGATATTCTCAACACTATAACAATCGTCAATATTCGCTGTGAGAACTTCGAAGTTTTCACTATCGTTTTTACACTGAATATATTCACCTAAATATTTGAGAATCATAGGGATAACAGCAGCTCCGGTTGTAAGACTTACAACTGATTCAACACTGTCAGTAAATGCAAAACTAATCAAGCACTGAATTGCACCCATTATTGCTGCAAGGGCAACAACCGTGTCCATATCGATTATAAGACTTTTTATATTGTTTATAGCGTTTGTAAAGGAACGTAAACATGTAAGGGAAGCACCCACCAATAAAACAAGCTGTAAAAGAGAATATACAAACTCGTTATTGCCGTAAAGTTCAAAGTTACCGTTGTCTGACCCTGCAATTGCTGCAAGGATTGACATAACAAAGCAAATTGCAGAAACTACTACAAGCTTTATAAAAGTACCCTTCTTTTCCGTTTCAAATATCTTTCTTACTGCATTTTCATCTTTAGGACCAAAGAATTCGCGAACAACAGAAACCTTTTGACGTGTATAGCGTTTTTTCGGTGCAGATTCATCAACTTCCTGTTTAAAAAGCAGATTCCCATCTACAAAATCTTTCACCTTATCTTTTCTGTTTTCTCTGAGTTCAGCTTCAGCCTGTTCTTCGGACTGCTGTAAAACTTCTTCCTTTTCAACAAATCCATCAAACATTATCTGATTATCGTCTTCAACCGCATCGGACATTATATCAGTAATCATTTTTGTTTTTTCTTGCTCATATTCATACTCAGCAGGAACTAATGTTGGTACAGGTGCAATACCATCTGTACTCTGAGATGGTTGACGATTCTTCACCACAACACCGGGGGTCTCAATAGTCTTTTGTGGCATACCCTCTGTAATAGCAAGATGTTCTGCAGTGCTTTCAATCTTTTGAACCGGTTTGTTGAAGAAATGCTTTTTATACTTGTTTTCATTAGCAACAGGAGTTGAAAGTGGCTCTGCATCTCCACTTGTTGTTCTTATGACCTTATTTCCTAAATTATGAGAGATATTGGGGTTATATTCCCCTCTGACATCTACCTCATTAAACATTCTTGTTTTTTCAATAGAAATCTGTCCTGTGATAGGCTTTACTTCCTCAACTTTTTCAACTTCATTTGGTTGTTCATCAGAGTAAATATCCTCGAACTTAATTTCTTCCTCTTCTTCCACTCCAAAACTATCTTCGTCTAAAGCTTCGTCCTCAATAGCTTCTTCAATTTTTGCAAAGTTAAGGGAAAGGGCTTTCTTTGTTTTTTCTTTTTTTTCAAAGCTGAGTGAAAATTCTTTTTTCTCTTCCTTAGGTTGCTCAGTTACAATACTCTCTGACTTACTCGTATAAACTCTTACATCATCGAGAATGAAATCAATATCTACAGCAGAATATGTCTCCTGTGAAACCTCCTCACTATTGTATTTTTTTGTTGAACTAAGGATATCATCAATTAAAGAATCTGGTATTCTCTCTGTCATAATAAAATTCCCCCGAAAAAATTATTACAGATAAACAATTTTTAAAACTATCTTTTATAAGCAAATTCGTACATCAAAATGCCACCTGCAACGGATGCATTAAGAGAGTTAATTTGTCCTTTCATTTTAAGTGACACTATAAAATCACACTTTTCACGGACAATTCTACTCATTCCGTCACCCTCTGAACCAATAACCAAAACTGCAGCACCATCAAGGTTTACCGAACGGATGTCCTCACCGCCCATATCAGCACCATAAACCCACATTCCTTTTTCTTTCAATTCATCAAGTGTTGCTGCAAGGTTCGACACTCTGGCAACTTTCATATACTCAAGAGCACCTGCACTTGTTTTGCCAACAGTATAGTTGAGTGATACACTTCTGCGTTTTGGAATAATTATTCCGTGAACACCGGCAGCCTCTGCCGTTCTGATAATTGCACCCAAATTATGTGGGTCTTCAATTCCATCACAAGCCACAATAAAAGGTGCTTCACCTCGTTCTTCTGCAACTGCAAGAATTTCTTCAACCGTTGCATAATCATGGGCTGCACAAATTGCAACTACACCTTGGTGATTACTGTGACCACACATAAAGTCCAGTTTTTTCTTGTCAACTTCCTTGATAACAGCACCCTTATCACGGCACTGACCAATGATTTTGCCAACTGAACCGTTTTTTTCACCACGTAAAACAAACAGCGTGTCAATCTCTCGTCCGGACTTTATCAATTCCGTTACTGCGTTTCTGCCAATTATTAAATCTTTCTTTTTTTCTTCGTTAAATAAATCCATTTTACAACCTCTTTTTGAGCATAGTTACGGATAATAGTTTTTAATAATTTATTATATCAAATAAAGTATAATATTACAAGTGAAAATTGCTTGAAAAACAAGAAAAAAGAGGCATTTAAAATACCTCTTTCTCATACACTATATTTCTCCTGAAAAGCCATCATCCGGTGTTGGTTCTTGTGGAGCTGGTTCCTGATTTTCAGGTTCCTGAACTTCCGGTTCTTGGCTTTCAGGTTCTTGAACCTCAGGTTCTTGGCTTTCAGGCTCCTGATTTTCAGGCTCCTGAGCCTCCGGTTCTTGATTTTCAGGCTTTTGAACTGGAGTCACTGGTTTGTTTGGTTTAGGTTTTGGAGTATTATTGTTGCCTGTTGGTTTTTCAATCTTTGATTCTGTTGTAGTTTCAGTTGTTTCGGATTCTTCCTCTGTAGTCGATTCTGTTTCCGATTCTTCGCTTGTTGATTCTTCGGTTTCTGTCTCTTGTGTTGGTCTTGTTATCTGTGGTACAGGTCCTACTTGCTCATAAACCGGTGCACTTGTACAAGCTACAAAAAGTACTGATATTACAATAATCAAAAATGCCACAATATAATATTTCATTTTTATACCTCCAAAATACTTCCGTATATTTGAACAACCTCTAATTTATCACTTTTGAGGAAATCATAAGGTGTAATTATTCTACCACCTTCAGGAGAAATGTCAATTCCGTGCTGATAATAAGCATACCACACAAGATGTGCACATTGTGTCGCATAAGGAATTTTTTCTTCATTTCTTCCTGTAACTATCCCTGAAAAAGGTGAGTATGGCAATCCCACCAGCTTTTCTTCTGCAAATTTCGCTACCTCTTCAGCATTTACATCTGCTTCGTCCTTCACTCTCAGAAGAGCAACCATTGGGAATTGTCTCCAGGTATTCACGAAACCGATATTTGAATCCTCTCCAACCATAACAGCCTGAACGCAAAGCCCTTTTTCAGCATCCACAACAATAGCTGCATGACCATGACGCCAACCTAGGGAATGAATACTTAAAGTGACGATAATATCACCATTTCTCAAGTCGGCAAAATGAGGATTCTTTATAAATTCGCCCTCACTGTCCGTTATGGATTCGTGACAAGCAAATATCCCCTCACGATAACAGTAATAATCTTTATCCTCTAAAAAATAGTCTCTGTAATATTCAACCTTGTCCAATTTCCCCTTGTCAACAAGCCTATTGAAAGCACTTTTTCCAAGCCCTGTCTGAGACAAAATAAACTCGTAATCATTCGCGGATAAGGTATCTTTTTTATCAACCTTATCAAGGGTTTCTTCCCATTTTATATCATCTCTGACTGCGTCTTTATAAGCTATCGTATCCGTCCATTCACTCAGCCCAAAGTCCACTAATCGAAAAGCTAAAACGGATACAAGAACTACACAAAAAACACGGAACGGATTTCTTTTCTTTTTGTTTTTCACTCAAAATTCTCCTGAAATATGTCTTATTTTAGATTATAACATATTTAAAAATTTTTTCAATTGATAATAACAAAAGATGTTGGTGGAATAATACAAAAAAGGATGTGATTTAATGTCAACAACAAATAATGAATATGGAAAAATGGCTGAAAAAGCCTCTCCGCCATCTCCGAAAATCAAAAACTGCATAAAAGCCTTTATCTTCGGTGGTAGTATTTGCACATTCGGTCAGTTTCTTAACTGGGGGTTTGAAAAAATGAACCTTTCCGAAGATGCAGTTAAAGCATTGACTCCTGCTACATTGATTGTTATTGCTGCAATTCTTACAGGTGTCGGTGTTTTTGATAAAATAGCAAAACATGCAGGTGCAGGTACTATTGTACCCATTACAGGATTTGCAAATTCAGTTGTTTCTCCTGCTTTGGAATTCAAATCCGAGGGAATTATTATGGGTACAGGAGCAAATATTTTCAAAATCGCAGGACCAGTAATTGCTTATGGCATTTTTTCAGCTGTTATTTATGGTGTAATTTGCTTTATTTTTAAGTTGTATTAGTTTCGGTGATAAATTGATGTTTATCTATATAAGTGCAAAGCGCAAAATACCGAAACTGCGTTGCAATTATAAAACCGTAGATACGTTTAAAAAGTAAACCCGAGTAGTTTAAAAAATAAACCCGAGTAGTTTAAAAAGTAAACCCAATAAATATAAAGATAAATAATATATAATTATATTCATAGAAACAAGGAGCACAGCTTAATATTCTACTTTATGAATTCTATTGTAAAAAAAGGCGGGGTTAAGCCCCGCCCTATATTTTTATTATGCATCCGTACCTGTAAATCTTATGAGTTCCAGATTTGGAACATTTTCTGCATCGATTGCTTTGTTGTAATCGTCACAGATATTACCCCACTGCACGGATGATTTTTCGATAAGCACATTTTTAGCATTTCTAATAAAGAAACCACTGTTTTTATATTTCTCAACACCATACTGCAAGCAAGGTCTTAAATCATAAAGCCCACAATCCCATTTTGATGTCTTTGTCATTGTAACACTTACATTTTCAAAGGTTACGTCTTCAATCATATTTTCTTCCGTACCATGAATAAGTACACCATTTTCACCCTTACAAGTGATATTACGGAAACGGACATTCTTAATCTTACCTGATTTTGTATTTTCATCACGATTGAATGTTGTGATAACAATCGGTTCGGCTGTACCCCACCAATCAGGGCAAAAACGACGAGTTTCGATAATGCAGTTTGAATATGTAACATTTTCAACATTACCACCGTCACGAATCTGAATTGAAAGTCCACGGTTACTACGTGAAATTATACAATTATCAACAATCACATTACGGAAATCTCCCACTCCCTCTGTGCCGATTTTAATTGCAGCAGAAGTTGAAATAAGAGTACAATTTGCAATAATAATGTTTTCACAAGGACCATATTCAGCATTGCCCTTTGAAGTTTTAAGGCAGATGCAGTCGTCAGCACATTCAATATGACAACCTAAAATTCTCACATTTGTACAATGGTCAGGGTCAATACCGTCGGAGTTCGCAACATCCAAATCATTTAAAATTCTGATTTGAGAAATAAGCACATCATCACAGCCTGCAGGATGAAGTGTCCAGAACGGAGCATCAACGATTGTAACATCTTTGAATGTGATATTATTACTCTTTTCGACATAAATAACTGTTGGACGTGGATAGAAATTACCCGTTACATAGTACTGGTCCTTTCTCTCAACAAAAGCATGACCATTGGCATCAATAGTGCCCTCACCTGAAATTGTACAACCGTCAGCCTCATAACCATAAATAAACACGAATGATGGTTTTCCTGTTACAGGGTTACCGATAAGAGCAGTTTTAGGGTCGTTAATCATATTGCAAGGACGGATATATCCATCAATATTGTCTGTCGCTTTAAGTCGTGACCCTTTCTGCAAGTGAAGTTCAACATTTTTCTTCATACGGATTGAATCGGAATAATATGTTTTTCCACTTGTAAGTACAACTGTACCACCACCATTTTCTTCTGCCTTATCAATAGCAGACTGAATAGCTTGGCAGTCATTATTCACACCATTACCAAGTGCACCAAAATCTTCAGGGTAGAAATAGAGCATATGTGACCCTCCACATAAAAAATGGAGCTGGTGAACAGATTTGAACTGTCGACCTACTGATTACGAATCAGTTGCGCTACCGACTGCGCCACACCAGCAAATAGAATTTTAAATATTATATTCCTTTATAATATTTTTTTCAAGTATTTTAATGCAAAAGTGATTAAAGTATGATACAATGTAAAAAGCAATCCGAAAGGAGCGATATTTTATGAGTAGTAAAGTTGCATTCGTTACAGGTGGAGCAAAGGGTATTGGCTCTGCTATCGTAAAAAGACTTATAATTGACGGTTACAAGGTTGCTTTTACATATAACCGTTCGGAAGAAAAAGCATTGAAACTTTGTGCTGAAATAGGTGAAAATTGTAAAGCGTATAAGCTTGATATCACCGACGGTAATGCAGTAAAAAATGTCGTTGACGATATTGAAAAGAACTTTGGCGAAATTCAAGTTCTTGTGAACAATGCAGGTATTGCCCAACAAGCACTTTTCACTGATATAACTGACGAAATGTGGCACAGAATGATAGAAACAAACCTTTCGGGTGCATTCTATTGCAGTCGTGAAGTTCTTAAATATATGATTAACAGAAAATCCGGAAAAATCATAAATATTTCATCAATCTGGGGTGAAACAGGCGGCTCTTGTGAGGTGCATTATTCGGCATCAAAGTCAGGTCTTATCGGTATGACAAAAGCACTTGCAAAAGAAGTTGGACTTTCAGGAATTACCGTTAATTCTGTATCCCCTGGCGTGATTCTAACTGATATGACAAGTCATTTTGATGAAGACACAATGAACGCTCTTAAAGAAGAAACACCACTTAACAGAATCGGCACTCCCGAAGACGTTGCAGGTGCAGTTTCATTCCTTGCATCAAAGGATGCAGACTTTATCACAGGACAAAATGTTTCTGTTAATGGTGGAATGAATATATAAGTGCAAAATGCAAAGTGAAAAATAGAACTCCCTACATTAGTGAACAAGTCCGTTAAAAACGGACAATAGAAAAAAACACCCTCCTATGGTAGAATTAAGATAACTACCATAGGAGGAATTTTTATGCCAAGAAATTACAGACATCTTCAGCAATATGAAAAAGAAATATTGAGATTAAGAG
>JAZNJX010000063.1:0-2969 GCA_045578245.1 Candidatus Fimenecus sp. | reverse complement strand
TGGGGCTTTGACGGAGTTGTTATGACTGACTGGTGGATGCGTCCTTCAAAGAGTCAGGAATTCCCTAAGATGCGTGACCAGGCTTACAGAGTAAGAGCAGGTGTAAATGTGCTTATGCCGGGTGGTGACAGAGTAACAAACGGAAAGCCTGATGGTACACTTCTTAAAACTTATGGCAAAAAAGACGGTATTACACTTTACGAAATGCAGAGAAATGCAAGCTTTGTGCTTAAACTCTGTATGAAGAAATATAAAGACTAAAAAGAAAACCGATGGAAATTCTCCATCGGTCTTTTTTATTGATTTTCAACACATATTTTATATGCGATTTCCTGTAATTGCTCCATGGTTTCAATGGTGCCTAATTCCTGACGGTACTTTGCTGCACCGTGAAGTCCTTTTGTGTACCAACCTGCGTGCTTTCTTGCTTCTCGCATCCCAACAAAGTCACCTTTGTATTCGCAGATTTTTTCGATATGTTTAATCATAATCCTCATTCTTTCACTTACAGGTGGATGAGGAATTATTCTTTCGTGGTCAAGATAAGCATTGATTTGTGAGAAAACCCAAGGGCATCCCAAAGCGCCACGACCAACCATAATAAGGTCACAGTTTGTATCTTCAAGCATACTTGCAGCAGAAAGTCCGTCAACAATGTCACCATTACCGATAACGGGAATTGAAACAGCCCTTTTCACTTCTGCAATAATGTTTCTGTCAACGGGAGGTGAATACATCTGCTGTCTTGTTCTGCCGTGAATTGTAATTGCAGCGGCACCTGCATTTTCTGCTCTCTGTGCCATTTCAACTGCGTTTATTGAGTTTTCATCCCACCCTGCACGGATTTTTACTGTTACAGGTACAGGTGAAACCTTAACAACTTCCCTTACAATTTCTTCTGCAAGTTGTGGATTTTTCGCAAGACTTGCACCACCACCGTTACCTGCAATTTTAGGTGCAGGACAACCCATATTTATATCAATAATCTGTGGCTTTACCTGCATAACGGTTTCAATGCTTTCTGCCATAATTTTTGGGTCACTACCGAAAATCTGCACAGCAGCAGGACGTTCTTCCTCGGATAAAAACATTAAATCCTTGGATTTTCTGTCACCCATTGAAACACCTTTTGAACTTATCATTTCGCTGACTACATAGGCAGCACCGTAATTTACACACAATTCACGAAAAGCACGGTCAGCAACACCTGCCATAGGAGCTAAAACAGCTTTTCCGTTTATTTCAACATTACCAATTTTCAAAATAACACCTCGTTATTTTTAATGAAGATATTTTATCACAAGACTATAATTAAAACAACAAAAAAATACTGTTATTTTTTCTCGTCTTGTGCTACAATAAATACAATCTTAAAATTAAAGGTGATTTTATGAAAGCATTTATGGATAAGGATTTTTTACTTTCAACTGAAACTGCGAAAGTAATTTTTGAAAATGGTGGAAAGGACACACCAATTTTTGACTGGCATTGTCATCTCTCACCAAAAGAGATTTACGAGGATAATCCATTTGAAAATATCACAAAAATTTGGCTTGGTGGTGACCACTATAAATGGCGTGCAATGCGTGGCTGTGGTGTGGATGAAAAATATATCACAGGTGATGCAAGTGATTACGAAAAATTTATGAAATGGGCAGAAAGTTTGCCATATTGCATTGGTAACCCACTTTATCATTGGACACATCTTGAATTACAGAGATATTTTGGAATCTATGAGCCATTAAGTCCAAAAACTGCCGATATGATTTGGGAAAAATGTAACGAACAGATTAAAGCAGGTGGATTTACACCTCGTTCACTTATCGAAAAGTCAAACGTTGCTTGTGTTTGCACAACTGACGATGCTGCTGATACTCTTGAATATCATAAACTTTTGGCAGAAGATAAATCTTTTAAGTGCAAGGTTATTCCTGCTTTCCGTCCTGACAAGTCTTTCCTTATTGACACTCCTGCATTCAAAGAATGGATTGGTGCTATGGAAAAGGCTGCAGAAATGGAAATCAAGACTTTTGCAGACTTGCTTACAGCACTTGAGAAGAGAATTGCATTCTTCAACGAAATGGGTTGTCGTGCATCTGACCATGCTCTTGAGTATTGTCCATTTGAACCTGCAACGGCTGAAGAATTAGAAGAAATCTTCACAAAAGCACTTGTAGGTGGAGAGTTTATACAGAAAGAGCTTGACCAGTACAGAACAGCTCTTTTACAGTTCTTTGGTGAAAAATATGCAGAACTCGGTTGGGCTATGGAACTTCATTTTGGTGCAATGAGAAATAATAATGCAAGAATGTATAAGTCAATCGGTGCTGATACAGGTTTTGACTCTGTACACGACCATCAGTTGGCTTATGGTCTTTCTCGTTATCTTGATTCACTTGATGTTAAGGGTAAATTGCCAAAAACAATTCTCTTTACACTCAATCCAAAGGATAACTATGTCCTTGGTACAATGCTTGGTAATTTCCAGAGTAGCGAAGCACAGTCAAAGATTCAGTTCGGCTCTGCATGGTGGTTCAATGATAACTACGACGGTATGAGAGAACAGATGAAAACACTTGCAAATCTGGGAGTTCTTGGTAAGTTCGTTGGTATGGTTACTGATTCCCGTAGCTTCTTGTCATATCCAAGACACGAGTATTTCAGAAGAATTCTCTGCGAAATTATCGGCGATTTGGTTGAAGAGGGCAAATATCCTGCAGATATTGAGTTCCTTTCTCAAGTTGTGGAAGATATTTCATTCAATAATGCAAAAAACTATTTTGGAATATAAAATCTCTATATACAACAAACAAACTCCCTACAAACTATGAACTGCCCCAATTTGTGCGGACAGCACAAAAAACACCCCCTATGGTGTTGAATATTAGATTTTAAGCAACAAACTGATTTCGTTTTTCAAGCGGAGTCAGTTTTGTTTTTAGTTGTATTCTTTCATTGTTGTAAAAATA
>JAZNJX010000062.1:0-26581 GCA_045578245.1 Candidatus Fimenecus sp. | reverse complement strand
CTCATAACAAAAATAAATTAATAAATCAATAAAATTTTGTTCATTTTTTTACATATACTTTATCTTACCAAATTTGGTACAACATAACTATGAAAAATAAAAAAATGGAGTCAAAAACTCAACTTTCAACTTATATTAATAATTTTCAGCATTAACCATAAAATATTTATTTGGATGAGCGCAAACTGGGCATAATTCAGGTGCTGCTTTACCAAAATGAACGTGACCACAGTTAGAGCAAATCCACATCATATCACCGTCACGAGAGAACACAAGACCACCCTCGATATTAGCGAGAAGTTTCTTATACCTTTCTTCATGTTCTTTTTCGATTTTTGCAACCATTTCAAAGAGTGCTGCTATATCATTGAAGCCTTCTTCTTTTGCAACAACAGCAAATTCAGCGTACATTTCTGTCCACTCATAATTCTCACCTGCTGCAGCATCTTTAAGATTTTCGATAGTTGAAGGTACTCCACCATCATGAAGAAGTTTAAACCAGATTTTTGCGTGTTCTTTTTCATTATTTGCTGTTTCTTCAAAAATCTGAGCTATCTGGACATAACCATCTTTCTTAGCTTTTGATGCATAATATGTGTATTTGTTTCTTGCCTGCGACTCACCTGCAAAAGCAGTCATGAGATTAGCTTCTGTTTTTGAACCTTTAAGTTCCATTGTAACCACTCCTTATGTTTTTGTTATTATTCTACCATATTTTTGCAAAATTACAACAAAATAATAAAAATATGTTATAATTATTTTCGGTGATATTATGAGCAAAAAAGTTGAAATTAGAGAAATTGGTCATATTTATAATGATTACAAAGAAAAATTCGGAATTCCACGTCAAAGTGGGCTTACAAAAAATGTAGTATCAAAAATTGTTTTTGAAAAAGAATTCATTTCTAAAGAATTTTTTAAAGGTATCGAACAATTCTCTCACATATGGCTTTTATGGCTTTTTTCTGAAACCATAGGAAAGGATATTACTCCAACTGTAAGACCTCCAAAACTTGGTGGAAATGAGCGTATGGGAGTATTTGCAACAAGGTCACCATTCAGGCCTAATCATATTGGTTTATCTTCAGTTAAAATCGAAAAGATTGACTATGATGATAATGTAGGAACAATTATATATGTCAGTGGTGCTGATTTAATGAACGGTACACCAATTATTGATATAAAACCATATTTGCCATATACGGATTGTCATAATGATGCATCAAATGGATTTGCATTAGATAATACTGGCGGTTTACTTGACGTCAAGTGTAGTGACGAGATTTTAAGCAAAATACCCTTTGATATGGTTGACGGATTGTTTGAAACGTTAACTCATGACCCTCGACCATCATACCAGAATGATGATAGAATTTATGGAATGAGTTACGGTGATTATCAGGTTAGATTTACAGTAAATAAAAACGAATTAAAGATAATTGATATAATTTAACCCCTGCAAAAGTGCAGGGGTTTTCTTTATCATAATTTAATCTTTCTATCTTTAAAATAGAATTCTTTATCGTGGTCGTTGATTTCACGCAAAACTCTGCAAGGGTTTCCAACAGCCACTACATTTGCTGGAATGTCTTTTGTAACAATACTACCTGCACCAATAACAGAGTTATCACCAATCGTAATTCCTGGTAAAACTATTACCCCTGCACCAAGCCAACAATTTTTACCAATGTGAATTGGTAAGTTATATTGATATGCAAGTGGTCGAAGTTCAGGCAAAATAGGATGTCCTGCAGTTGCTAAAACAACATTTGGTCCAAGCATTGTATAATCACCCACATAAATGTCTGTATCATCAACAAGAGTCAGGTTAAAGTTCGCATAAACGCCTTTACCAAAATGAACATTCTTACCTGCCCAATTTGCGTGTAATGGTGGTTCAATATAACAGTCCTCACCTATCTCTGCAAACATATCTTTAAGCATTTCTGTTCTTTTTGGAAGCTCCAATGGTCTTGTTGCATTAAAATCATATAATTTATCAAGATATGTAAGCTGTTCATTAAACAAGTCCTCATCCATAGATAAATATAAATCTCCACTATGCATTTTTTCACGAATATTCATAGTTTTACTCCTTTATATCCTCAAAATTATTACAATCTATTATTTTTTTAAATTTGCGATATGTTTTTCTACGAGGTAAAACATTAAAATCTTTTAATATAACATTATCAGCATGACGCACAAAAATTCCATAAGCATTGATATTCCTGAATCTATTACATTCAGGGTATTCTTTTTCTTGTTCAGGAATTTTAAACCTTAAGTCAAAATAATCCTTTCCGGCTGCATATTTCAAATTGAAATTCTGAAGATTAACATCTTTGATTATTTGATTTGGAATTCCCATAATCATAACGGGTATTTCAATGTTTTTGGCTATAATGTTTTTAACAGAAATATTGTTGATTTCGCCCTTACCGTCAAGGTAATCCTTTTTGTCACCATTTCGGTTACAAAGCCTTATAAATAACGGACAAGCCATGGAATCTATTTCTATATCAGAAATTTTAATATTACTTACTTTTGCACCGTCACAGGACTCAATTGATATACCACTAACACCTGCAGGATAAATATCATTAAGATAAAATTTACAGTTTTCAACTGTTACATCAATTATATCCAGTGATGTTTCTGTACCAATTTTAAAGGCATTTGTACAGGATACAACTTCACAATCGTGAATACAGATATTTCTCATGCCTTTCTTACACGCAACGTCAAGGTTATTTTTAATTATTAATCCATCATCACCTGAAGTAGCAACACTCATATTGTTTTTCAGTGCTATACCGTCATCAGCAGTTGATATAAAGCAATTTTTAATTACAACATTTGAAGAACCACAAATATCAATTCCATCTGTGTTAGCAACGTGTCGATTATTATTAATAACTACATTCGATATATCAACATTATACGATGAATTGATATTCACTGTCCACATTGCTGAATTTTCTAAAATCAAATTATTTAGTTTTATATTTTTGCAATTCTTAAATAACACAAGATATCCATATTTTGATTTATGTGGAAACCGGATTCTTTTACGATATTCCTGTCGCAAACCCCATACATCAAGTGCATTTTTAAATGGTTCAGTCTGAGGTTTCAAATATGGTTTTAAAGAAAAGTAATTTCCCTCTCCACATATTTTTCCTGGACCAACTATTGCAACGTTTTGGCAATTATCGGCATATATTAATGAGTTTTCAGTGTAATCATAATTATTGTGCGAGGCAATAATCGAAGACTCTTTTTCAATATATAAAATAACATTACTTTTCAGATAAATTGTTCCTGAGTGATAGTTTCCACCACTTACTACAACCACCCCACCACCATTAACACTACATTTTTCAATAGTTGAGTTAATATAAAAAGCATTATTTATACTCGAATCGTCAGAATTTGCACCATATTCTGTAATTGTATAAACATTATCTGCAGGACACATAAAATCGTTATTTATATACTTTTCATAGGGAATGTTTTTATAAAAATCTCCTTCATAAACATCACTAAAAACTTCTCCATCATACACTTTAAAGTCTTTTTGAAATTTTGGAAAATACGAACCAAAATGATTAATCAAACGTGACATCACAACACCTCACCAAAATATTACCATAAGTGATAATAAAAATAAATAAAGAAATAAATGAATTTTTATTTTTCGAAATCATATTCTATTATGAATAATGTTTTGAGGTGATTAAATGTGTGGAATTGCTGGTGAAGTATCATTTTCACATCCTGCTATAAAAAATAAAGATTCATTTATAAAAATGCAAAAAGTGTTAGAGCCAAGAGGTCCTGACCAAAATGGAATGTATATAAAAGACAATGTTGCTCTCATACATTCAAGACTTGCTGTAATTGACATTGAAAACGGCATTCAACCAATGACATTCAAATATGGACAAAAAGAATACACCGTTGTATACAATGGTGAGTTATATAACACTAATGAAATTCGTAATCAGCTTACACTACTAGGACACAAGTTTTCAAGTCATTCCGATACTGAAGTTGTGTTAAAATCATTCATTCAATGGAAAGATGCTTGCTTGGAAAAATTCAATGGAATTTTCGCATTTGCAATATGGGATGATTTTGAAAAACAACTGTTTTTTGCAAGAGATAGAATGGGAGTTAAACCTTTTTTCTATATAATAATCAACGACTCATTTATATTTGGTTCAGAGATTAAAGCACTTCTTGAACATAAGTATGTAGAACCTGTAATCGATGAAAACTCAATTGCTGATATTATGTTTATCGGTCCTGGACGTACACCTGGTTATGGTGTTTTTAAAAACGTACAAGAATTAAAACCTGCCTCTTGGGGAACGTTTTCAAAAAGTGGAATTAAAATAAGAAAATACTGGACTTTAAAAGATAAACCACATACTGATAGCCTTGAAGAAACAATAGAAAAAGTAAGATTCTTAGTAGAAGACTCCATAACCAGACAGTTAGTTTCCGATGTACCTGTTGGAACATTTTTATCAGGTGGTTTGGATTCAAGCATTATATCAAGTATCGCAAACAGATATTTTAGCAATCGAAACATTAAGTTAAAAACGTTTTCGGTAACTTATGAAGATAATGACACATATTTTAAAACAAGTAAATTCCAACCAAATAGTGATTCATCCTATATCAAAAAAATGGTTGAATATCTTGGGTGTGAACACTACTTAATCTGTTTAAAAAACGAGGACCTTGCCCAAGCATTAACCAATTCAGTTGACGCAAGAGATTTACCGGGAATGGCTGATGTGGACTCTTCATTACTGTTATTCTGTAAAAAAATAAAAGAACATTGCACAGTTGCTCTTTCGGGTGAGTGTGCTGACGAGATTTTTGGAGGATACCCTTGGTACAGAGATAAAAAAATCAGAGCAATCAACGGATTTCCATGGTCTCAATCAATTCAATATAGAAAATCATTCATTAAAGATGATATTAATATTCCTAATAGTGAGGAATATTCACTTACAAGATACAAAGATACTATTATCAACGCATCAAAAATCAATGGTATTTCACCTTTAGAATCAAGGATGAAAGAGATGATGAAATTAAATATTGATTGGTTTATGCAAACATTGTTAGACAGAAAAGACAGAATGAGTATGTACAATGGACTCGAAGTAAGAGTTCCGTTTTGCGATTACAGAATTGCCGAATATCTTTATTCTGTGCCTTGGAAATTCAAGGACTACAACTCATATGAAAAAGGATTATTGAGAAAATCTATGGAAGACATTCTACCAAAAGAAGTTTTATGGAGAAAAAAGAGTCCATATCCAAAGACTCACAATCCTAAGTATCTAAAAATTGTGTCAGAAATGCTGACTGAAATTATTAATAATGAATCCTCCCCTATTTTTTCATTCATAAAAAAGTCAGAATTGGAGAAACTACTTTATACAGAAAACGCTGAGCCTTGGTATGGTCAGCTTATGACTACACCGCAAACAATTGCGTATTTTATTCAAATTAACTATTGGCTTAAAAAGTATAAAATTAGAATTGAATAAGGGATGAAAAATGAAAAATTCGGATCTAAAAAAGGTTGCACTTGTCGGAACAGGATTTGTTGGGATGAGTTTTGCTTACGCACTACTTAATAGTGGAGAATGTGACCAACTTGTATTGATTGACATAAATAAAGTTAAAGCTCATGGTGAATCTATGGACTTAAATCACGGATTACCTTTTGCAAAAAGAAACATGTTAATTTTTGATGGTGAATATTGTGATTGCTGTGATGCAGATATTGTTGTAATATGTGCAGGTGTAAATCAAAAAGAAGGAGAAAGCAGGATTGAGCTACTTAATCGTAACTACGAAGTTTTTAAATCAATAATTGACCCAGTTATAAAAAGTGGATTTAATGGAATCTTTCTCGTTGCCACAAACCCAGTTGACATAATGACAAAAATTACCCTAGAACTTTCAGGTTTTGAAAGCTCAAAGGTTATAGGCAGCGGCACAACTCTGGACACTGCCAGATTAAGATATTTATTGGGTGATTATTTTAAAATTGACCCACGTAACATTCACGCTTACGTAATTGGTGAGCATGGTGACAGTGAAATAATACCTTGGTCACAAGCTTATGTCACAACAAAGAGAATCTACGATATTATTGACTCATCAAACGGAAAATTCAAATTTGAAGATTTATATAACATCAGCAAAAACGTTACAGGTGCTGCTCAGGAAATTATAAGTGCAAAGAATGCGACATACTATGGAATTGGCATGGCTCTTGTAAGAATTGTTCGTGCAATATTTGGTGATGAAAAAAGTGCTTTGACAGTTTCAGTCATGCTTAATGGTCAATATGGTGTTACTGATGTGTATGCCGGATTACCTGCAATAATAGGTCGAAATGGGGTTGAAGATATTATCGTCCTTGATTTAAAAGAAAATGAAAGAACTGCCTTTATTAATTCATGTAATTTTTTGAAAGAAACAGCCGAACAAATTGATTTTTAAGCATAAAAAAAGCCACCCTAAAGGGTGGCTAAATTTATTATTTAACACTATCATAAACCTCATAGAAGTTTTTAATAAATGTTGTTCCTGCATGTTTACCATATGAAATCAAGCACCATGTATCACTGTCAAATCCACCAGAAAGTTCATTATACTGATAACCAGCCATTACATAGTTAGCCTCATTTGCAACATAACCTGCAGCATCATTCATAAGGTCCATAATAATGATGTCTTCACCAGTATATTCTCTAATTGTAGGCATTGGGAATCCTGCTGCACCGCTACCACCGAAGAGAAGTTCACCAAATGTTTCACCAGGGCTCATGTAAACCTTCATATTGTCGCCGATTTCAAGATATCCTACTTCTGAAACAGTGTAATAATTATTCTTTACATCCTTTAATACAAGGTTATCAGCAATAGAGGTTTTACCTAAAGTTACAATAAGATTATTTTCAATCTGAACTGTAAACTGCTTTAACTTAATATTGAGGATAGGTTTAACTTCTGTCTTACCTACTGTTGGAATGTCCTCATACCAAACGGTATAACCCTCCTGGCCTATATACTGTTCAATACCAAGTTTATCTCCAGTGTATGCATTAAGTGCAATTCTTTCAGCCTTACTCATACTCATACCAAGGAGAATATATCCTATCTCATAGCCATATCTCATTGCTCCATCATGAGCTGAACCATCAAGTTCATCATTTGAATAGTGACGTGATGAACTGACTGTTGAAACATTACCCTGAATGAAAATAAAGTTAAATCCAGCAGCATTCATGAGCTTTTCTGTGTACCAGATAAAGTCAGCAGTAAATTTTCTATCGAGTTTTAATGGGTCACTTTCGTCCTGATTCCAGTCGAAGCTTGCTGATTCAGGGTGACAACCGAATGTTGTAATAAGAGTTGGAGTCTTTGTTGAGTCATATGGCATAAACTCAAGCTTATACATATTCGTATCAAAAGAAATAGGTGCAGTTCTATCAAAAAGATATTCTTCAATATCAATTGATGAATAGTACATCTTACCTGTTGTCATATCAGCTATAGCTTCTTTAACTGCTTTTCTTGTACCTTTAACCAATGAGTCAATAAAATCTCTTGGAACACCATATTTAACAGTATCTGTTATTGTATTATTAAGAAGGCAGCCGATTGGGTCAGTCCATACACCTTGTGAATCAATACCAGTATGGATATGTGTACATGAAACATTGATGCTTACGATATTATTTGCCTCCGCAATTTCTTTAAGTCCTTCACGGATTACACGTACATCAGAGTTAGCAAGACCCATAGCATCAACGGAAATAAATACAACATTTCCTCTACCTGAACCATCATTCATAATAATAACACGAGCCATTAAATCTTCGTAGTTACCATCATCATCTTTATACATTTCGTTACCGTAAACATATGGAATGTATGCGCCTTTAGCATAACGTTTTTCACCAAAATTGTCAGGTAATACAGATGCCTTACCATAACCGAGGCTCCATACTTTATCACCTTGAGGCTCGTCAATAAACTTATCCATACCAGGATAGAAATTCTCATAAGAATTGACGTCAAAGCTTTCAAAATCAACAACAGCTGAAGAATCCGGAATATAAAGTTTTAACAAATTACCTACAACATCATTAATAAAGAAATCACTTACTTTATTAAGAATCTTGTATGCAAGAATCTTTCTTTCAATATCGTCTCCATTTTCAACGCCTGTTTCCGATGTAGCTACATAATCTACCACTGAATCATAGGTGTTACTTGCACTTGCAGGAATACATACTATAGGCATAGCCAAGCATATACAGATGAACAATGCAAGAACTTTTTTCATTGTGTTTTTCATAATAATTCCTCCATTATAATTAATGTATTTTATCACGAATTTCATCCTTAAAGATGAAATGATATCCATTATTTTCCAATAATTCATCATCAAGCATTAACTTACCAATACCACGAATTTTAGCGTTTATTGGTTCGTCAACTTCTTCACATCTTATATCTAACTGAGAAGATAACCTGGAAGCAATATCAAATATCAATGCACCTCCACCACAAATCTTAATCCCATGGTCAGCCGAATCAGCCAAAAGTTCAGGTGGAATATGAGACATCTCGTCACGAATTTCTCTTACCAAAAGGTTTATTTGCTCATCAACATAAGGATATACTTCAGTAGATGTAATTTCAAATGAAATAGGCATTTCATCCAGATTGCTTTTTCCCGATGCAAATAATGCTGATTCACATTCTCTTATATTTGCTGATGTGATTTTATTCTTTATTTCTCTGGCAGTATGTGGACCAATAAGAATATCCCTATCCTGCTTTAAGTGGTTAATAATAGCCTTATCTATTTCATAACTACCACGTTTAATAACTCCGTTTGCAACTATTCCACCCATAGAAATAATGGCATATTCCGTTATATGATGACCAATATCAATGACCATTCTTCCACCAATTTTATCAGTTGAAATATCGCATCCAAAGGCAGAAGCAAGAATGCCATCAACAAGACAAACACGACCAGCACCAGCAAGAGTTACTACATCAAGAAAAACTTTCTTTTCCAAACTTGAAATATTTGATGATAATCCAATAACAATGTTAGGTTTATAAATTCTGTTTCCACAAACACGCTGGAGATAATAACGTAACATTCTTTCTGCCATAACAAAATCGGAAACAACGCCGTTATTTATTACCTTGGTAATTGTGATATCATCACCACAACGACCATAAACCATATCTGCTGCTTGACCAAAAGCTATAGGATTTCCCGACTCACTGTCAATGGCAACAATTGATGGCTCATTTACCACGAGACCTTTTTTTTCGGTATAGATTTTGAGAGAAGATGAACCAAAGTCAATGCCAATCTTCATTCCTTTCAAGGAATCATCCCCTTCACTCAATTCTTTTTAAATTGCTGTTTAAGTCGTAAATCTTTTGAAAGAATTGTCTTACGCAATCTAATACTTAGTGGAGTAACTTCCATAAGTTCATCATCTTTAATAAATTCCATTGATTGTTCGAGACTTAATGTTGTATGTGGCACAAGTCTCAATGCATCATCAGAACCGGATGCACGAGTATTAGTAAGATGTTTTGTTTTACAAATATTACAAGTCAAATCCTCGTTTTTGGCACATTCACCAACAATCATGCCTTCATAGACCGGAACACCAGGGCCTATAAACAATCTACCTCTGTCCTGAGTATTAAATAATCCATAAGCAGTACTCTCACCTGTTTCATGAGCAACAATAGAGCCTCTTTCTCTTGTTTCAATGTCACCCTTGAAAGGTTCATAACCTGCAAAAAGATTATTCATTATTCCGTTACCATTTGTATCCGTCATAAACTCTGAACGATAACCAATAAGTCCACGAGCAGGAATTTTAAACTCCAGATGTGTTGCTCCACCATCACGTGAACCCATATTTTCCAACTCACCACGACGTGAGCCGATTTTCATCATTACAGCACCAACATACTCTTCAGGAACTTCAACAATAAGCAATTCCATTGGTTCATGCAAAACTCCGTCCACCATTTTAGTGATAACTTTTGGTCGTGAGACCTGGAATTCATAGCCTTGTCGACGCATTGTTTCAATAAGTATAGAAAGATGTAGTTCACCACGACCTGAAACTTTAAATGTATCAGTAGATTCCGTTTCTTCAACTCTCATACTGACATTAGTTTCAACTTCCTTAAATAATCTGTCACGAAGATTTCGGGAAGTAACAAATTTTCCTTCTTTTCCAGCAAACGGACTATCGTTAACAATGAAATTCATTGAAATTGTTGGTTCATCAATTTTTATGAATGGAAGTGGCTCAATACATTCCGGTGAACAAAGTGTTTCTCCGATATTCAAATCAACAATACCTGAAACACAAATAATGTCACCGACAGATGCACTTTCAACCTCTACTCTCTTCAATCCATCGAATTGATAAAGACGGGAAATCTTTACATTTTGTTGAGTTCCATCAGTTTTATAGAGCACAAGAGCATCATTTCTCTTTATAGTTCCTCTTTCAACTCGTCCTACGCCGATTCTTCCGATATAATCATCATAATCAAGGCTGGAGAAAAGAACTTGTAATGGAGCATCTTTGTCACCAGTAGGAGCATCAATATTTTCAATAATAGCATCAAACAATGGACGCATATCACCCTCACGAACTGTTGGTTCAAGTGAAGAATAACCATCCCTTGCAGAAGCATATATAACAGGAAATTCAATTTGTTCATCACTTGCACCGAGTTCAATGAACAGGTCTAATACTTCGTCAATAACCTCGTCAGGTCTTGCCCCCGGTCTATCAATTTTATTTACAACAACAAGAACTTTTTTATTAAGTGCTAATGCCTTTTTCAAAACAAATCGTGTCTGTGGCATACAGCCCTCAAAAGCATCAACAAGCAATAACACACCATCTACCATGGTGAGGATTCTTTCAACTTCACCACCGAAATCAGCATGTCCCGGTGTATCCACAATATTTATTTTGATATCCTTATACTGTACAGATGTATTTTTGGAAAGAATTGTAATTCCACGTTCTCTTTCCAAGTCATTTGAATCCATCACTCTATCCTGTACGACTTCATTGGTTCTAAAAATACCACTCTGTTTTAGCAATTCATCAACAAGTGTTGTTTTGCCGTGGTCAACGTGAGCAATGATTGCAATATTTCTTACATCGTCTCTTATTTTCAAATGTTTCACCTTCGCATTATTTATATTTTAATATTTTACCACTACAATGTATTTTCTGCAATATCAAAATATAATTTTATACACTTTACAAATATAAAAAAATAAGATAAAATTTATTAAGTATTGTAAGAGGTGGTAAATTTGAATAATAATGTTAATTTAGTTATTCTGTCTCCACTTGAAAAGATTATTTCTAAAATTGAGGAATGTTTAGTATGAAGAAATTTTTTAAAACAATAAAAAATTTCATACGGGAAACAGATAAGGTATTGCTTTTACTTTGTATGCTAGCATCAGCTTTTGGATGTACAGCTGTTTTAAGTGCAACAAGATGGAGTGCTGCCGAAGGTAAAAGCTTAACCCGTGACTTTATAGTAATGGTAGCAGCCGTTTGTGCTGGTTTAGTTATTTCGTTGATAATATCATTGATTGACTATGAATTCATAATAAAAATGGCACCACTAGTAGGATTTGTTTGTATCGCTATGATGCTGTTACTCTTTGTAATCGGTGTTGGACCTATTGAACGACCTGATGCAAAAACCTGGATTAAGTTGGGTCCAGTATTTTTCCAACCATCTGAAATTGTAAAAATCGGGTTTATAATAACTTTCGGGGTTCACCTTGAAAAACTTAAAGGAAATATAAATCACCCATTCTCAATCCTTCAGCTAGGAATACACGCATTAATCCCTGTTGGTCTTGTCATAGTTTCAGGTGATATGGGTTCAGCATTAGTCTTTATAATCATCGCCATTGCAATGCTTTTTATTTCAGGTTTACATTGGGGATATTTCCTTGGTGGTGGTTTGGTTTTATTAGCCTTTCTTCCAATCGCCTGGATATATGTACTTGACGGAATACAAAAAGACAGAATTCTAGCTTTATTCCACCCGGAATTATATCCAAATATAATTTACCAACAAGAACGAGGATTAGCAGCTCTTGGTGGTGGTGGAATAACAGGTCAGGGACTATTTAACGGTACTCTTACACAAATTCCAAATGCAATTCCTGAAGCTGAAAATGATATGATTTTTACAGTTATCGGTGAAGAATTAGGTTTGATTGGTTGTGTTACTGCATTGCTTTTGCTTGCTGGAATCGTTTTGAGAATCATTAGCACTGGTCGTCACGATAAGGTTGGTAACACAAAAGTTATGTGTTACGGCATTGCTGCTATGATTGCCGGACAAGTGATAATCAATGTCGGTATGTGTCTGATGTTATTACCGGTTATCGGTATCACTTTACCTTTCTTCAGTGCCGGTGGTTCATCAAACTTATGTATTTATTTCTCAATTGGATTAATAATGAGTTTCTACAGATACAATCAACAGAATGATATGATTCATGTTAGTCAGCACAATATTTACAACCCATTTTCTGATATATAAAAAAGAGGTCGTTTGACCTCTTTTTTTACGCCTTTTTAACTGCACCCATATTTGCCATAATCTTCTTTGTTCCAACTTTTTCAAAAGCAATTTCCATTAATACGTCATTACCCATTGGACGTAAAGAAATAATCATACCTTTACCAAAAACACGATGAACAACCTGTTCACCAACCATAAACTGTTCAGATGTTTTCTTTGTAGCAGTATTAAATCCCGAACCAAATCCATTTGAAACAGGTTTTGTTGTAGTAGCTGTTGGCTTATTCTGAATAGGTCTTCGCGGCTTAACTATTGTCTCACAGCAGTCAGCTGGAAGTTCTTCCAAAAATCTGGAAGGTCTGTTGTATTTAGTTGAACCAAAAATCATTCTTGAACGAGTATTAAGAAGATAAAGTTTTTTCTTAGCTCTTGTGATGCCAACATATGCAAGACGACGTTCTTCCTCTATTTCTGAAGAATCATATAATGACTGCATACCCGGGAATACTCCTTCTTCCATACCGGGGATAAACACAACAGGGAATTCAAGACCCTTTGACGAATGAAGTGTCATTAATACAACAGCATCAGCATCAGAATTATAATTATCAATATCGGTCAAAAGAGCAACTTCTTCAAGGAAATCAGACAAATCACTTTCAGGATTTTCTTCTTTGAATCTTATAAGGTTAGAGTTCAATTCATCAAGGTTTTGAAGTCTCTCCTCACCTTTTTCCTTGTCGTTTAACAAAGATGCTTTATAACCTGTTTCATCGAGAAGAGAGATAAAAACAGAAGATGGAGATTCTCTTGTAAGCAATTCAGAGAAACTTTCAATCATATTTGTGAATTCAATCAGTTTAACAGAACTTCTTTTAAGTTTTTCATATTCGTCAGATGTTTTAAAAACCTGAAAAAGACTCATTTCCAATGCATCTGCAATTTCCTTTGCAGTATTAATAGTTGTTGCACCAATTCCCCTTTTAGGAACATTAATAATCCTCTCAAGTCTGTAATTATCATCGTGATTGACAATAACAGACAGGTACGCAAGTGCATCCTTTACTTCCATACGTTCATAAAATTTGTGTCCACCAATAATACGATATGGAATACCACTTCTTACAAAGCAACGTTCAATCGAGTTGGACATTGAGTTCATTCGATATAGAACAGCATAATCACTGAACTTACCTGTTGAACCCATAGATTTAGTAATTTCATCAGCAATGAACTTACCTTCGCCATATTCATCTTCAAGGGTATTTAATACAATCTTGTCCCCTTTGCCATTTGAAGTATAAAGATTCTTGCCTTTTCTTTGTTCATTATTAGCTATAACAGCATTTGCACCATCAAGAATATTCTGCGTTGAACGATAGTTTTCTTCAAGCCTTATTACCTGAGCATTTTTAAAATTCTTTTCAAAACTCAATATGTTTTCAATTGTTGCACCACGGAACTTATAAATACTTTGGTCATCATCACCAACAACGCAAATATTATTGTAACCCTCTGAAAGCAATTTTGTAAGCATAAACTGTGCATGGTTGGTATCCTGATACTCATCAACAAGCACATATCTGAATTTGTTTTGATAATACTCTCTTACATCGTCAAAATCTTCAAGAAGTTTAACTGTATTGAAAATGATATCGTCAAAATCCATTGCATCAGCATTTTTTAATAATTGCTGATATTTCACATAACACTCACCAATCTGTTTTTCTCGATAGTTGCCACTACCTAACGACAAAAATTCATTAGCAGGAACTAGCATATCTTTTGCTCTGCTTATCTCGGACAAAATTGATTTATGAGGGAGAAACTTATCATCAATATTCAAGAGTCTTTGGCATTCCTTCATAACTCTTTTGCTATCATCAGTATCATAAATAGTAAATCTTGACGAGTATCCTAATAAATCAGCATGTTTTCTTAAAATTCGCAGACAAATTGAATGGAAAGTACCAGCCCAAATATCGTTAGCATTTTCACCAATTCTTAATACTAATCTATCCTTCAATTCATTCGCTGCTTTATTGGTAAATGTAAAGGCAAGGATTTCCCAAGGCCTTGGAGCATCAACAGATAACACATTTTTAATATGTGAATAAACACTTGTGTTGCCATTATAGTATTCATTCATGAGACTTAATGTATCATCGTCAATGTAATACTCAATTTCATTTGAATTATATGCAGAACCATATTTCATTATATTTGCTATTCTATTAACCAGTACTGTAGTTTTACCACTACCAGCACCAGCAAGAATTAAAAGCGGTCCGTCAACCGATAAGACCGCTTTTAACTGCATATTATTCATTCTCTCAAATTCTTTTAAAATAATTCTATCTCTTAACTCACAAATCTGTGAATGCATATTAAAAATCACCCGTTAAATATGTAATGTGGTTAATCTGTGTATGACATAAAAATAAATTCGTCATCTTTGTTTTCATCAGGAACATCAATAATGTTATTCTCTTCTGATGGCAAAGCATTTGAATTATATTCAAATTCAACTGGAGTAAACTCAGCCAAATCTGTATGTAAATTAATCAAATTTGATGCTGAAGTGTTAAGTTTAGAACTCAAAGCATATACATCCCTATGAAGTTGTTCAATTGATGTATTGAATTTGTTAGAGATTATATCAACATCTCTCAAAAGAGCCTCAATTTCAAGACACTCACGTTTTATATCTTGAGATGCAACCGCACCGATATCTTTAGCTTTTGAACGTGCATTTTCAACTAAATCATCTGCGTAACGTCTTGCATCAATATAAACTGCACCAATTTGTTTTTCTGCTCTTTGAAGTTTTTCTGCTTTATTATCAAAATCAGTGAATTTTTCATTTAATGCTTTATTCTCGCTAAGAGCCTTTTCTAATTTCTCAGCAAGAACTTCATTTTCTTTTTCTTTAATAGCAAGAAGTTCGTTTACTTCATTAAGCTTTTCAAGTTTTTCTGAAATCTCATCCAACTGCTCTCTTAACTCATTTGCTTCCTTTCTTTTTTCATCAAGGAGCATTCTTGTGTCAGCAGTTTCATGCTGTAAATTCTCCACAAGCGCAAGAACATCCGATTTCTTAAAACCGCCAAAAATAGCTGTTTTCATAATTGTAATATCATTTGCCATAATAAAAATTCCTTTTACGCAATTTATTAACATTATTTTAGCAGAAAAAACAAAATAAAACAATAACAAATCAAAAATTTATGTACAAATGTAAAAAAGAATAGACAAACACTGTAAAAAGTTGTAATATGAAATATAAGGAGGAGTTAATATGAAAGACAATAAAAAAGCATTGCTTAAAACTGCTGGTATTGTTGCCGCAACTGCCGGTACAGCATATTTATTGATTGGTAACATCTTTTATTATATCACACTTACAAGAAGTGGTATGAAAAATCCTTATGTTAAAAAGGTTGCTAGTGGCACAAAGCATAAAGATGAAGAAAGACTTCGCCTTGATGCAATTAAAGAAGAACCAAAAGAATGGTTCGATAATGTAAATAAAGAAAAAATCATTATAAAATCAACAAACTCAAATAAAAATCTACACGCGGATTATCTTTTTCCAAAAACTGAAAGTGACATTTTTGTACTTGTCATCCATGGATACACATCAAGTCCACGTGGCATGGCAATGTACGCAAAAAAATATCATGAATTAGGATATAATGTTATTCTTCCAAGCCTTAATGGTCATGCTGATAGTGAGCAAGGAACTGTTACAATGGGTTGGTGTGACAGACTGGACGTTATTGATTGGATAAACTTTATTGTTGAAAACTATCCTAAATCTAAAATCGTTCTTCACGGAGAATCAATGGGTGCTGCGACTACTATGATGACTACTGGCGAAGAACTCCCTAGTAACGTAAAAGTTGCTGTTGCTGACTGTGGCTATACCTCTGTTTGGGATATTTTTAGCAATAAGATTGAAAAAAGTTTTAAAATGCATCAATTCCCAACTCTGTATAGTGCCAGTGTTGTTAACAAAATTTACTCAGGATTTGATTTTAAAGAAGCTTCATCAATTGAACAATTAAAGAAATCAAAAACTCCGACAATATTCATTCATGGAGATAAAGACACCTTTGTTCCATACGAAATGCTTGACAAAGTTTATGAAGCCGCAGCATGTGAAAAAGAGAAAGTGACTATCAAGGACTCACCTCATGCAAGAAATGCTTGTGCAAACCCTGAGCTCTACTGGAATTCCATTTTAAATTTCATTAGCAAATACATATAAGAAAAAACTCCGTAATTCATATTACGGAGTTTAATTATTTATGACTGACTGGCTAATTTCAAAATGTTTCTTGCATCAATTGCTGATAATTTACCGTCGTTGTTTATATCAGCTGCCTTAAACTGTTCTGCAGTTAATGTTATATTTTCTGATGCAGCCTGCAAAGCCATTCTTGCATCAAATGCAGATACTTTACCATCGCCATTAACATCACCAAGTATTGAAGGTTCAGTCACAACGACTTTACATGTCGCTGTGAAGATTCCAACTTTTGCAGTTACTGTAGCCTCACCCTTACCAATAGCAGTAATTTTACCATTTTCTACAGTAACAACATTTTTATTGGATGTTGTCCAGACAACTGTTTTATCATCCGTGGTGTTCTCCGGGTTATATGTAACGGTTAAGTTATAAGACCCACCCTTATCTAATGTCAATTCAGTCTTATCAAGTGTAATGGTTTTTAAAGGTACTTTATTAGCTTTCCCACGAATCACTTCAATTGTATAAGTTCTTTCGTCACCATTTTCTGCTGTTACTACAACCTTAATATGGTTAATACCTTCCTTGAGAGATATTTTGCCCGTATTTTTTACGGTAGCCTTTGAATTAACCGTCTTTGCCGAAATATTAACATATGAAACTGAATTTTCAACTGAAATTGAATATCCACTAGTTTTTGAGCCACTGAAATCCAAAGCATATCCCTCAACAGTAAGTGATTTCAACCAGTTATTAGGACTCGCATTTGACGCAACCGGTAATTCACATGCTTTTGTTGGCATATTCTTATAATATGGAATGATAAATGTAAAACTATTATCCATTATTCCCATCTCATTATATGTCTTTTTAATATGCACTGATTCTGTTACAGGTGCAGTAATATTAGCCATATATTGATGATTCCAGTTCTTATTAACAACATTATACTTCTGATAGTACAAAGTATCCTGATTATTGTTAATATAACCATTACCAATCCATTTTGCTCCACCTACAATCGCCTTATAAGGTGAATTCCATGGCAACATATATTTTTCCTTTTCAGCACTAGATGCATCCTTACCTGATGCATATCTTAAACCTGATGAAATTGGGTCACTACCGGAGGCAGCCATAATATTATAAAAATTATAGTATCCTTTATATCCCGAATATGTACCACTTACTGAGCCACTACCGTCAACACCAACTTCTTGTATTGTTCTTGATGCTAGATGAAATGGACTAACTCCGGAAATTTTAGCAGCGTCCATATATGCCTGTGCATAGGTTACTTTGTTTCCATTCATATCGGTAATGGTTTTACCGTCCATAAATGAGCCCTTAATAATCCTTTGAACACCCTCTATTGTATGAGTTTCTTCGTCATAAGACAAAGCCTCAAACATAAAAATATTACTTTCATTGAAAAAGTTTCTTGGATCCATATAGTGTTGAATAGTTTTGTCGTTAGCATGATACCATCCACCACTATCAGTCATAATCCAACTATCTGTTGACCAATTATAACATCCACTTTCTGTAGAACGGTATGACAAAGGAAAAGTCTTGTATATCATACTTTTCATTTTGTCACCTTGTGCATCATTTGACACTAATGATGACCATTCAATTCCAGTATCATAAAACCTAAAAGTCCAATTGGGGTGTGCCGCAACAAGGTCTTTAATGTAATCCTTGTATATTTCAGGTACATCGTCAAGAAGCTCTACATTACCTGAAGAATCGACTACTCTGACATATTTAGTTGTTACGTAACCTTCCAACTCAACGTTATTATACTTAAACTTAATATGATGCCAAGTTGGATTATCTGTATCGTTATCACTATCAACTGTCTTAATGATAGTAACTTGTTGACCCACATAAAGTAAAACCGTATCACCGTTATATGTAAGTTTATTATTTATCTTACTTGTAGGTGTTTTTCTTACATACAAACCACTATCTGCAGTTACATACCCTATCTTGGTTTCAGCACTAGCATATACAGAAACCACTCCAAACAAGGACATTAAGATTGAAATGACTAAAACAAGAGATATAAGTCTATAAAACTTATTCTTCAATTTTTCCACTTCCTTTTACAAATATATATGTATTTTAACAAATATCAGTAAAACCGTCAAGTTACATATAATTCCATTTGCTTTATAATATTTTTATTTTCTGTCGATACAACACTATTTTCATCAAATACTAACAAATCAGAAAATGAATAAAAAGAAATTCCATCTGCATTATTATCAAAAGAATGCTTTACCTGTCGTGCAATTATATTTGTAAAATCCAGCCATTCATTTATCCCGTTTCCAGCATAAATATCCTTTTTCCCTGATTTGTACACTCCTAATCCAATTATAATTTTGCACTCCTTATCATTTTTTGACATCCACTCATTCAAAACTTTTTCAAACGGCATATTTTCATTGTTATAACCGTAATAAATTTGTGGAATAATATAATCTACATACCCGGTACTAGTCATCCAATGTGTTACATCTGCATACAGCTCGTTAAAGTTCTTGTTTAAATCACCACATGGGCTGATAGAGAATATAAGCTTTCTGTCATAACTTTTTACTAATGAATAAATTGAAGCAACTAATGAATTAACACACTCTCTCCTATAATCACTAAGAGATAGTAATCCACCAGACTTTTTATAACTGTCATATATACTATCATCAATTTCTGTATTTATCGTCGGGTAAAAGTAATCATCGATATGTATTCCATCAACATAATAATCATCGAGAATTTCTCGTATCCCAGAAAGTATATATGAATTGATTTCTACACACGACGGATTATAATAAATGAAAGAATCGGATATAATTAATCTTTCACTACTTTCTTCCAAAAGTTGATATGCATAGGATTTCTTATGAATTTTACTTATATTTCCATCATTTCTAATGCGATACGGATTTATCCATGCATGCACTTTAATATCTAACGAATGACAAACATTTATAAAAACCTGAAGAACATCAAATTTCAGTTCACCATCATTGTCGTCACAATAAACACTGCTGGGAAAAATATTTGATTTATAAAAGCAATCATCAAATGCTCTTACGTGAATGAAAATATTGTTTATTGAGTATTTCTTTATACTCTGAATCTTCTCATAAATCAATGACTCAAAGTCAACTACATTATCGGTTTTATCGACAAGCTCTTCTATTTCATAATATGTTATCCACGTAGCAACTATTTTTTTATTATTCTCATTAGAAACAGTGTTTTCTTTCTCTACTTCGTCAATTTTTGTACATGATGTAAACAGGATCAAGAAAATAATTAGTACAGAAATAAATTTTTTCAAATTATTCACCTTTTTATTAAAAACATATTGACAAAAGAGTTTTTTATGATATAATAACAGTAATCATTACTGATAACGAGGTGAGAAGATGGCTATAGAACGCAAAAGTAAGCAACGTGATGCAATTATAAATGAGTTATGTTCACGATGTGACCATCCTACTGCTATGGATTTATATCTTTCAGTACGTGAGATAATTCCAAATCTTAGTTTAGGAACACTCTATAGAAATCTTTCTCAACTTGAAGAAAGTGGAATGGTATTAAGGATTCCTGATGGTACAACTGACCGCTTTGATGGCAATGTTAATCCTCATGTTCATTTTAAGTGTGTTGGCTGTGGTAAAGTATATGATTTAATGTCATTTAAAAATGACTCAATCACCTTCTCAGATGAGATAATAAGTAAAGTAACCAATTACAGTCTTATGGCATTCGGTGAATGTAAATACTGTAATAAAATAAATTAAATTTTATATTTTTGGAGGAAAAAGAAATGAAAAAATTTGTATGTTCAGTATGTGGTTATGTACACGAAGGAGATTCAGCACCAGAAAGATGCCCACAGTGCAAGGTTCCTGCTGATAAATTCAACGAAATTAAAGAAGATGAAAGAACTTGGGCTGCAGAACACGTTGTAGGTGTGGCACAAGGCGTTTCAGAAGATATCATTATGGATCTTAGAGCTAACTTTGAAGGCGAATGTTCAGAAGTTGGTATGTACCTTGCTATGGCACGAGTTGCGCACCGTGAAGGCTATCCTGAAATTGGTCTTTACTGGGAAAAGGCTGCTTGGGAAGAAGCAGAACACGCAGCAAAGTTTGCTGAACTTCTTGGTGAGGTTGTAACAGACAGCACAAAGAAAAACCTTGAAATGAGAGTTGACGCTGAAAACGGTGCAACAGCAGGTAAATTTGACCTTGCAAAACGTGCTAAAGAACAAGGTCTTGATGCAATCCACGATACAGTTCATGAAATGGCTCGTGACGAGGCAAGACACGGTAAGGCATTTGAAGGTCTTTTGAAGAGATATTTCAACTAATCCCCTTTCCCTATAAATACACTATTACGAGTGGCTGATATGTCACTCGTATTTTTTTGTCTGAAAATACATAAGTCATCAAAAATAGGTCAACAAGGTTTTAAAATACTTATGAATAAATACCAAAATTATCATAAAAAATGAGCAATCCTGTTATAAAATAGTATGTTTATTATACATAACGAGTTTTTTTAATCATTAATAATTTAATATTTCTTTCATTCAATATTATTCGTTAAAAAGTTCTTACAATATATGCAACTTGACATTTTTTACCATATTGTAGTATATTTGTTATAGAAACAACAAAACTCGATAAAGGTATGGTGATAATATGCTCTATGGAACAGTTAAGACAGTGGACGAAGCTGGAAGAATTGTTTTGCCAAAAGAATATCGTAATAAAATGAATATTAGTGTAGGCACAAAGGTTGTATTATATGAGAATGATGGAAAGCTGACCATTGAAGTTGTAACACCAAAATGCAAATTATGTGGCACAGCAGAAAATGTTAATGAAGAGCTTTCACTCTGTGAAGAATGTATTAAAAAGGTAAAAGAATACTAAAAAAATGGGACTGGTTTTTACACCAGTCCTTTTTGTCGTCTATAAACTTTCCATAAAAAGTTCAAGAAAGATTTTGAAGCATTTAAGAGAAACATTTTCCTCATTAAGAAACTTTACAAACTTTTCAAGTTCTTCCTGAAATGTGGTAACATCCTCAAAGGTATATGTATTATCCTGTGTGTCAGTTACTATAATTCCAAGAGTGTCATAGATTTCTCCCTCAAGAGTAATCGCATGAGAGAATATCTCGTATTTCATTTTTTTAGTTCTCCTTATGAATATTCCTGAAAAAAGTTAAACAACCCCTGCAAAATAAAAAATCACAGAGGTTGTTTTTTGTTTTAGATTACGGGTAGTCGAATGTAGTAAAAGTTTCGCCACCAGCAGTGCAAGTTACTTTAATTCTGTAATCTGCAAAAATGTTGATAAGTCTGTCTTCTTCTAAAAGAAGCATTGTGCCTGTGCCAGACTTTTCCCAGGTCTCAAGAGTCTTGTAACCAGTTGATTCTTCTTTCTGGAACTCAATCTTAATATAAAGTGATGTTGAATACTGAGATGTAAGAGATACTGAAGCTGTTGCAACCAATCCACTAATAGAAAATGACGTGCCAACCCCATCAATAACTGACCAACAAGGCATTACAGGATATTCTTCTTCAACTTCAGCAGCAGAAGAATTGATTGCAAATGCTGAAAAAAGCACTGTAAGAACTAAAACAATACTTAACCCTTTTTCGGCAATTTTTGACATATTTTCACCCCCTTTAACTACTATATCGTAATTAAAAGAGATTCTGTTAGTCATTAATTGACAAATTTGGCAATTTTTACCAATTGGTTTAAATCTAATGAGCCACTAATTCTGTAAACATAATCAAATTTTGTCCAAACAAGATTATTTATACCTTCGTTTCCTTGGCAGTAAGTATAATTCATATTATCAACAATGATTTCTTCTGTGTCAAAAAACTCTGTATTAAAATTCATTTCCAATGTAGATGTGCATTTTAAAATAGTAAAAAAATCACCGTTTGAATTATTATATCTATACATTTTTTGTTTGCCAGATTCCATAATTTGAGATAACACAAACCCTTCCGGTATGTAGCCCACCTTTATTTCACCATTAACAGAGTTTTTATTATCTTCGGTTATTTTAAATTTGCTAAAAGCATTTAAGTTACTAAGTGCAGACTCACGAGATGATGGAAAAACAAATGCGCTGAGTAAAAGAGCTACTAATATTGCTGCCACAAGTATAATTTTTATAGTTTTTGTTGTCATCCTATGATAGTGGTCATTACGCATTTTGTTGAAAAGGTTCTTCTTCCATTTTTCGTGCTTTTTACTGCATTCTGCTTCGGGGATTACATCTGGGAAAGTTGCTACCCAGTCGTTAAGCGACAATTCACACGCTAATGCTAATTTAATCATTATGTTCAGCTTCCTTTATATAGTTTCTCACGAATTTCATTCCAAGCATGCATTTTTGTCTGACAGATGTTTCTGATATTCCTGTTTTTGCAGAAATCTCTGCACCGCTGAATTCATAATAATATTTTAAATAGAAAACATATCTGTATGATTCCGGCATTGCATCAATAGCTTGTTTTAAAAGCATTGTGTCACAAACTTCAAATTCTTCAACGGAAAGATTATGAAACTCTGTTAAGTCAGCATCTATAACATGCTCAATATGTTTCTTCTCCTTACGATACATATCGATAGAGATGCCTTTTGCCACTACTCTAACGTAGCTCTTAAAACTTTTATCGTCAAAATCCTGCTTTATGTTATGAAAGTCTTTTGCAAAACGAATCATTATTTCCTGTGCACAGTCTTCGGCTGCTTCTTTAGTTTTCAAATGGTCTTTTGCAATGAAATAAACTGTATCATAGAATTTGTTATAGAACTCTTCAAATCGCAGTTTATCTTCCGGATTATGAAGTAACGCTAAGCATATTGACAGCATATATAATCTCCCCTTTTCGTGAGATTATACATTAATTCGACAAATAAAGCAAGATATGTCAATAATTTAAAGCATAAAAGTAATCGCTATAATAATCTTCAAAAACACCTTCAAGATGTACAAGTTCAACCGTCAGTTGATACATTTCTTATAAATACCTCTGTATTTTAGGCTACAAAACTAATGCCTAAACCAGTTCAACTCCTGGCACAACCACTTGAGTATCAGAAACTAACAAAAAAACAAGCTCCTGAATACAGGAGCTTATTTCTCTTTATATTTTTTATATTGCCTTTTACTTCAACATACCGTGATATCTACCCATCCAGTATGGAAGAGTGTATGTTGTAGAACCTTCCATTTCATTAGGTGAATGTGCACCGTCAAGCCTAAAAGTTAAGCTGTTGAACTTATGGAGAGCACGTTCATCAGGAGCAGCAACTTTCCATTGAAGTTTTGATACACTAAAAACAATGCCTACAAGCCTGATAATTTCATTGTCGCTTTCTGAGAACAATGGTTTTCTCACATTCGGGTCATAGCTGAGTTCGTTTGTTCCGCCAACTCCACAATCTTCTTCAAGGTCAAGTTCTTTGATATCATCTCTGTTTTCATTGGTTGCGAGGTATTTTATTGTTTCAATCGGATGACGTGAAAGTGACCATGCAGCAGTATCAATAAGGCTGTTGCCATAATAGTCTGTCTTTTCTTCATCAGGGAAAGCGAGCTGATAGATATAATACCAAAGAGGATTTTCACTGAAGCTTATTGAATACCACCAGTCATCAATACCTTCTCTGTAATAAGTGAGAAGTTCCTCATCATCCTCCATCTGGAAAAGAAGATAGTAGGCAAGCATAGCCATTTCTTCATCGGAATCGTTAAGAATCATACGATATACGGTCTTTATTGTTTCAGTTTCCATGAGTGGTCTGAGTAAGAACGGAATAATTGTTGATACATCTGCTGCGTATTCCAGAATAGCCATTTTATAGCGTTCCCAGTTCTGAGTCATAATCGTTGCATATTCGTATGCAGGGTCGAGGGCTGCCATACGATATTCGTCTTCCCATTTCTGGTTGCCTGTCACATAAGCAGCAAGCTTGAATGCTGTCAAAAGAACTGCTGTCTGAAGAGGAGCACCGCCTAAAGCCTGACCATTATGGAAATATGTTCTGTTGAATTTACCCCAGGTTGTAGGCTGACCTGTTCCGTCACAAAGTGAATATCCGTTATCAACGAGATGCTGAGCAAACTTCTCCATTGTATTTACAATGAGTGCTTTTAATTCAGGGTCTTCGTCACCGAGAATATCATATGCCAACTTATAAATAAAAAGGTGACCGATAATTTCGTCTGCGCTTGTATCTCCCTTATACACAATGTCAGTTAAATCATAACCACTGCCCACAAGGTCGTTCCAAAGTCTTTCCGGCAACTGGGCAGAAGCGTCAACAACAACACCTCTTAAGTTTTCACCGTGAATAAGGTATTCATCATCAGAAGGGTCCAATGTTGAAACACCTGTTGCAGTGCCATCACCATTGTGCTTCCAATAAATATTACCATCAAGAGCAAAATTTTCTTCCTCAAGAGAATATGTTCTTGCCCAGAAACCTTCAAGAAGTCTTGTTCTTTTTGCATATTGATTATCTGTTTCAACGGTTGGGTCTTTCCATGAGTCAGAATTGAGAACAGCAAGATTGTCAACAGACATAATGTATGTGCGACGACCTGAACTCATATAAATGTTATTCATTGCCTCAAAGGCATCTGCAGGGCTGTTACCGGGAATGTTCTGAGAATAATCTCCACCTTCAATAAGAGCTTCATTTGTATAGTATTTACCGACATTCAGGTCTGTGACATCACCATTCCTTTGTGCTCTTACATAGCTTTCTGTAGTGCCTTGACGCATTGAAATATATGTAAGGAAAAGAACAGCCTCTGTTGAAAGAGTTGCAGTTTTTCGAGCTTTTTCAATTTCCTCAGCAGTTGCATTCGGGTCGTCACGAAGAACTGCATAGCGCATAAGCTCACCTGCACCATACATAGAAGTCCACAAACCATCATTGTCGGTTTCTGACGGAACAAAGTCACCGATAGCTTCGTTATAGTATGAATTTGCTACCATACCGCGTCTTGCAACATCTTTCTGAGTGTTTTCGCTCATAATTGCGGCTTTATCAGTACCATTCATTTCAATCATTTCAATATGAGTATAACCTTCGGCCATAACTGTCCAGATACCGTTTCCTCCGTCAGAGAAAATAGCAAGAACATTTCCGTTACCGGAATCAGCACTGAAAAAATATCTGTCACCCATAAATCGTTGTTCGATATCACGGGAATTAGTTGCGTTGTTATCTGTACGAAGAACACCGTAATCTGTAATTTCCCATACTGCACCATCAGCAGCAGTTACGGTTTTAGCATCCTGATAAGTACTTTCGTCCTTCACATTTGCAGGAACATCTGCACTGTCACTTTTTTTATAACGAGTAACAATTTTTTGAAGAACGTCATTTTCCTCTTGGGCTTCACCGTTATAATCGGTCTTTTCCTTGTTTGAGTCCTTGATTTTTGTAGGTGTAGTTGTTACTGTGAGAACAACAGAAGAAGTAAGCTCGTCGGAAGTTTGTGCAGTAACAGTAACAGTACCTTCCCTGAGTGCTGTCACTCTGCCCCATTCATCAACAGAAGCAATTTCTTCCGGTTCCG
>JAZNJX010000061.1:0-39387 GCA_045578245.1 Candidatus Fimenecus sp. | reverse complement strand
GTGGATACGGTAGATGAGGTTTTACCCGCTATTCGTGAGGAATTGGACGTTATTAACATGCAAATGGGTTGTTAAAAAAACAAAGAAAAAGGGTATGAAAAACATACCCTTTAATAAAATATTGAGATTATTTTTTTTGAGGACCATTAAATCCGTTTGTTTCCTGGAATTTAGCAATCTTATCAATAACACTGAGGACAACATCAAAACCTGTTCCAACAGTTTCCATATCAAAGCGGTCAGGAGTGTCACGCCAAGTATGATAGTACCATGTAAGCATAGGATTCTGTGCTGCAAATGTAACTGATTTAATACCAGCTCTTGTCATTGGTGTACTGTCACAGCCACCAACAGGGTTATGAATACAACCATTAGTCTTGCTTTCGATACCCATTTCTGCGAAAGTTTCCTTGAACATTTTTTCAAGGTCAGTATCAAAACGGCAACCCTGCCAGTCATCCTTGATAACAACTTCAAAATATTCCTTATCAGCAACAGAGTCGATATTGATGTTCCATGCATTTTGTGTCAAATCATCATTTCTATGTACATGAGCAAAATTCATTGAACCACGAAGACCAGCCTCTTCTGAACCACAGTTAAAATCAACGATACGACAGTTCTTTGGCATCTTATCAGGATTTTCTTTGAAATATTTGATTACTGCATAGCTTAATGCACAACCTGTAGCGTTATCCATAGCGCCTTTTGAAGCATTTTCTTCACTTGGGTCATTCCACATAATTACGAATGCACTACCGATTGCAGTGATAACAGGTAAGAAATGTAACGCAATGTAGAATCTGTTAAGTGAAACTGAAGTTGAAGCGATAATAGCCCATTCAGCCTGAAGATAAAGACCCATATAGATAGCTGCCATAGCGATAGCAACACCAACTATAAAGAAGACACAAACTGCACCAAAACCAACTTTACTATAAGTTGTAAGAAGACCATAAATTGGTTTATCAGGATACTTTGAAGCATTCTCAGAGTGTTTCCAGTTCCAGCTTGTATCTGTATGACCAGAAAGAATAATTGTATAATCATATTTTCCATCTTCCGGAACTAATTCACCATATACATTCTGTGATACTTTCTGTTTAAAGAACATATCAAACCATGGTTTGTAAAGGAATGCGCTGAATACAAGCCAGATTACCATAGCAATACCGATGAATGCCATTCCAAACCAAAGTCTGTGGTTATCTAAGGCAAAGTATACGAGAACACTTAAAATGAGTCCAACCCAACCTGCGTAAGGAAGTCCACCGATACCTGAACGAGGTGATACAGCAAACTCTTCTTTCTTAGGCTCAATTCCGATTTCACGGAGTTTTTCTCCCATATAGTCAGCATATTCTCTTTCACCTTTTGAACCAGGGAGACGTGAGCCAACTACGTCAGCAGCATGCTTTACAATATCCCATGCCTCTTGGACGTATTTTTTAGATTCGTCTTTCATAAATAATTCCTCCATCGATTAATAATCTATAATATAATATTTCATTTCACAGATTAAATCAAGTACATAATTAAATTTTATCAACAAAAAAGTCAGGTAACATTTCGTCACCTGACTTAAATTAATCAGTTATATTTTCTTGCAATCTTAAGTGTTGTTGTTTTTGGGAATTCCTCATCACGAATTTTCACCTTAGCAACATTCTTGAAAATTGGATTATCACGGTTATACTGTGCAACATCATCGTCAATTCTGTCGCGCGCATCAGGGAATTCTTTTTCGTTAAGGAAAAATTCTGCGACAATCTTTTCATCTTCCTGGTAAACAAGAACTTCTTCAACATACTCAATTCTTGAAAGTTTATCTTCAATTTCTTCAGGAGATACGTTTTTACCATTAGCAAGGCAAATAAGATTCTTCTTTCTACCAACCATGAATAAGAAACCATCTTCATCAATTCTACCATGGTCACCAGTAATTAACCATTCACCATCAAATGTAGCAGCAGTTGCTTCTGGGTCATTGTAGTAACCCTGCATAACGTTAGTACCTCTTACATAAATTTCACCAACGCCTTCTTCATCGGGATTAACAATCTTAATTTCACAACAATCAAGTGGAGTACCAACGCTACCAAATTTGAATTTACCAGGTTTGTTACAAGTAACAGCAGGGGAACATTCTGTAAGACCGTAACCATTGTATATATCAATACCGAAGTCATGCATACCTTTTTCAACTTTAGGGTCAAGGTTAGCAGCACCACAAACAATCATATTAAGGTTTCCACCAAGGTTATCTATAATTGTTTTGAAAATCTTTGCTCTCTTATCTATACCAAATTTCATAAGAGTATTACTGATTTTAAGACCTTTTTTAAGAACTTCTTCTCTTCCTGTTTTTCTAGCTGTTTTCCAAATTCTGTTGTAAATGGTATTAACAACGAGTGGAACACCACAAATATTGTATGGCTGATATTTCTTCATATCTCCCTGAATATTCTTAATGCCATCACATAAGTAACCCCACTCAGTAAGAAGATATGATGAGAAAAGACCACTAACCCAGGCATATGTATGGTTAAGTGGTAAAAATCCGATTGCATGTCTACCATTGAGAGCACGACAAGAAGCTGTACAGTTACTTGCAATATTGTAATGACTGAGCATAACACCTTTACTCTTTGCAGTCGTACCAGATGTGTATGCAATACAAGCAAGGTCGTCAGGTTTAACTTCAGCATTAATAAAGTCTTTGTTACCAGCATCTAATGAAGCCTGACCTTCTTTGAGGAAATCTTGATAATTTTCTGTGCAGAAGTACTGCATATTTGGCATATCAGGGTTAGCCTTGAACTCTTCAACAGCTTTATTAAATTTTGGAGTGTAAACAAGAGCATCACAATCACAACGAATAAGCTGGTCACCAAGGTCAGCATATGGAAGCTTCGCATCCATTGGAACAGTGATATTACAACCACAAATAGTTGCATAATATGTAATCATCCACTCAAAACAGTTTTCACCGATAACAGCAATTTTTTTCTTGCCATTAAGACCCTTTACATAGAAGAAAGTACCGAGAGCAGCGATTTCACTCCATGTTTGGTTGAATGTTCTTTCACATTCATTCTTATCTTTGTCAAGAAAAACAAACTGTCTTTTGTCCTGACCTTTCTGAGCACCTGTTACAACAATTTCTTTAAGAGTTTTGTAATCAGGAATATTAGCATTACCTGCATTGATATGTTTCTTTGCCATAATAACAACTCCTCATTTATACAAATATCAAACAATATAAGTTTGACACCTGTAAACATTTATGGTAATATTTTAACAAAGTATGACTTAATTGTCAATTATTTTTAATAACTTATACATATTTGGGGTGATTGTCAATGTATGAAGGAAAAAATCCTACTGCTTTAAAATCACAGCAGTGGTTAGGTAATACTCTTTTGGAATTAATGGAAATAAAACCCTATGAGGAGATATCAATTAAAGATATCTGTCAACACGCTGACTTATCGAGACAAACTTTTTATAATTTTTTTAATTCTAAGGAAGAGTTATTTCGTTATGTGTTGAGAAGTACTTATGAGGAAAAATTAAACGCTCAAACTGAAATCCCAAGTTCTAAAGAGGCGATTTCAACTTTTGTTAATACAACAAAAGAAAATAAAAGACTTGTTGCTGTAATTGTGAAAAATAATCTTGGAAATATTGTCTCAGATGAAATTTTTAAATCAATTACTCTTTTTTTGAATAGATTTATACCTAATTTTGAAAATCAACCAGATTTTGCGTATTATGTTGTATTGTTATCAGGGGCATTAACTCATTTTATGACATATTACGCACGAAATAACAGTGAAATGTCGGAAGAGGAAATGACACGTATTCTCGAATCTTTTTTATCAGGTAAAGTATTCAGATTACTGAGAGCTTCAAAATATTTAAAAAAGGTACTCAAATGAGTACCTTTTTGTATTAATGAAGAAAAATTGAGAACTCACAAATGTGAATTCTCAATTTTTGGTCGGAGTGACAGGACTTGAACCTGCGGCCTCTTGACCCCCAGTCAAGCGCGCTCCCAGCTGCGCCACACCCCGATTGTTAACGTCTGTAATGATAACATAACAAATGATATTTTGCAAGTGATTATTTTATTAAAATCTATTTACCTTTTGTATGAAAATATGATAAAATATTCGAGAGGTGATTATATTATGAAAAAAACAATTAAAAAGGTTACTTTAATATTTGCTTCAATTCTTCTTGTGCTTGCTATTATTTTGGGTAGTGTACTCTGTTTCTATTATCCACACTACTTAAAAAACAAGAATGAAATTGTAATGGAACCAAGTGTTGATACAAGCAAAATTAAGCTGATGAGTTATAACATTCGATGTCATGCTCCAGATGATTTTGGCAAAAAATCATGGTTTTATCGCGCAAATTTAGTGTCAGATACAATTGAAAAAGCTCAACCAGGTATTATCGGTTTTCAAGAAGTGAATAGTTGGCAATATGATTATTTTTGCGAAACAATGCCTGCTTACGATTCTGTTATTACTTATCGTGATAATATTCCAGTGTACTCAGAAGGTTGTCCAGTATTCTATAGAACTGATTTATATACACTTGTTGATAAAGGGTCATTTTGGTTGTCTGAAACACCTGATGTTATGAGTAAGGATTGGGGAGCAGCTTGCTATAGAATATGCAGTTATGTTATTTTAAAAGATAAAGCATCAAATAAAGAATTCGTTGTCTTTAATACACATCTTGACCATGTAAGTGATGAAGCACGTATAAATGGTATTAATGTTGTGCTTGATAAAATTAAGGAATTTGGTGGAATGCCTGCTGTTCTAATGGGTGACTTAAACGCAGAAGAAACATCAGATACATACAAGAGTGCAACAGAATTTTTCTATGATACAAAATATCAGACAGAAAACACAATGAAGAGTTGCACATACCAGAAATGGGGAGAAGCACTTGACCATGAATGTATTGATTACATAATGATTTCAAAAAGCGGATTCAAAGTTAATTCATATAAAGTTATGACTGATACTTATGATGGTATATACACAAGTGACCATTTCCCATTGATTTCAAGTATATCATTTAATTAAAAATTAAGCCTCTCGCAAGAGAGGCTTTTCTTATGCTAATTCTAACCAAAGTGTTTCTAAATCTTCAAGTTGAAATTCTTTCTGATTAATTTCATCAAGAATTTCAGTCAGACGAGCATAATCGCTGGAAACATCAGGGTCTTCAATAAGCTGTTTTAAATCATCAATTTCATTTTGCAAACTTTCCATTTCTTTTTCAATATTTAAAAGTTTGGCACGACGTTTTCTGTCCTGTGCTTTATTTTTCCTAGAGTCATCATACTGAACTGCGGCATTACTCTTTTCAACGAGTTTTGTCGTTTTTTCTTTTGTTTCATTTTGATGATGTTCTTTGTAATAATCGTAATTGCCTTTATAAATAATAATTTCATCAGGTTTCATTTCAATTATTTTATCAGGAACAGAGTTTAGTAAATATCTGTCATGTGAAACCATAATAATTGTACCTTCATAATTACTTAAAGCGGAGTCCAATACTTCTTTAGCTTTATAGTCAAGATGATTTGTAGGCTCGTCGAGAACAAGCACATTGGAACGTTCAAATACAATAATACAAAGGACAACCTTAGCTCTGTTAGCACCACTCATCTCACGAATACGCTTGAAAACATCTTCATCCTCAATAAGAAAACGAGCAAGCATACTACGAATTTCATACTCGGTTTTAGTAGGGAATCTGCGATGAACAGCTTCTAAAACTGTCATATTGAGATCTAGTGAAGAAAGTTCCTGGTCAAAATACGAAATTTTAACATTTCCACCCCAACGAACAATACCTTCATAAGGAATCTTTTTAAGAATTGCTTTTAAAAGTGATGATTTACCAACACCGTTTTTTCCGACAAAAGCAACCTTTTCTCCACGGGATATTTCAAGATTAAAGTTTTGTAATAAGGTTTTTTTATTATCACTCTTTCCGACACATACCTTCATATCTCTGCATTCAAGAATAGTTTTATGTGGTTCAATATCAAAAGGAAAAGAGATATGTAAATCTTTGACTTGTGGATTTGGTTTTGCAGCAAGTTCCATCTTTTCAAGGGCTTTCACTCTAGAACCAACACTATTTATACTGCTTGATTTTGCAAGATTTTTTCTAACATAATCTCTTAATTCTTCAATTTCTTTTTGTTGTTTTTCATATTCTTTTGAGAGGGTCTTGATACGTTCTTCCTTTTGCTTTAAAAACGAAGAATACCCACCTTTATATCTTACCAGCGTACCATTCTCAATTTCGCAAATATCAGATGCAACAGCATTAAGGAAATATCTGTCATGTGATACTATGATTACAGCACCTTTATACATTGAAAGATAATTTTCAAGCCAGTTGAGCATTGAAAAATCCAAGTGGTTTGTAGGTTCGTCAAGTATAAGCAGGTTAGGATTTTCAACAAGAATTTTTGCAAGTGCAAATCGTGTCTTTTCACCACCTGAAAGAACAGAAACAGATGTGTTCATGTCAAAACTACCAAATCCCATACCATTAAGTACCGTGTTGATTCTAACCTCTGCATTATATCCGTCAGCTGCATTATATATGTTTGTTAAGCTTTCATATTCTGCATTAAGTCTTTCATATTCTGTGCTGTCAGCACTTGACATCTCACTAGAAATTACTTCAAGCTGCTTACGTGTATCGAAAACAAGTTGAAGTGAATTCTCAATTTCTTCTTTCAAACTATTATTAGTGTTTAATGCTTCGTTTTGTTTTAAATAACCGATACGTAAATCTGGACTTAAAGAAACAACGCCATCATCACATTCCATATTACCTGAAATTATGTTGAGGAGAGTTGTTTTACCAACTCCGTTAATTCCTAAAAGACCGATTCTGTCATTATTATTAATTGATAATGATATATTTTTTAAAACTGTTTTATCTAGAAATTCTTTTGATACTTCGTTTAATGAAATAAGCATTTTCAGCAACCTTTAAAACATTATTAATTTGTATTATACATTAACAACGAAAAAAATAAAAGAACTTTTTAACCTATATATTCGATTCGTTGGAATTTTTACAAACAAACTGTTAAAAATATAAAAAGATTAATCTATAAAAATGAATTATTTCAAAATAGGAGGACAAAAATGAAAAAAATACTATCAATACTTTTATCATTTTGCATGATTGTCTCAATTTTTGCTTCGTGCAACAGGAGTGATAAGAATAATGATACTACACAAAAAGTAACTACAATCAGATTTTTAAATTTTAAACCAGAAGTTGCAAATGTATATGAAAATATAGCTAAAGCCTATGAAAAAGAAACTGGAGTAAAATTGATAGTTGAAACTGCAGCAAGTGGCAATTATGAACAAACTCTTACTGCAAAAATGGGAACAAATGAAGCTCCCACACTATTTCAGATTAACGGTCCTAAAGGATATGCAAACTGGAAAAATTATTGTGCAGACTTATCTAATACTGAACTTTATAGACATTTAACAGACAAAAATCTTGCTGTAACTGTCAATGGAAAAGTATATGGGATTCCTTACGTCGTTGAAGGGTATGGGATTATTTATAATAAAGAGATAACCGACAAATATTTTGCATTATCAGATAAAAAAACTGATTTAAAGTCCATGGATGATGTTAAAAATTATAGCACATTAAAATCACTTGTTGAAGATATGCAGAAAAACGCAGACAAATTAGGTATTAAAGGTGTATTTGCATCAACATCATTAAAAACAGGTGAGGATTGGCGATGGCACACTCATCTTGCAAATATTCCTGTTTATTATGAATTTAAGGATAATAATGTCGATTTGTCAAGTGATAAAACTAAATCTATTGATTTTAAGTATTCCGAAAACTTCAAGAATATATTTGATTTATATATAAATAACTCAGTAACGAACAAAAAATTGCTTGGTTCTAAAATAGTGGATGAGTCTATGGCTGAATTTGCACTTGGACAATGTGCAATGGTGCAGAATGGTAACTGGGCATGGAGCCAGATTAGTAATGTTAAAGGAAATGTTGTAAAGCAAGAAAATATTAAATATCTTCCAATTTTTATGGGTCTTAACGGAGAAGAAAATCAAGGCCTTTGTATCGGTACAGAAAACTTTTTCGCAATAAACTCTAAATCTAGTGAAACAGAGCAGAAAGCAGCAGCCGATTTTATCTATTGGTTGTTTTCAAGTAAAACAGGCAAAGATTTTGTAATAAATGAGTTGGATTTGATTGCACCATTTGATACTTTTAATGAGAATGAAACACCTAAAGACCCACTAGCTAAAGAAGTCATTAATTGGATGAATAAAGACAATATAAACACAATTCCTTGGAATTTTACGGTTTTCCCAAGTCAGACATTTAAAAGTGACTTCGGTTCTGTACTATTGCAGTATTCTCAAGGCACAAAATCGTGGAACGATGTAAAAAATACTGTTATTGATAGATGGAAAAGCGAAAGCAAATAAACAAAAATTTGACTAAAAAAGGAAGGATAAATAATGGAGAAAAATATAAGAAAGTATTTCCCAGCATTTGTTTTACCAACATTTATTTCCTTTATAATTGTTTTCATAGTTCCATTTGTTATGGGAATTTATCTTTCCTTTACTGAATTTACAACCGTTGAAAGTGCAACTTGGATAGGTTTCGGTAATTATATAAGAGCTTTTACTCAGGATGAAAATTTTGTAAATGCATTGTGGTTTACAATTAAATTCACTGTGATATCTGTAATTACAATCAATATCTTTGCTTTTGCTCTTGCGTTATTACTAACAAGGGCATTAAAAGGAACAACATTCTTTAGAACAGTATTCTTTATGCCAAATCTTATAGGTGGAATTGTGTTGGGTTACATTTGGAACTTGCTGATAAACGCTATATTAGGGATATTTGGATATGATATTACCTATGACGCTGATTTTGGTTTTTGGGGACTTGTATTCCTAATGAACTGGCAATTAATTGGATATATGATGGTGATTTATATAGCTGGATTACAGAATATACCAAATGAACTTAAAGAGGCTGCAAGAATTGATGGTGCATCATCTTTTTCAATATTAAAGAATATAACAATCCCAATGGTCATGCCATCTGTTACAATTTGTCTATTTTTAACCTTAACTAATTCATTTCGATTATTTGACCAGAATTTAGCTCTAACAGGTGGCGCACCTGCAAGAGAAACATCTATGTTAGCTTTGGATATATATAATACTTTCTATGGTCGCATAGGATGGCAGGGTGTAGGTCAAGCAAAAGCAGTAGTGTTTTTCTTAATTCTTGCTGTTGTTTCTTTAGTTCAGTTGAAAATCACAGGTAGAAAAGAGGTAGAAAGTTGATGAACAGACAAAACAAGCTTTCAAATTTTACTTCTTTTTCCATTCTCTTACTTCTTTCATTTGTTTTCTTGTTCCCGTTATATCTTGTTGTTATCAACTCATTTAAGTCAAAGTTTAACATAATAAGTGAGCCTTTTGTTTTTCCTAACCAAGACACTTTTGTTGGATTTGAAAACTATATTAATGGAATTAACTCTTCAGGAATATTAGGGGCATTTATAAGAACGTTAATTATAACCGTTGGTTCAGTTGTGACAATAGTTGTTCTAACTTCAATGACTGCTTGGTATATCACGAGAGTGAAATCAAAAGTTAATAGAGTAATCTATTATTTATTCTTATTCAGTATGATTGTACCATTTCAAATGGTTATGTTCACAATGACCGATATATGTTATAAATTGGGATTAAACAGTGTTTTAGGAATAATTCCTGTATATTTGGGATTTGGCTCAGGACTATCAGTTTTTATGTTCTGTGGTTTTGTAAAGGGATTGCCACGAGAAATTGAAGAAGCAGCAATGATAGATGGTTGTAGTCCATTAAAAACATTTTTTTACGTTGTCTTTCCTATATTAAAACCTACTGCAATAACAGTAGCCATTCTAAATGCAATGTGGATATGGAATGATTTTTTGTTGCCATATCTTTTACTAGGTTCATCAAATAAAACTCTTTCTGTTGCAATACAACTTACAATGCAGGGTGCTTATGGCGCAATTGATTGGGGTGGCTTCATGGCAATGCTTGTGTTAGCAATAATTCCAATTATAATTTTTTATCTTCTTTGTCAAAAATATATTATAAAAGGCGTTATCGATGGCGCTGTGAAAGGTTAAGGTGGTACAATGGCATCAATAACACTGAAAAATATAAAAAAGACTTATGAAGATGGTGTTACAGTTATTGACAACCTTAATCTCGAATTTAAGGATAAAGAGTTTATTATATTGGTTGGACCATCGGGATGTGGTAAGTCAACAACTTTGAGAATGATTGCGGGTCTGGAAGAAATAACTGATGGAGAATTATTGATTGGTGATAGAGTAGTAAATAATGTCTCTCCAAAAGATAGAGATATTGCAATGGTTTTTCAAAGTTATGCGCTTTATCCCCATATGTCTGTTTATAAAAATATGGCATTTGGATTAAAAAACAGAAAAGTACCAAAAGAAGAAATTGATAAGAAAGTATTGTCAGCTGCTAAAATGCTTGAAATTGAGGAATATCTTAATAGAAAGCCACGAGCACTATCAGGTGGACAACGTCAACGTGTTGCTCTTGGAAGAGCTATGGTGAGAGAACCGGCTGTTTTTCTTTTAGATGAACCTTTATCCAATCTCGATGCAAAACTTCGTACGGAAATGAGAAGTCGTATTTCAATTCTTCATAAACAACTCGAAACTACATTCGTATATGTTACTCATGACCAGACAGAAGCAATGACAATGGCTGACAGAATAGTTGTAATGAAAGATGGTATTGTGCAACAGTTTGATACACCAACAATGCTATATAATCATCCAAAAAATGTTTTTGTTGCAGAATTTATAGGTTCACCACAGATGAATTTCATTGATTGTAAGGTTAAGAAAAAGGATAGTGAATATCATCTTATTTTTGACTATTACAATATAGTTTTACCCAAAAGAATGAACGATTATCTGAAGATGTACGATAATAAAGAAGTAATTCTGGGGATAAGACCTGAAGACTTATCAGTTGCGCCTGAAAATGATAATATAAACACTTTTGAATTATATATTAATATCGTCGAAATGACGGGAGCGGATTACTATTTGTATGGTTTGATAAATAATAAAAAAATAATAGCAAATGTTGCATCAAGCAATAATGTACAGAGTAATAGAAAATATAAATTTAAAATTGATATTGACAGAATTCATATCTTTGATAAAATCAATGAAAGACTAATATGTGATTGACATTTTTTATTATAAATTATATATTTTTGTCAGGTGATTTTATGAGAACAAGTGGTATATTAATGCATATTTCTTCTTTACCAGGTGAAACGGGTATTGGTACACTAGGAAAAGAAGCATATAGATTTGTTGATTTTCTTAAAAAATCAGGTCAGACTTTTTGGCAGGTTTTACCTTTGTGTCCTACAGGATACAGTGATTCACCATATCAGTCTTTTTCAACTTTTGCTGGAAACCCATATTTTATTGATTTTGATGTATTGTATGAAAATAGGTTACTTAATAAAGATGATTACATCAAAATTGACTGGGGAAATAATCCGGAAAAAATTGATTTTAATAAATTATATGAAAATAGAACAGATGTATTAAGAAAAGCATTTAATCAATTTATACCTGATAAAAAATACGAGGAATTCTGTCAGTTAAATGCATTTTGGCTTGATGATTTTGCGCTATATATGTCATTAAAAGATTTCTTTGATGGAAAACCTTGGAACGAATGGAGTATTGAATTAAAAACCAGAAAGAAAGATGCAATCACAAAAGCAAAAATTCAATTTGAATCTGATATTGAATTTTACAAAACAATTCAGTATTTCTTCTTTGAACAATGGCAAAATTTAAAAGAATATGCAAACGAAAACGGAGTAAAAATTATAGGTGATATTCCTATATATGTTGCTGGTGATAGCGCCGATGTATGGTCTAATCCAAATCAGTTTTTATTGGATGAAGATTGCAATCCGATTGAAGTAGCAGGTTGTCCACCTGACGCATTTTCAGAAGATGGCCAATTATGGGGAAATCCACTCTATAATTGGGAATATATGAAAAAAGACGGCTATTCATGGTGGAAAAAACGTATTGAACATCTTTGTAAAATGTGTGATGTAATACGTATTGACCATTTCAGAGGATTTGAATCATATTATTGTATTCCTGCTGACTCTACAACAGCTAAGATAGGTGAGTGGAGGAAAGGTCCTGGAATTGATTTTTTCCGTGAAATTGAGCGTGATTTAGGTAAAAAAGACATAATTGCAGAGGATTTGGGGTACCTGACTCCTGCTGTAAAAAAGATGCTTAAACAAAGTAAATACCCGGGAATGAAAGTTCTCCAATTCGCTTTTGATACTGATGAAGAAAACGACTATCTCCTCCATAATTTTACTAAGAATTCAGTTGCATACACTGGAACACACGACAATGACACAGTTATCGGTTACATGACAAAAACTGCATCTCGTAAAACTCGAAAAAGAGCAAGAGAATACCTTCGACTCACTCGAAAAGAAGGATATAATTGGGGATTCATGAAAGCAGTATGGTCAAGTAATTCCGATACAGCGATTGTTACAATGCAAGACCTTTTAGGACTTGGTAACGAAGCAAGAATGAATTATCCTTCAACTACAAAAGGTAACTGGCAGTGGAGAGCTAAAGAAGACTATATAAATGATGAATTGGCTGAAAAAGTTAAATACTATACAAGTCTTTATCAAAGAATATCAACAAAGAAAAGAGTAAAATAGATGTCACATATTGTTAAAGAAGCAGAAAATCTAGCTAAAATCAAATATTTAAAAGAATTAAAACAATTAAACTCATATGAATTGCATGATGCAATTTCTACTGCTGTTATGTCTAAAATTTCTGATAATTGGAAAAACAGTAGAGATTCCAGAATTAAAAACAGAACAGCTTTTTATTTTTCCGCTGAGTTTCTTGTTGGTCGTTCAATATATAATAATCTCGTTTCATTAGAAATATATGATGAGATTGAAAATGAATTAAATGATTTTGGTGTTTCACTTAAATCTCTTGAAGAAATTGAAGATGCAGCATTAGGTAATGGTGGTTTAGGTCGTCTTGCTGCGTGTTTTCTTGATAGTGCAGCAACTCTTAATGTACCACTCGATGGTTACGGAATTCGTTATAAATATGGATTATTCAAACAAGATATTGTCAATGGCTTTCAGACAGAAACAGCTGACGACTGGACAAAATGGGGTGACCCATGGTCAGTAAGAATAGAAAATGATGCTGTAACTGTTGATTTTAAGGATATGTCTGTTAAAGCAGTACCATATGATATGCCTATTATTGGATATGGAACAGATAATATTGGCACTTTAAGATTGTGGCAAAGTGAAGCACTTGTACCATTTGATTTTGATTTATTTAATTCACAGAAATACGACAAATCTGTTGCACTAAAAAATAGAGCAGAGGACATTTCCCGCGTTCTTTATCCAAATGATGATAATAATGCTGGTAAAAAATTAAGACTTAAACAACAATATTTCTTCTCAAGTGCATCTTTGCAGGATATTATTATAAAGTATAAGTCTATCCATGGAAAAGATTTTTCTAAATTTGCTGATTATGTTACAATTCAGCTTAATGACACACACCCTGTAATCTCTATTCCTGAATTAATCAGACTCTTAACTGTTAATGAGAATGTTGATTTTAATAGTGCAGTTGAAATATGTAGAAATGTATTTAATTATACAAATCACACCATTATGCAGGAAGCTCTTGAAAAATGGGATTTAAAACTTATCCGTGATACAATTCCACAGGTTGTTGATATAATTAAACAGCTTGATAAAATGCTTAAAAAAGAGCTTAAAATGTCTAAGATTGACAAAGAAAAAGCTTCAAAAATGCAAATTATTCAGGATAAAAGAGTTCATATGGCATATCTTGCTATTTTCTGTTCAAAATATGTAAATGGTGTTGCGAGAATTCATACGGATATTCTTAAAACAGATGTATTAAAGGATTGGTACGAATTATATCCTGAAAAATTTCAGAATAAGACAAATGGAATTACACAAAGAAGATGGTTGTTGCTTTGTAACAAGGAATTATCAGAACTTATTACAGAATTATTAGGTAACACTGACTGGATTACTGACCTTGATAGGCTAAAGGAACTTGAAAAGTACGCCGATGATGAAGATGTACTTAATCGATTTATTGAAATCAAAGAAACAAAGAAAAAACAATTAGTTGAGTATATTAAGGTTCATGATGGTGTTGAAATTGATGAAAATTCAATTTTTGATATTCAAATAAAGCGTCTTCACGAGTACAAACGACAGTTTTTAAATGCCCTTGCAATTCTTGAGCTTTATTTTGAAATAAAAGAGGGTACATTAAAAGATTTTGTACCTACAACATTCATTTTTGGTGCCAAATCTGCCCCAGGATATGCTCGTGCTAAGGGTATTATCAAACTTATTAACGAGATTGCAAAGCTTATCGAAAACGATAAAGAAGTATCAAAGTATATCAAAGTAGTTTTTGTTAAGAATTACAATGTTTCCTATGCTGAAAAACTTGTTGCTGCAGCAGAAGTCAGTGAACAGATATCAACAGCTGGTACTGAAGCAAGCGGCACTGGTAATATGAAGCTTATGCTTAATGGTGCAGTAACTCTTGGTACCTTTGACGGTGCTAACATTGAAATTGTTGAAGAAGCAGGGGAAGAGAATAACTATATTTTCGGTGCAAGGGTTGAAGATATAGAGAGAATTAAAGAAACATATTCTTCAAAAGAACTTTACGAAACTGATGAAAAAATCAAACGGGTTCTTGATGCTCTTGTTGATGGCACTCTTAAAGATGGCAAAACAAAGATTTTTAAAGAACTTTACGATTCAATTCTTAAGGGTGCATCTTGGCATAAGCCTGACCATTACTATTTGCTTCTTGATTTCAATGATTATGTCGAAACAAAGAAAAAAGTCAATGCTGATTATAAGAATAAAAAGGAATTCTATAAAAAATGTTGGCTTAATATGTGCAATGCAGGTAAATTCTCATCTGACAGAACAATTAAAGAATATGCAATGGATATTTGGCATATATAAAATGAAAGGCTTGGATTTTCCAAGCCTTTTTTATATTTGACGATATATAAACAGTTTGTTATAATACATTTCTAGAGGTGTTTGAAATGTATGGAAAATATAAGTGGGTTGACAATATTTCTAAAAATAGCCAATTGTTGTTAATAATTATCATTGGACTTATAACGGGTACTGTTTTTGTTTTTGGCATGTCATATTGGAATGAGGAAGTTGATAAAAGCGAGTGTGTTCAATCTTATCCAATGTATAAGTCTCATAAATATGTTTATGATAACTCAACTGTTAAAGAAATAATAATATATTTTTCAAATGATGAATTGATGGTGTTTCAGTTAATGATGAATTGATAAATGAAGTTGAAAAATTAGATAACAATTCTAAATTACTTGTCTTGAAACATCCCAATTCTAATACTATTATGGAAATGGAAGCAAATGGCATTATATTATTAAATTATGATGCAACAATGTCAAAACTAGTAAAGGAACGTAATGGTTTTGTAGCTATTGGTTGTTTTATGTATTTATTTGCTGTTTTATCTGTTATTGAGTTGTTTAGAAAAAATAAATAACACATATTGTAACGAATGAGAGAGAATAATTTTGGATGCAAAAGTATTAGAACAATATTTAAACAAAAAACTGAATATCACCATTTTCCCTGAACTTGATTCTACAAATAATTATTTGAAAAATATGGGCTCACAAGGTAAAAAGGAAGCACAACTCGTTATAGCCGAAAGTCAGACTAGTGGCAGAGGCAGAATGGGTCGTTCTTTCTATTCTCCAAATGGTACAGGAATTTACTTTTCTTTACTTTTACATCCTGATTTTTCTGCAGAAAAATCACTATTTCTGACAGTAATGGCTGCTGTAGCTGTTGCTGAAACAGTTATGAATTATAACAAAAATGATGTAAAAATTAAGTGGGTAAATGATATCTACATCGACGGTAAAAAAGTTTGTGGAATATTAACCGAGGGTTCTGTAAATGCTGATAAAAAACTCGATTATGCAGTAGTTGGTATAGGCATAAATGTAATTGCACCTGAAAATGGTTTCCCCGAAGATATAAATGATATTGCAACAGCAATTTTCCCAGGAAATACAGAAGAGAATATCAAAGAAAAAATCGTTGCAGAAGTTGTGAATAGATTTTTTGATATGTATAATGAAAATGATACTGATTTTGTAAAGAGATACAAAAAGTATTCTTATCTTACGGGTAAAGGAATAAACATAATCTCAGGTGAAAATATAAGACCTGCAACGGTTTTAGGAATTACTGATGACTGTCATTTGCTTGTTAGAAACGAAAATGGTGAAACAGAAGAAATTTCATCGGGCGATGTCAGTGTGAGGGCGAAATGAAAAGAAAAAATTTTATTGTAACCCTAACACTTTCTGCTCTTTTCTGTACCTTGATTTGCGTTGGTTCATTTATAAAGATTCCACTGCCAAATTTAATGCCAATAACATTGCAGACTTTCTTTGTGTTACTAACAGGACTTGTGTTGCCAGTTAAAGCATCAGCACTTGCAACCGTTACATATATGACTCTAGGTCTTATTGGTTTACCGATATTTTCTGGCGGTGGTGGATTAGGATATGTTTTAACACCTAATTTCGGCTTTATAATCGGTTTTGTTGTAGCTTCAATGATAATTAGTATCTTTGCAGAAAGGTTCAAAAAACGCAGCTTTTATCAATTTTTCGTCATATCTTTACTTGGTGTTGCAGTAATCTACATAATCGGCATTTTATATTTTGCATTTATATTGAATGTATACAATAATGCGGATTATTCAGCAATATGGTTTATACAGACAATTTTCCTGCCATTCTTACCAAAAGAAATCATTTGTATTGTATTAAGCTCCGTAACTGCTTTCAAGATTAAACATTATATGACATATATAATATAAGTTAAATAATAATCACAATCGTATGAATCTGTTGACAAATGATAATAAAAGGCGTAAAATAATATATTGCAGAATTTACAAAATATGGTGGAATTTTTATATGAAAAAGTCTAAAAACAATGAAACAGTCATTCAGTTTCTTAAAAATTTTTTAATGGGTTTTGTTGTTACTATTTTTGAAAGTTTATCACTTAATCCTTTATATAAATTGTTTGATGGAACATTTATAGCCGATAAATTTGGAACTCTTTTAGTTGCCAATTCAGTGAGCATTATAATATTTTTCTTTGTTAGATTTTTTGTTAATTATTTTTGGGTTTTTCATAGTAAGAAAAACATTTTAAAAATTCTACCGTTATTTGCTGTTTTAATTGTTGCATTTTCGTGGTCAACAACAGAACTTATTGATTTGATGATTCGTCTTTTCAATATGTCTTCTGATGCTGTTGCACTTTTAGGTGATGACACAATACGACTTATTTCCAAACTGTTTGTAACATTTGTAATGGGTATGGTAAACTTTGCAATTTGTAAAGTATTTATATTTAACGATAAAAAAGAAAATTCGGAGGATGAAAAAATATGAATAAAGTTATGAAACGTATGATGGTTAACTTCGGCGTGATGCTTGGTCGAGGTGAACTTGCAAAATTAGCATTCTATTCTCACCACGCTGTATGGCAGCAGGAGAGAAATCTTAAAAAGCTCATGAGAGCTAATAAAAACACAGAATATGGTAAACTCCATAACTTCAAGGATGTAAAATCTATTGAAGATTATCAGAGAATCGTACCTTATTCATGGTATCCAGATTATGCACCATACATTGAACGTATGGCTGAAAATGGTGAAAAAAATCTTATTACATCAAAGTATATTCCTAAGTATAATGAGTCATCAGGAAGTACAGGTAAATCAAAGCTTGTACCTATGGGACTTTGGGGCACTTGGGTTTGTCAGTGTTTCAGTTTCAGCGCACCTGTTGGTTGTGCACATAAATGGTTTAGAAGTCACGGACAGAAAATGCCACTCCAGAAGGGCCTTTTAACTGTTGAGGTTCTTCATCATAAGACTCCTAGTGGACAGACTGCAGCAGGGCTTGCTGCTCATCCAATGCTGTTCTTAAAGCCAATTACTCGTTTCTTTGCAACATCTCCAAAAGAAGTTATGTTCCCAGAAACAAGAGAACCAATGGATATGCACTACATGAAACTTCGTCATGCTCTTATTCATGATGATGTTACATACCTTGGAACTGTTTTCATCACAATGCTTGAAGCGATGTTCTTCTATCTTGAAAACAACTGGGAAATGATTTGTGATGACATCGAAAAGGGTACAATCAATGAAAGTATCGTTTGTCCTCCTGATGTACGCAAAAAACTCCTAAAAAAATTAAAGCCAATGCCTGAAAGAGCAGAACAGCTTCGCAAAGAATTCCGTAAGGGATTTGACGACGAGCCAATCGTACCAAGAATTTGGCCGCAAATTGCATGGCTTTATGGTATGGGTACAGGTAGCCTTTCACTCTATGAAAAGAAGCTTCGTAGATATATGGGACCTGACGTTCCATTCCACTACCTTGGTTATGCAGCATCTGAAGGTCTTATGGCTGTTCCTATTGAACTTAATTCATTTGAATATGTAATGCTTCCACAGAATGGTTTCTATGAATTTCTTCCTATTGATGCTCCAGAGGATACAAAACCTCTTACAATTTCACAGCTTGAACCAGGCAAGGATTACGAAATTATTGTTACAAATATGAGTGGTCTTTACAGATACAGAATTGAAGACGTTGTTCGTTGCACAGGTTACTATAAACAGTCACCAAAGGTTACATTCCTTTACAGACGTAATCAGATTGCAAATATCAGTGGTGAAAAGATTAACCAGAATGCATTTGACTTGCTTGTGAACAGCCTTTCAGAAGAGGTTGGTGAGGAATTTATTGGTTACAGTATTTATCCTGACCGTACAACATCACCTGGACACTATTGTGTTCTCATTGAACCTGTAAATGATATTCCTGATAGTGAATGCGCAAGATATGCAGAGATTTTTGAAAAGCATCTCTGCGAAACTAACGTTCTTGTTCCTCCACTCCTTCGTAATGGTGCTCTTGGTCATTGTGAAGTAAAATTCCTTAAAAAAGGTACTTATGAAGATTACCGTGAGGTACTCAAGAATCGTGGTGCTAACCTTAATCAGGTTAAACCAATCAAGGTTATTGATAATGATGATAGAAGAGATTTCTTCCTTTCTCATGTTCGTGATTCACTTAAATAATTAATGGGGGTATAAAAATGAATATATTACTTGCGGTTTTATTCATTTTGATTCCAGCTCCGATTATTTGGTTAAATAACAGAGTTAAATTTGTAGAAAAAATTGGTATTGTTATTATCTGTTATGCTCTTGGTATGCTTGTTGGTAATATTGGTGTTATTCCTGAAAGCTTTACTGGAATCCAGACTACCATTCAGGATGTTAGCGTGTGTCTTGCATTACCACTTATTCTTTTCTCAATTGATATAAAGCAATGGAAAAAGACCGCTAAAAAAGGACTTATCTGCATGGGACTTGCAGTCGTGTCAATCACAACAACAGTTTTTATTCTTCATTTAATATTCAGAGAAAACAATCCAAATGTCGCTGATTATGGTGCGCTTGCTATAGGTGTTTATACAGGTGGTACAGTTAATGTTGCATCAATCGCAGCAGCAACAAATATTCCACAAAACTCATATATGATGTTCAATACTGTAGATATGGTTGTATCATCGTTATATATGATTTTCCTTACATCAATCGGCAGAAAGTTTTTCCAGAAGGTATTCCGTCTCCCTGCGTTTAAAGGCGATACGAACATTCAAACTGATGAGGTAGAAGATGACAATTGCTTCAAAGGTATGGCAAAACCAAAAGTTGCAGGTAAACTTATATTAGCATTTATTTTATCTGCTGCAATTCTTGGTGTTTCCTATGTTGTTGGAAATCTTGTAAAGGGTTATGAGACAGCTGTTACAATTCTTCTTATAACCACACTTTCACTTGCATGTTCATTTATTAAGCCGGTACGCGAAATTAAGAAAACAAGGTCACTCGGTATGTATATTATTTACATTTTCTGTTTTACAGTTGCAACGATGGCTGATTTCTCCGAATTTATAGAAAATTTCGATTTCACACTTCTTATTTACATAGCTGTTTCAATTTTCGGCAGTATGTTCTTACATGCAATTCTTAGTAAACTTGCAAAAGTTGACTCCGACACAATGATTGTAACATCAGTTTCTGCAATTTGTTCACCACCATTTGTTCCTGTTGTTGTAGCTGCACTTAACAACAATGCAGTTCTCATCTCTGGTCTTACAACGGGTATTATTGGTTATGCAATAGGTAACTATCTCGGTGTCCTAGTGCATTTTGTTTTAAATAATTTACCATTTTAAGGAGAAAATATAATGAACAGTAATGTACCAGAGAAGGGGAGACCCTTTGAAGAAATTCTCAAGGAACTTGAAAATTTCGGAAAGGATGACCCTAAATATAAAGAGGCAAAAACTTGGAGCCTTGTTTATTATCTCAATGAAGAATATACACAGTTTTTAAATGATGCATATTCAAAATATTTTTCTGCGAATGGTCTTAATCCAACAGCTTTTAAGAGTCTTAAAAGACTGGAAAAAGAGGTTCTTCGTTTTACTGCTGACCTTTTCCATGTGGATTATGAGGCTTGTGGTGTAATGACTTCTTGTGGTACTGAAAGCTGTATGCTTGCAGTAAAAACATATCGTGATTATGGTCGTTCAAAGGGCATAAAAAAACCTGAAATGATTATTCCTGAAACTGCTCATGTGGCTTGGGATAAAGGTGCTGAGTATTTCGGTGTTAAAATCAGACGAGCTCCACTTGATGAGAACTGGCAGGTTGATGTTAAAGCAGTAGAGAAAATGATTAATAAAAATACTGTTATGATTTTAGGTTCTGCTCCTGAATATCCTCATGGTATTATCGACCCTATTGAAAAATTAGGTGAACTTGCAGTTAAATATAAAGTACCACTCCACGTCGACAGTTGCGTTGGTGGTTACATCTTACCATTTATGGAAATGGCAGGTATTGATGTTCCTGTATGGGATTTTAGAGTTCCCGGTGTTACTTCAATTTCTGCTGACATTCATAAATACGGTTTTGCTGCAAAGGGTGCATCATGTATTCTTTATCGAAATATTGACTATTTCAGACATCAGGTTTTTGCAAATCAGGACTGGCCAGGTGGAGTTTTTGCATCTCCTGCATTCCTTGGCACCCGTCCAGGTGGTGCTTATGCTGCTGCATGGGCTGCTATTCAAGCAAATGGTATTGAAGGGTATGTTTCACTTGCAAAGAAAACTATTGAAGTTTCAAATATTTTAAAGGAAGAAATCTGTAAAATCGGTTGCTTTGAAATTATAGGTAAGCCTATTGTCAGTCTTCTTGCATTTCGCTCAACTGATAAAGATGTTAATATCTTTGCTGTTGGTGATGTTATGGAAGAAAAAGGATGGCACATTGACCGTCTTCAGATGCCTGATGCACTTCATGCTATGGTTACTGCACCTCACGAAAAGGTAATTGAAGCATTTATTTCTGACCTTAAAGATGCTGTGCAAACTGTACGTGAACATCCTGAGCTTGCAGAAGAAGGACAAGCAGCAACTTATGGTATGATTTCTCATATTCCTCTTCGTGGAATGGTCAGAAAACAAGTTATTGATATTTTCGCAAATTCATATAAACTCAACGCAACAGAAATTGACTTGTCAGATAGTAGTGCTGTTACACCTGGTAGTGGCGAATCTGAAGGTGAGAAAAAGAGTCTTATGGACAAAATCATTAACTGGTATGTAAAGAAAAAATCATAATATTTGAGAAAGAAGATGAATTTGTTTTGTTAAAATTAGATTTTATTGACTGGCTTTCTTATAAAGATATTTTGCCTTTTGAAGGTGTCAGTACAACTTTTGCAGAATTTTGTGCACAGTATTCTGCTGTGCAAACTAACTGGGCATATACATATGCTGCGATTATAGGCATTATTATATTGCTTATCAAAAAAAATAAAAAATGGTACTGGTACTTATTCCTCGCACTTTATAGTGTTATGTCCGTTACTTCTGTTGGTATGCATACCGCGAATTATGGTGCATTTGAACCAGGTGTACTTACAACAAAACTTTTAGCTAGTTATGTTGATATGTCATTAACAGAGCTTACTGCTTGGTGTGGCGTATGTAGCTTTGCAATGGAATTCTATCAATCAAAAGATACTCTGAAAAAAAGAAATATCTTTTTATTCAGTGTGACAGTTATAATGGCAATTGTTCTTAGTGTGCTTACATATGAAGTTTTTGTTATGCATGACAGACCACTTTATTTCGGTGGTGGCGGAGCTCCTATGGATGGTAAGACAGGTGGTATGTCATTAGCCGAAGTTGGATGTGTAATAACTGTATTACCAATGCTTTATTTGATTATTGATAATTTCAAAAAAATGACAAGTAACGAAAGATGGATTTTAATTCTTGCAGTATCAGTAATGCTTGTTGCTGCAATCATTACTGCTCTTTGGGGTGATAATGAAATTGCTGACTTTGCTCTTGGTAATTTCCATGGTCATTCAACATGGCATATGCTTGGTGCACTTGTAGAATTAATTGTTGTTTTCTGGGTTGACCAAAGGACAACTAATAAATTGCTGAATAATAAATAATAGATAACGACCTGTATTGTTATACAGGTCGTTTTTTATATAAATTATCTTATTGTGTTGTATATAAGTGGTAAAGCATTAGGTTTTTCATCACCAATTACATATGCTGTGTTGAAAAGTTTTTCACAATTCTTCAGTTTTTCATCAGTTTCAGCGTAAAGGGTTGCGATGGTCTCACCAACACAAACTTTATCACCAGTCTTTTTATGAAGAATGATTCCTGCACCATAATCAATGATATCATCCTTCTTTTCACGTCCTGCGCCAAGTAATACTGCACTTTCACCTACAAGTTTCGAATCAATCTTCTGAATGTAACCATCTTTTTGTGCTTTTATTTCAAGTGACTTATTGGAGTGTTCAAGTTTAGATAAATCTGGATTGCCACCTTGAGCAACAATAAAATCAATAAACTTTTTATATGCTGAGCCATTTATAAGAGTATGCTCAGCTTTTTTATATGCTTCGTTATAATCCCAGTCAAACGAAATACTAAGAATTGTAGCTGACAGCACTAAGCAAAGTTCACGTAATTGTTTATCACCTTTATTGTTAAGGATATCAATAACTTCCATAATTTCAAGTGCATTACCTATATTTGACCCAAGAGGTATGTCCATATTTGTAATAACTGCAGCAATATTACGACCACATTTTTTGCCGATGTTAACCATTGTTTCAGCAAGTTGTGTTGCAGATTTCTCGTCTTTCATGAATGCACCACTACCACATTTAACATCAAGAACTATATTCTTGGCACCTGCAGCAATTTTTTTGCTCATAATACTTGATGCAATGAGAGAAATATTTCCAACGGTTGCTGTTACATCTCGTAAAGCATATATCTTTTTGTCAGCAGGTGCTAAATTTCCAGTCTGACCAATAATAGAGAGACCAACTTCATTGACTTGCTTAAAAAAGTCCTCAGTGTCTAATGAAACATTAAACCCTGGAATGCTTTCAAGTTTATCAATGGTTCCACCTGTATGGCCAAGACCACGACCACTCATTTTTGCCATTTTAATACCGAGAGATGAACAAATAGGTGCAACGATAAGTGATGTTTTATCACCAACTCCACCAGTAGAATGCTTGTCAGCAGTAATTCCATTAATTGTAGATAAATCAAGCGTATCTCCTGATTTTGCCATACTTTCCGTGAGACAAACGGTTTCTTCTTCATCCATACCATTTATAAAAATTGCCATAAGTAGTGCAGATGCCTGATAATCCTCAATATTACCTTTGGTATATTCCTGCACAAAAAAATCAATTTCTTCTAGACTTAATTTTTGTTTATCTCTTTTCTTCTCTATAATGTCATAAATTCGCATTTCATTCACCTAATTTATCTTTATCAAATGTGAAAGGAAGCAGTTCTTTTAATAAAAATTCTTTGATATCATTTTCATTTTTAGCAACATACACTTTAAAATCATTATCACAAAACTCTGATAAAACTTGTCTACATGCACCACAAGGCATTGCATAATCGTTGATTTCACCATTTTTACCACCAATAATTAAAATAGAATCAAATTCTTTTTCACCATTGGCGATAGCAGAAAACAATGATGTCCTTTCTGCACAGTTTGTAAGTGAATATGATGCATTTTCCACATTACATCCTTTATAAATATTTCCATTTTTACAAACTAAAACAGCACCTACGTTATAATTTGAATATGGTGCATAAGAATTTTTCATAGCTTTTTTTGCAAGGATGAAAAGGTCCCTTTTGTTCATAAAATCACCTTAATTCAAAGTTTTTTAAAACGAATTTGCTTACATAGTCAAAACCTTTAATAGTACCAAGGTTTTCAGGAACAATCCCATTTGAGTATATAATCAAAGGTACTTGTTCCCTTGTATGGTCAGTGCCACTGTATGTTGGGTCACATCCATGGTCAGCTGTGATAATCAATAAATCATCATTATGCATTTTTTGAATAAACTTACTTAACCAACTATCAAACTCGCTGATAGCATTAGCATATCCATCCACATCTCGTCTGTGTCCATATTTCATATCAAAGTCAACAAGATTTGTAAAACAGAGCCCACTGAAATCATATTCAAGTAGCTCATAGGTTTTACTCATTCCTTCATTGTTAGAATGAGTAAAATGTTTTTCTGTAATTCCACGATGTGTAAAAATATCTGAGATTTTACCGACTGAAATTACATCAAAACTATTTTCTTTTAATTTATCAAGCATCGTTTTTTTAGGAGGTTCAACAGAGAAATCATGTCTATCTGCAGTTCTTGTGAAGGGATAATTACCATTAAAAGGTCTTGCAATTACACGACCAACAGCATGCTCACCTTGAAGGATATTTCTTGCAATTTTACAGTACTCATATAGCTTTTCCAAAGGAACAACGTCAGTATGTGCTGCAATTTGGAAAACGCTGTCAGCTGAGGTATAAACAATCAATTTACCCGTTTTAATGTGTTCTTCACCATAATCAGCAATTACCTGAGTCCCAGAATAGGTTTTATTACAAATAATTCCGCAACCAGTTTGTTTTTCAAATTCATTTATAATTTCATAAGGAAAACCATTGGGGTAGGTGGGCATTGGTTTATCGGATATAATTCCTGCAATTTCAAAATGACCAGTTGTTGTATCTTTACCTGCTGATAATTCTTGCATTGCTCCATATTTTGCAATAGTTGTTATATTATTATCGAAATTAACACCATCAATATTAAATAAACCGAGTTTTGCGAGATTAGGGACTTTAAAATTCTCTGAGAGAGAAATACTTTTTAACGTGTTAGCACCTAAGTCACCAAATTTATCTGCGTCCGGTGCGTTACCTATACCAAAGCTATCAAGTACTATCAAAAAAAATCGTTTGAATCTCATTTAATATCCACTACCTTGTTCATTCTTAACAATTTTTACTATTCTACTTGTTCCAAGACGTGATGCACCAAGTTTTATGAAATCTTCTGCATCTTCAACAGAAGCGATTCCACCAGCAGCTTTTATTTTCTTACCATTTGTTGTATGCTTTGAAAATAATTCAATATCTACTTTTGTTGCACCTGCAGTTGAAAATCCAGTAGATGTTTTAATATAATCTGCCTTTGATTCAGATACAATTTCACACATTCTGACTTTTTCATCATCAGTAAGAAGACAAGTTTCAATAATAACCTTTAACAGTTTTCCACTGCAAGCATCTTTTATTGCATTGATTTCATTAAGAATTTCATTATACTTCTTATCTTTCAACCAACCAATATTGATAACCATATCAATCTCATCGGCACCATTTTTTACAGCATCTGCTGTTTCAAAAACCTTTGTTTCTGTTGTTGAATAACCATTTGGAAAACCAATTACAGTGCAAATTGCAAGTTTGTCACCCACATAGTCTTTTGCTTGTTTTACATATGATGCAGGAATGCATACAGATGCAGTATTATATTTCATTCCATCGTTGCAAATTAACTTAATTTCATCCCATGTTGCAGTTTGAGAGAGTAGTGTATGGTCAACTTTTGCTAAAATTCTCTTAATTTCCATTTTATTTTCCTCCACAAGTTTTACATATTTGGTATCCGTTATTAATATATTCTTTAAGTTGTTCATCAGAAAGGACAACAGTCTTTTTATTCTCTTCCTTTGTTCTTGCAATAAATGAACAATCGGGTTTGTGAATCTTTTTACTTGAAGTATTAATAACATAGGTTTTGCCTTGTTTTGTATCAGTGGTAACCTCTTCCTGCGTGACTGAATCATCATATGGATTTTGTAAAATATCTTCTTGTTCCGTAGGTTCTTCAGTAAACACATTCAAGACAGAATCATAATTCTCGTCTTTCGTTTCTGTTTCAATAGAAATGCTACTGTTTTCAGCTATGATTTTTAGATGTTTGTTTGTCTCGTTTAATTGAATGATAAGTACGAATAACAGAACAGCAACTAAAAATACAAATAATGTGGTGCTTTTTGAATAGCTATTTCCTGAATCATTCTTATTTGAAGTCTTGTTTATCTTTTCATTTTCCACATCAAGCACCTCGCTTAATAATATACTATCATTTTAGCAAATTTTTTTCAATATGTATAACAATCTCTTTTAGTTAAGAATAGTATGTTTCAGATATGTTTATAACATATTTTATATTTAAAGGAGATAAGCAAACATGGAGCAAAAAGAATGTATGTGTATTTGTAAAAAAATGCCACATCTTCCCGAATATACAGTTGTAGCAATGGCTTATGTGCCGTTTCAGACAGAGATAACAACATATACAAGTGAAGAAGCATTACGAAAGGGAACACTATTTCCTGTATTAGATAAAAAATTCTATGGAGGTAAATGCTGTGGATAAATGTAAATTAATGCGTGAACTTTCTGCAGTTAAGTTTGCTGCTTGGGAATTACACCTTTATCTAGATACTCATCCTTGTGATGAAAAAGCAATGGAAATGCATAAAAAATATTCAGAAAGAGCAATGGAATTAACTGAAGAATACGAAGAATGTTTTGGCCCACTTACACACAAAGCTGGTAGTGGTTTATCATGGGTAAAGAATCCATGGCCATGGGAATATACGGAGTGTGATTGCTAATGTTTCAATATGAAAAGAAATTACAATATCCTGTGAAAATTAAAAACCCTAATCCAAAATTAGCACAAGTAATAATCAGTCAGTTTGGTGGACCAGATGGTGAATTAGCAGCGTCAATGCGATATTTTTCTCAAAGATATGGTATGCCATTACCAGAACTTAAAGGTCTCTTAACCGATATAGCCACCGAGGAACTTTCACATTTAGAAATGGTTGGTGCAATCGTATATCAGCTTACAAGAAACCTAACGATAGATGAAATCAAAAAGAGTGGATTTGACAAGTACTTTGTAGACCATACAACAGGTATATATCCTGTTGCAGCAAGTGGAACACCATTTTCTGCTATGTATTTACAGTCAAAAGGTGATGTTATAACCGACCTTCACGAAGACCTTGCTGCAGAACAGAAAGCAAGAACCACTTATGATAATATTTTAAGACTTGTTGATGACCCAGATGTACGTGACCCTATAAAGTTCCTTCGTGAACGAGAAATAGTTCATTATCAAAGATTCGGTGAAGGTTTGCAATTAGTTACTGATAAACTTGATAGTAGAAACTTCTACGCATTCAATCCAAGTTATGATAAGCATTGTTTTAAAAAATATAATAATAAAATGAACTAAAATATAAAAATGCAACCCTATTTAAGCATATAGCTTTATAGAGTTGCATTTTTGTTTGTATTTTTTTACATTTTAATTAACGTTTTTTCAGCAAATTCTCTAAGGCAGAAACCAGTAAGAATTGTACCATCACTGTTATATTTTTGAAGTGCATCCGAAAGCTTGTTTTTATTTTCAATTGATGGGTTCACTTTTGCTATGTATATATCATCAAGTAAATCACAACACATAGAAAATTTCCTTACCCATTTCTGCAATTCATCAAAAAGAGGTACATTCGTGTCACTAACAAGAGCTAAACATTTTCTCATGTCGGAGATATAAGAACTTAACAACTCAAGTGATTCTTCTTTTTTACCGTTTGCTTCTAAAAAAGAAATCTTAGATAACAACTGACCCATATATGATGAACCGTATCTCGAAAGACATGAAACACAAAGGTGGTCAGCAAATAAGGAAAAACTATCTGCATTATTTCCCAATATTTCCTTGTGAGCATTTTTCAATGAGTCATCAGAATTATATGCAAGTGGATTCCATAAGAAATCTGCAACTGTCATAAGAGGAATTTTAGAACACTCCGCAAACTCCATAACATTTGAAATGATACCTTCACAATGGTTATAAAGTTCCTTATCTCTGCCAATCAGTGCACCAAGGTGCATTTCCTGAAACATTTCACAATCGTTAACTGGGTAGTTGTCCCAATAAAGTGGCCGGTGATTTGTAGCATAGGTGAGTTCATCTGCCTCTCTTACAGTAAGAACATGTGAGCAGATTTCTGCACCTGTCCAGAAAAAGTCAACATCAGCAGGAATGTTACAGCCAAATTTTGTAATATAATATTCATTACAATTACCACTGTATTGAGTAGGGCATACTGTTAATTTAATTGAATCATCAAGGTCTTTCAATGCATTATAAGTTTTATTTACAAGATAAATATGTGCATCAACAACGGAGTCAAAAGCTTTTTTATCATCTTCATATTGGAAATCCCATGGAATATCATCAAGTAAAAGACCAAAATTACGAATACCAATATCATAAACACTTCTTATTTTATTAATAAGTAATGTAAAATCCTCTTCAGAGGTGTATTTATATGTAAGCCCAGGTCCAATCGTCCAATGAAAATCTAAATAGTTTTCACAAGCAAGTTTAAAAAGATTTTTTAACTGAATAAGTTCATTTTCAGGATATAAATCACGCCACTTTTCTCTGTGGTAAATATCGTCCTTAGGAGCATAGTAAAAAGTATTCATTCCATATGAAGACATGAGCTTCAATACAGAAATACGTTTACTGTTTTCCCATGTAGGACCATAAAAGCCCTCTATATAACCACGCTTTTTAAAAAGAGGGTAATCTACCAGCGTGCCTTCTTTGAGCTCGTTCTTCACAATAAGTTTTGCGAGAGAGTGTGCACCTCTGAAAGCACCTTTTTCGCAGGATGCTTTAACAATAATCTCTTTTTCAGAAACAATAATTATATATTTTTCATCTATAAGACGAGCAATATCCTCAGCGTATGTTGTTTCTTTGCTGTTTTCGTATTTGAATACAACGTTTAAACCTTTATGGTAAGGTATAGAGTAATCTTCAAAAACCTTTTCTGCGATTTCTTTAAATTCACCAGAAAGATAAACAGACTTTACAAATATATCTTTGCCTTTAAGTTCATTTTTTTGTGGTATTGGGAAAATCAAGGGGTAACCTCCTTAATATTATTTAATTGTTCACCTTGTTTATATAAAGGTTACAAGCTATAACAAATTATATCACAATTATTCTTAAATACAACAAATATAAATAAATTAGTCAAAATTTTAACAAATTCTCATTGACACTTGTGTTTATAAATAGTAAACTATAAATTGTTAATAAATTATTAAAGAGGTGCTTAACATGGCAATGCAACTTACAGCCGAACAGCAGGCTATGCTTAACGGCGAACAAGGCGAAGTTATGGCTAAAGTTATGAAAACACTTGTTATGTACGGTGAAACATTCGGTGCAGAAAAAATGGTTCCCGTTACAAGTGACAAAGGACATCTTGTTACAAGTTTTGGTCTTAAGATGATGACTCCTGTTTTTGATTTGATGGACCAGCTTCTTAATGCAGGTGTTAAATCGAAGCAGAAATTCTCTGTTGACCCAAAACCTTTTGACCCAAATGTTCCTTCAGATTTCTTAAAGAACTTTGTTTTCAAAAAGTTTATGTACTCAAAGCAGGATTCATATAACGAACAGCTTCGTAAAATGGGTCTTTTGAATGATGATGCATACACATGTGCTTGCTATCTTGATGAAGTAGGTAATACTCCTAAAAAAGGTGATATCCTTTCATGGGCAGAGTCAAGTGCTGTCGCATATGCAAACTCTGTTATCGGTGCTCGTTGTAACCGTAACTCAGGTATTATTGAAATGATGGGTTCTATTGCAGGATTTGTTCCTTACTTCGGTCTTCTCACTGATGAAGGCAGAAAAGCAACTTGGGTTGTTGAAGTTAAATGCAAGAAAAAGCCTGAAGCTCAGATTCTCGGTTCTGCAATCGGTATGAAAGTTATGGAAGATGTTCCATATGTTAAAGGTATGACAGAATGGCTTGGTAATGACCTTAATGATGATGCTAAAGCGTATCTTAAAGACTTTGGTGCTGCTTGTGCATCAAATGGTGCTGTTGGTCTTTTCCATATTGACGGACTTACTCCTGAAGCAGTTGAAATGGGTGATTCACTTGTTGCTGAAAACGCACAGGTTTATGTTATTGATGATGCTGAACTTGAAAGAGTTAAGAAATCATATCCTGTTATGTGGAAAAATCCTGAAGCAACTCCTAAGCTCTGTTTCGTTGGTTGTCCACATATGACAATGGCTCAGCTTAAAGAATGGACAAATAATGTTTTCGAAGGTCTTAAAAAGAACGGAAGAAGCAAGGTTTCAATTCCAACAGTATTCACAGCTCCTCCAGCAGTTTGTGATGAATTTAAGAAAACTGATTTGTATGCAAAGCTTCAGTCAACAGGCGTAGTGCTCAGCTATATTTGTCCTCTTATGTATATGAATAACCCACTCGCAAAGAAAATGCCTGTAATCACAAACTCAAACAAGCTTCGTACATATACAACATCTCGCTACTACACAAGCGAAGAAATTCTTGACATTATTACAAAGGAGGCAAAATAAAATGAAAACATTCAAAGGTCGTCCCGTTGTTCCGGGCACTGTAACAGCAACAGCTCTTGTTTCTCACGGTGGTTTCAATACACTTGCTTCCTTCCAGGGTGCATTACAGTTTGGCGACAAGCAGGCAAAATGTGGTGACCAGAATAATACTGATATTTATGAAAAACCAATGGTAGGCACAGCACTTTGCCTGCCACAGACAATAGGTTCAACAACAGGTGGTCTTGTTCTTTATTGTGCAAAGGTTATGGAAAGATGCCCTGCTTGTATGCTTTTCTCAGAGCATATTGACTCACTTGCAGCAGCAGGTGCTATCATCGGTTCCGTCTGGACTGATACTCCAATGCCAACAGTTGACTGTCTTGGTGAAGAATTCCTTAACACAGTTAAAACAGGTGACAAAATCACTGTTTACGAAGACGGTACAGTTACAGTTGAATAATTAAAAATTCTTTTTGGGGTTATCTTATGGTAACCCCATATTTTTTATAAAAATACTTGATTTTGTAAAAATAATCTTATATAATATTGATCTGTTGACACGGAGAGTTGTCCGAGCTGGTCGAAGGAGCACGATTGGAAATCGTGTAAACTGCTAAAACGGTTTCGAGGGTTCGAATCCCTTGCTCTCCGCCAAAAAACAGGGCATCACTAAACAAATTAGTGTGTCCTGTTTTTATTTTATGTGGGTGATATTATGTTTGAACAATTTGTAACCAATATTAATGATGCTTTATACAGCTATGTTTTGATTATTATTCTCGTATTTGGTGGGTTGTATTTCACATTAAGAACAAAGTTTGTTCAGTTCAGATTATTGAAAGAGCAGTTCCGTGCTGTTATGGAAAAACCTAAGGACAGCAACGGTGTTTCTTCGTTTCAAGCACTTATGGTGTCAACTGCTTCAAGAGTAGGTACAGGCAATATTATCGGTGTTTCAACTGCACTTTGTCTTGGCGGATTTGGCTCTGTTTTCTGGATGTGGATTATTGCACTTGTGGGAAGTGCGTCGGCATTTATCGAAAGCACACTTGCTCAGATTTACAAACGTAAAGGTCCTGATGGTAGCTACGGTGGACCTGCATATTATATAGAAACTGCACTTCACAGTAAACCATTGGCAATAATTTTCTCAGTTTTGCTTATTTTAACTTATGGTTTCGGCTTTAATATGCTCGCATCATATAACTTGCAGTCAACATTTTCGGGTTATAGTTTTTATGATAAGCAAACAACACCTTGGATTATTGGTCTTATTGTTGCCGTTGTAGTTGGTTATTGTCTCTTTGGTGGTAGCAAGCGCGTTATCAAGTTTACAGGCACCCTTGTACCTTTTATGGGTGTTGCATATATCCTCGTTGCTCTTGTAATTGTATTTATGAATGTTGGATTGTTACCCGATATTTTCAAAACAATTTTCACAGAAGCCTTTAATTTTGAGGCAATTTTTGGCGGGTTTAGTGGTTCTTGCGTTATGTTTGGTATTAAGCGAGGACTTTTCAGTAATGAGGCAGGCGTTGGCTCGGCACCGAATGCCTCAGCATCCGCAGAAGTTAACCATCCCGTAAAACAAGGTCTTGTGCAGGTTTTATCAGTATTTATTGATACTGTTCTTATTTGTTCAGCAACTGCGTTTTTATGTATGAGCTCAGGTATTGAACCGTCAGCAGAGCTTTCGGGTGCGCCTTATGTTCAGGCGGCACTCACAAAAACTCTCGGCTCATTCGGACCGATATTTATAACTGTTGCAATGATTTTATTTGCATTTACAACTCTTATCGGTAATCTTTTTTATGTTGATAAATGTATATTCCACATCTTCGGTAAAAAGCCCGGTAAGGTGTTTATGAGCATTTATTATATTATTGCATCTGTTGTTATTTTTGTCGGTGCAGGATTGAGCGCTGACTTGCTTTGGGGTATTGCCGATATCACAATGGGTGCTATGACAATTATAAATATGCCTGTAATTCTTTATCTCGGTAAATACGCGTTCAGAGCTTTAAAAGACTATGAAAAACAGCGAAAAGACGGCGTTGAGCCCGTATTCAAAGCAAAAAATATTGATTTACCCGACAAAACAGATTATTGGAATTAAACTAAACACCAAATCACTCCCTGCATAGAATGTATGGGAGTGATTTTTTTGTGCGTAGCTTTGAATATAACAGAAATAATGCTGTCGATTATGCGAAACAGTGGGCATTATCAAGAAATCCGCGATATTACGATTTTCACGGAATAGGAGGGGACTGCACCAATTTTGCCTCGCAATGTATTTACGCAGGCGCGGGAGTAATGAATTACACAAAAGATATAGGTTGGTATTATATTTCGCCCAACGACCGTGCTGCCGCTTGGTCAGGTGTGCAATATTTATATAGATTTTTAACAACAAATCAAAGCGTAGGTCCTGTTGGCAGAGATTATAAATTAAGTGAAATTCAGTTAGGTGATGTGATATTTTTGAGTAATGGACAAAGACTTTATCATACACTTATTGTTACAGGATTTGATACAGACGGTGAAATACTCATTTGTGCCCATACTGTTGACTCCTATATGCGAAGACTTGACAGTTACAGATATTATTCATTAAACTCAGTTCATATAGATAAAGTTAATACATGGTAAAAGAAAAAGGCAGTTTAAAACTGCCTTTAATTGTTATTTAACCATTCAACTGATTTCTTTAACGCTTCAACCGTTTTAGTTTCTAAAACAACAGTGCAATTTTGTTTTTTAGCCAATTGGATAAACTTTGCAATATCAACATTGCCTGTTCCTAATGTCATATGGTCTTTTTTATCTTGTGCATCGTGTAAATGTATGTGAGAGAGTTTGTTTTCTCTATCCATAATTATTTTTTCATCATTACCACCGATACAATGATTATGACCAATATCAAAGGTTAAAGCAAAGACAGGACTTTGTAACAATATATCAATTGCTTGAATTTGAAAATCTGTATATCCGTTTGTATTTTCAATACAAACTATTATTTTATTCTTTCCTATAGCTTTTTCAACTGCATTTCTAAAAGCAACTATATTTTTTAAATAGTTTTCTTTATATTGCTCAAATAAATAGACTTTTTTATCTGGTAATGTAAAATAAACGCCTTTTGATAAATGTATATTTAATATTCTAATATCAAGTTTTTTCGCAATTTCTATAGTGTCGATAACAGTTCTTAAATATGCGTTTGCAACATAATTGTTGAAATCACTAACATTTAAATTCTCGTCTAAATGAATGGTGAAAAATATGTTATTATTCTTTTGAAGTTTATTGAATTTTTCAATATCAATATTTTCGGGCTGATATTGTGGTAAATTCATATTCAACTCAACAAAACTGAAGTCTAACTCTTTGCACAATTTAATTGTTTCTTCTATTGAGTTGTTTTCAATAAGAGTAGGAATTCCCCAAAACATAAATTCACCTTATTCCTAATTACATTTGCTCTAAAATATAGTTTTTAACATCTTCTAATTTGCTTTCTTTCCATTTCTCTTCTTCAGCCTTTTCGGCTAATGGACAAAGAATAAAAAAATCAAGTGTTTCACCGGGTACTCGACCAGTTCTTAAAGGTTCTGCAAAATGTTTTTTCCATTTTTCTTCACTAGCACCTTTGAATTCTTCAGGCTTTAAATAGGCCATCTGACGCTTTGTTGCTGCAATAAGCATCTTCGCAGACAAAGGTGCTAAAAGATTATATTCATCCTCTTGAACATCAACGAAGATGCGAGGAAGCTCATCTTTAACGATTCTTTCTTCACCACGAACAATTCTAAGTCCCATAGGCTCATATGTGAACTCATTTTCGGTAAAATTAAGTTTTACAAGTAAACCAATATCCGTATTGAACTGTGAACGCTGATAATCAGTATCAAAAATAAAATTACCCAATGAATAGAAAATAATTTTATCACCAACAGTTTCATAGTTCATAGGTACATGTGGGTGGTGTGCTACAATTACATCAGCACCCATCTCGAGATACTTGTGATATCTTTCACGAGTATAAGGAGAGGGAAGTGGAGTAAACTCTTCACCTGCATGGGCAACAACTATACACCAGCGACAAGTCTTTTTGATTTCATCAATAGACTTTTGGATTTCATCGAGTTCACTCCAACTGTAACAACCTGGTTTATCAACATCTGCTTTACGGCAAGCTCGTTGATATCCAACGCCAATCATACCGATACCACCGGCTTCATTAAGAATAACAGGCTTTCTGGCTTCGTCGATATTCATACCTGCACCGATTGTTTGCACGCCATTTTCTCTTGCAATCTGCAACGTACTTTCAATACCATAAGCACCGGCATCCATAATGTGATTGTTACAGATATTCCAAATATCTGATTTCATTTTATTAAGAACTTTTACAGCAGCAGGGTCAATAGTGTGCAGTAACTGCTGAACACCACTTTGAGTTGTATTTTGTTCAGCAATAGCAACAGGACCTTCAACATTTGTTATGACATGGTCAGCACTGTGAAGAAAATCAAGAATTTCTTTTGAGATTAATTCTTCATCATCCCATTTGCCGTACATATATCGATCAAAACCAATATCACCTGTAAAAACTAATGAAGTCTTTTCATTCATAAAAAATAAAACCTTTCAATAATATACAGATATTATATCATTATTACAATTGTAATTCAAGTAAAGAATAGCAGGGGTCGAATGTCTGCTACGGCTACGCCTTGATCCATCTCGCTCGGTGACCCAAATTCTAACGAATTTCGGTACCCACCTCACGACTTTTTGCTAAAAATGATTCACCAAATCATTTTCTCAACGCAAAAACCTTCTCAGGTTCGACCACCTGCAATAAAATAACAGTCCCGACAGAAGTCGAAACTGTTATTTTGGTGCGGGTAGCAGGGGTCGAACCTGTACACCTCTCGGCACAAGATCCTAAATCTTGCGTGTCTGCCAATTCCACCATACCCGCAAATTTCTCTTGTATTATATCAAAGAAAATTTAAAAATTCAATAGACAAATGGTTAATAATGTTATAAAATATTATTGATATTATGCCTTATTGGGCTTTGTTTAATTTGGAGGTAAAAATTTATGGGATTTATGAAAACTCGTTGGACTGACATGGTTGACAGAAATAATCCATTGCCTGAATACCCTCGTCCACAGATGGAACGTGAAAACTGGATGTCAATGAATGGTGTTTATGACTATGCCATTGTTGATTCTTCAGTTGAATGGGTTGACAAATTTGAAGGCGAAATTGTTGTACCATATGCAGTTGAAAGTATGCTTTCCGGTGTTGAAAGACCATTAAAACCTGACCAGAAACTCTGGTATAAAAGGTCATTTGCTGTTCCTGAAACTATGAAAGGAAAGAATATACTTCTTAACTTTGCTGCCGTTGACTGGGAATGTAAAGTGTATGTAAATAAAGAGCTTGCAGGTACTCATAGAGGAGGTTATGCAACATTCTCTATCGACATTACAAGATTGCTCAATGATGGCGAAAACGAACTTGTTGTAAGTGTATTTGACCCTACTGAAAATGGTTGGCAACAAAGAGGTAAGCAGGTTAACGATACACACGGATTCTGGTACGTTGCAACATCAGGTATATGGCAAAGTGTATGGCTTGAAGCTGTTGAACCTTGCCACATTCTTAAACTTATGATGACACCTGATATAGACAATAAAACTCTTGCATTTAAAACATTTGCAAACGAAGAAAACTGTCAGGTAAAGGTAACTGTATTCGACGGTGAAGCTGTTGTCTCTGAAAATACACTTTCAATGGATGATGTTATTAAGTTTGACCATATTAAACTCTGGTCACCTGAAAATCCATTCCTTTATGACCTTAAAGTTGAACTCATAAAAGATGGTAACGTTGTAGATACAGTAAAAAGCTACGTAGGTATGCGTAAATATTCTATCGGTAAGGATGAAAAGGGTTATCCACGTTTCTATCTTAACAATAAACCTTATTTCCAAAAAGGTCTTCTTGACCAGGGTTATTGGTCCGATGGTGGCATGACCCCAGCAACTGACGAAGCAATGATTTATGATATTGAAACAATGAAGAGATTAGGTTTCAATATGCTTCGTAAACATATTAAGGTTGAACTTGACCGCTGGTATTATCACTGCGATAGACTTGGTATGCTTGTATGGCAGGATATGGTCAGTGGTGGCGAATATATTGGTCAATTCCTTGCAGGTGTGTTACCGCTCGTTGCAATCCATGTAAAAGACAATAAATATAAAGCATTCAAGCGTGGCGAACAATTATGGCGAGATGAGTTTGAACGAGAGCTTAACGAAATGCTTAATCAGCTTTATAACCATACTTGCATTTCATGTTGGGTGCCATTCAACGAAGGTTGGGGACAGTTTGATTCTGTAAGAATTTCAAATGACATCAAGAAATTCGACCCATCCCGTATTGTTGACCATGCAAGCGGCTGGCATGACCAAGGTGCTGGTGACCTTAACAGTATGCATAGATATATTGCTCCAATTAATCCTCGCAGAAATGACGGTCGTATCTTTGCAATTACCGAATTCGGTGGTTATAGCCATATTGACAGAGGTCATACCTGGGATGAATCAAAGAGTTTTGGTTATATGATGTTCCCAACAAAGAAAAGCTTGTCAAAGGCATATAAGTTCCTTCATGACACACAGGTTATTCCTCTTATTAAAAAAGGTCTTTCTGCAACTGTATATACACAGGTAAGTGACGTTGAAAACGAAGTTAATGGTATTTTGACATATGACCGTGAAAATATCAAAATTGATGAGAGTATTCTTATTGAAACTAATAAGAAACTCACACTTTAATCGCTATGAAAAATCATTCTATTCAAAAACTGAGACTACTCTATATCATTGATATTCTTTCTCGTAAATCTGATGAGGAACATCCTTTGTCCGCAACAGACATTATGGATTATCTTCGTGATGATTATGGAATTGAATGTGAAAGAAAAACAGTATATGACTGTATTGAAAATCTCAATGAATACGGATATGAAATAATTAAGTCACAATCTCCACGTGGATATTTTATGACACCATATTATTTTGAACCTGCTGAATTGAGATTACTAATTGATGCTGTTCAATCTGCTGATTTTATCTCACCCAAAAAGACAAAACTGCTTATAAAGAAGTTTTCTGCATTTGCTAGCGAGTATCAGTACAAAAAAATAGAGAAACAGGTTTATATTGATAATCGAAATAAATGTGAAAATGAGAATTTGTTTATTGTAATTGATATTATCAGCACAGCGATATTATCGAAAAAGCAGATTGAAGTTATATATCGTAGAAGAAAAATCGTAGACGGAAAAACAGCAAGATATCAAGAAAAATCAATGGTTATCAATCCATATGCATTAATCTGGTCGGATGACCACTACTATCTTGTTGGCAATTACAGCAAATACAATAATCTCATTCATCTAAGAATTGACAGATTGAAAAATGTTAAAGTTCTTGATACATATGCAAGACATTTCTCTGAAGTTTCACCATATCAAACTTTTTTTGATATTGCAGATTATAGTAACAAACATCTTTCGATGTTTTCGGGAGATATTAAGCCTGTTGAATTGATTTGCAATAATGAAAAGATTGAAGATTTTATTGACCAATTTGGTGAGAAAGTATTAATGCGACCATATGACGAAGATAATTTTATTGCAAAGATTGATGTTGCTGTAAATGATGGTCTTGTGGCATGGATAATGCAGTATGGCGATAAAATCAAAGTTAAGTCTCCAAAAGAGTTGAAGAATATGATTATAGACAAAACAAAATCTATTTTAGCTATATATAATGGATAAAATGATAAAATTTTAACAAATATAATTATAACTATTGAAAATTAATAGTTTTTGTTATATTATATTATGTGGTAAAAATTACAATTTATATCTTTTGAAAGGATGTTATTTTAATGAGCAGTGCATTAAACAAAAAAAATGTTGAAGATTTACAGGTAGCTGGCAAGAAAGTCCTTGTTCGTTGCGACTT
>JAZNJX010000060.1:0-11051 GCA_045578245.1 Candidatus Fimenecus sp. | reverse complement strand
AGAATAATAGGGATAATGGGTTTTTATATTTAATTGTATATAAAACGAGGTAAAAATATGTTTGTAGATATTGCTAAAATCAAAATAAAAGCTGGTGATGGTGGTAACGGTGCCGTTGCTTTCCATCGTGAAAAATACATTAACGCAGGCGGTCCTGACGGTGGTGACGGTGGTCGTGGTGGCAACATTGTTTTTAAAGTTGACGACAACCTCTCAACCCTTGCCGATTTCCGTTACAAGAGAAAATACAAGGCTGAAGCCGGTGCTAACGGTAGTGGCGGCAAACGAAGTGGTAAAAAGGGACAGGACCTTATAATCAAAGTCCCTCGTGGCACAATCATTCGTGAAGTTGAAAGTGGCGCCATCATGGCAGACATGTCCTCTGACGACGAATTTATCGGCGCTAAAGGTGGCAGAGGTGGTTGGGGTAACTCACACTTTGCTACATCCACTCGTCAGACTCCAAAATTTGCTAAAAATGGTGCTCCCGGTGAAGAATGGGAAGTAAGTCTTGAATTAAAGCTTATTGCAGACGTTGGACTTTTAGGTTTTCCTAATGTTGGTAAATCCTCATTTATTTCCGTTGTAAGTCAGGCAAAACCACTTATTGGTGACTACCATTTCACAACAATTATTCCTGTTTTAGGCGTTGTGTCAATGGGACCTGAGAAAAGCTTTGTTATGGCTGATATTCCCGGACTCATCGAAGGCGCTGCAGAGGGTATCGGTCTCGGTCATGAGTTTTTACGTCATGTTGAAAGATGCAGAATGCTTGTTCATATTGTTGACGTTGCAGGTAGTGAAGGTAGAAATCCAATTGAAGACTTTGAGACTATCAATGCAGAATTAGAAAAATTCAACCCTGAACTTGCAAAATGCCCACAGATTGTTGTTGGTAACAAAATCGACCTTGCAACTGACGAACAGTTGGCAGAGTTCAAAATTTACATTGAAGACAAGGGCTATGAATATTTTGAAATCTGTGCCCCTATCAAGCACAATACTCAGGAGCTTATAAACGCAGTAGCAAGGATGCTTGATACACTTCCTCCTGTTAAGCAGTACGAGAGTGAAGAAATTCCAATGGAAGTTATTGCTAAAAAGAGTAATGACGGCTTTACCGTCACAGTCGAAGACGGAGTTTATATCGTTGAGGCAGACTGGATTTACAGAATTCTCTGCAAAACTGACCTTGACGACTACGAATCACTCCAGTATTTCCAGAGAGTAATTCAGGAACGTGGAGTTATTCAGGCACTTATTGATAAAGGTATTCAGGAGGGTGACACAGTCAGCATCTACGATTTAGAGTTTGACTATGTTCCATAAGGTATGAGATTATACGACAAAGATTTAAAGGTGGACACCTTAAGTCCCTTGACACTTGCTTTTACGGGTGATGCTGTATATTCACTCTTCATCCGTGAAAAACTTGTTTGTGAAGCCAACCGTCCCGTTGGTGAGTTACATAAGCTTTCGGTTCAATCCGTCAAGGCATCAGCTCAAGCTGAAGCTATGAGAAAAATTATGCCTTTACTTACGGAAAAGGAAATGGATGTGTTTAAACGTGGCAGAAACGCCCATACATCACATACCCCAAAGAACCAAAGCGGATGTGACTATCATTATGCTACGGGATTTGAAACACTTGTTGGGTATTTATACTTGAAAAACGAAAATGAAAGACTAAAATTCCTGCTTAATGAAGTCATCAACAGTTTTGGAGATGACCAGGGTGAAAAAAAGTCTGAATGATTTAAAGGACTTTCTTATCGACACTTGTATTTTTATACTGGGTGGTATGGGAATGAGTGTTGCCGTAAACTGTTTTTTAGCAAAAAACAGTATTCTATACGGTGGCTTCTCGGGAATTGCAACAATTCTTAACTACCTTTTTGAGATTCCAATCGGCACTGCCATTTTCGTAATGAACCTTCCCCTTTTCATTATTGCTCTGAAGAAACTGGGTGGAAGATTTATACGAATGACTATCTGGGCAACCCTGATTACATCAATCATAATTGACTCAGGATTCTTTTTGCCAGTGTATTCAAATGATTTGCTTCTATCCTCCATTATCGGTGGAGCATTGGTAGGTGTGTCTTTGGGAATAATATTCGTAAGGAATGCCACAACAGGTGGAATTGATATTATCGCAAAGCTTATTCAGATAAATCATCCCCATTTTTCTTTTGGAAAAAGTGTTCTTATCTTCGATGGATTTGTAATTATCCTTGGTGGAATCATTTACAAAAACATTGAGGCAATGCTTTATGCAGCAGTTGTAACCTTCGTCAGTGCACAGGTCATTGACTATATCATTTACGGTGTCAGTCGAGGTGCTACAATTATGGTTATAACAAGCAAAGGTGACGAAATCCGTCGCATAATTTTAAATGACCTTAACCGTGGTGTTACGGTGCTTAAAGGTCAAGGTGGTTACTCAAAACAGCAAATAGATGTTCTTCTTTGTGCTTGTTATGATAATCAGACACAAAAGTTTATTAAGGAAATAAAATCAGCCGACGAAAATGCTTTTTTCATAGTGACACAATCAAAGCAGATTCTCGGCAACGGATTTAAAAACAGTATTTAATACATTTTATGAGGTAATATATGGCTAAGAAAGACAATATCCGAAACTTTTCAATTATCGCTCATATCGACCACGGTAAGAGTACTCTTGCAGATAGGCTATTGGAGCTTACTGAAACTGTGGCAAAGCGTGATATGACGGAACAATTACTTGACAATATGGATTTGGAACGTGAGCGTGGTATCACAATCAAAGCTCATGCCGTTAAGCTTGACTACAAAGCAAAAGACGGAAATACATACGAGTTAAACCTTATCGACACTCCGGGTCACGTTGACTTTAACTATGAGGTTTCTCGTTCACTTGCTGCCTGTGAAGGTGCTGTACTTATTATTGACGCATCTCAGGGTGTTGAGGCACAGACACTTGCCAACACATATCTTGCCCTTGACCATGACCTTGAATTAGTTCCTGTTATCAATAAAATCGACCTGCCTGCCGCTGACCCTGACAGAGTTGCAAACGAAGTTGAAGAGGTTATCGGACTTCCTTGTGACGAAGCACCAAGAGTTTCAGCAAAAACAGGACAGAATATTGAACAGGTGCTTGAAAGCATTGTTGACCTTGTGCCACCTCCTGAAAATCACGATGACAAGCCACTTCGTGCACTTGTTTTTGACTCTGTTTATGACAGCTATAAGGGTGTTATCGTATATGTCCGTGTTATGGATGGTAAAATCAAGCCTGGTGACACAATGCGAATGATGGCAACAGGTGCTGAATTCAATGTTGTTGAAGTCGGATATATGCGTCCTAACGCTATGGAGCCACAAAAAGAACTCACATCAGGTGAGGTTGGATATATTACTGCATCCATAAAAACTGTTGGTGATGCTCGTGTTGGTGACACAGTTACAACTGCTGAAAATCCTGCAAGTGAGGCTCTTGCTGGTTACAGAAAGGTTAACCCTATGGTATTCTGTGGTGTTTATCCTGCTGACGGTGCTGACTATGAAAACTTGCGTGAAGCACTTGAAAAATTGCAGTTAAATGACGCTGCCCTTTCATTCGAGCCTGAAACATCAGGTGCTTTGGGATTCGGTTTCCGTTGTGGTTTTTTGGGACTTTTACACCTTGAAATCATTCAGGAAAGACTTGAAAGAGAATATAACCTCGACCTTGTAACAACAATTCCAAGCGTTATTTATAAAGTTCACCTTACCAATGGTGAAGTTATTGAAATCGACAATCCAAGCCATTACCCTGACCCTGCAAACATTGACTATTGCGAAGAACCGACAGTTGAAGCTCATATTTATGCTCCACCTGAATATATCGGCGCAATTATCAATCTTTGTCAGGACAGACGTGGTGTATATGTAAACACTACTCACTTGGCTTCTGACCGAGTTGACTTGCATTACATTTTGCCACTTAACGAAATTATTTACGACTTCTTTGATGTTCTTAAATCACGTACTCGTGGTTATGCATCATTCGACTATGAAATGAGTGATTATCAGCGTTCGAGCATCATAAAACTTGATGTTCTTCTCAACGGCGACATCATTGATGCACTTTCATTTATGATTCATAGTGAAAAGGCTTATGCAAAGGCTCGTAGAATCGCTGAAAAGCTTAAGGATAATATTCCACGCCAGATGTTCGAAATACCGATTCAGATGGCTATTGGTGGTAAGGTTATTGCTCGTGAAACCGTTAAGGCTATGAGAAAAGACGTTCTTGCAAAGTGCTATGGCGGTGACATTACCCGTAAAAAGAAATTGCTTGAAAAGCAGAAGGAAGGTAAGAAGCGCATGCGTCACTTCGGTACTGTTGAAGTACCACAAGAGGCATTTATGGCTGTGCTTAAACTTGATGATGAATAAAGAAATTTTTGAAAGACTCAATGAATTAGAAATTGAATATAAAATGGTAGAGCATCCTGCTGCATTCACAATGGAAGAAATCGACGAATATCACCTTACCGAAAATGGTCATATTCCGAAAAACCTTGTTCTTCGCGATGTTAAGGGCACTCGCAATATGCTTGTTGTTCTTCATGGTGATAAGAGAGCAAATTTACAGTTAATCCGTGCAGAAATCGACTCAACGAAGTTGAGTTTTGCTTCTGACGAGAGATTAGATAAATACCTCAAGGTTGAAAAAGGCTCTGTTTCTCCTTTCGGTGTTATTTATGACACTGAAAAGGAGCTTGAAATCTATTTCGACGCTGATTTAAAGAAAGAAGAAATCGTTGGTTGCCATCCAAACGACAACCACGCAACTGTATTCTTAAAATTCCCAGACCTTGTGAAATATGTTAAATCATGTGGTCATACAATCACCTACATAAAAGTATGAAAAACATAGGCCTTTATCTGCACGTCCCCTTTTGCAAGTCAAAATGCCCATACTGTGATTTTTACTCATTTTCAGGTAAGGACACAGAAAAGGACGAGTACACTAAAGTTTTAATAGAGAGAATTTTGTCAAGTATTTCCACTTTACATCGTAAGGGCGATACACTTTACATTGGTGGTGGAACTCCATCGGTTTTAGGTGCAGATAATCTTAAAACTCTTGTTGATACTTGCAAGTCGGGCTTCTTGACAGACGATGCAGAAATCTCTGTTGAATGTAATCCCTACGGACTAAACGAAGATTTTTTCAAGACTTTATATGATTGTGGTGTAAACAGAATTTCAATGGGACTTCAATCTGCCGTTGATAGTGAAAGACGAGTTTTAGGCAGATTAAGTGACAGAAATCAGGTTGAAAATGCAGTTAAAACTGCACAGAGAGTGGGGTTTCAAAACATTACTCTTGATGTTATGCTTGGTATTCCTAAACAGACAGAAAAGAGTCTTAATGAAACACTTGATTTCTGTATTTCTCTTGGTGTGCCACATATCAGCGCATATATGCTCAAAATTGAGGAAAACACTCATTTTTATAAAAACCAAAGTAAGTATAATTTCCCTGATGATGATTTGACTGCTGATTTGTATCTGCAGATGTGTGAAACTCTTGAAAATAAAGGCATAATGCAATATGAGATTTCAAACTTCTCAAAAAAGGGATTTGAAAGCAGACACAATTTAAAATACTGGCATTGTGAAGAATATCTTGGACTCGGACCATCTGCACATTCATTTATGAATGGAAAAAGATTTTACTTTGACCGTGATTTTGGTGCCTTTATGAATGGCAACTTACCTATTCAAGATGGTTTTGGTGGAAATTTCACAGAATATGCAATGCTAAACCTTCGTTTGGTTGAAGGATTAAATGAAGATAAAGTGTTCGAACGATTTAGTCATCCAATCCCAAAAGAAATTTATGAAAAATCAAAAATTTTCATCGATAACAGATATATGACAAAAACTGAAAAAGGTTTAAAACTCACCCGAAAAGGCTTTTTGATGTCAAACACAATTCTGGCAGAGATATTATAGGAGAAAAAGTTATGAATATCTTTTATAAAATCATAGCAACAATACTTGCTGTTTTCATTTATTTCCCAATGGGAACCATTGCTGATTATTCACCAAAAGCAGAGAATCCTGATTTGGTATTTTCTGTTCTTTCCGACGTACATATGGAAGGTAATAACATCGAAAGATTCAATCTTTTCGGTGAGGGAATCCGTGATATAAACTCTGCTACAAGAAATGATGCCCTTGTATTTTTAGGCGACAACACAATGAACGGTCAGACTATAGAGCATACATTCTTCTATGGTCTTCTTGACAGATTTAACAATATCGAAAATGTGCTTGTTACATCTGGAAACCACGACCTTTGCCCAAGTGAACAGAATTCAGGTGACTTTAACAAACAGACAAGTCAGTTTATCCGTTTTTACAATACCTTTATGGACGAGGATATTGAAAAAGCATATTACAGCCGTGAAATTAACGGATATAAATTCATTGTTTTAGCATCCGAGGCAGATGCTGGTGTGCAGGAATATCTTTCTCCTGAACAACTTCTTTGGTTTGAAAATGAACTGAAATCAGCAGAAGCAAGTGGAAAACCTGTTTTTGTTTTCAACCACTACCCACTTAACCACACCTGGCCTTTCGTTTGGACTGAAGGTCATATGGGCTTGGAAAGCGATGTTGTCCGTCTTCTTATGAAAGCAAGTAAGAACCAGATTATCTACTTCTCGGGACATCTTCATATGGGACTTAACGACAATCAGGTTTCATCTGTAAATGAAGGTAACATCACATATGTAAGCGCTCCTGCTTTTGGTGCTGATAACAATGTTGGTGATGCAGACATCCAGAACAAGGGAATGGGACTTTATGTTGAGGTTTATGGAAACGAAATCCTTGTTCGTATGAGAAACTTTGTAAATCACGAATGGATGGATATTGAACACAGTATTGAGATATAAACAGTATAAATAATTACAAAAGAATAAACAATAGGATGTGAAAAAGATGAATGATTATGATTATAACAATAACATATATCTTTTACCATTAAAGGTTAATACATCAAAATCCAAAATTGCATGGACATATGTTAGTGGGATTTTTCTTTCTTTTTCTGTGACTTTTTCTCTTTTATCTACTTTTGCTATAGAAACATGCATAAATGAGGGGTGCGACCTTTTCAACATATCTTTAGCTATTACGACAGCCCTTATTGCACTATTTTCATTGGTAACAATACTTCCAAGGTGCTTGATAATAAATGCTGAAAAAATTCAATTGAAGTGTTTAATCTATAAAAAAGAAATTTATTGGGCTGATTTATCAAGCTTATCTGTCAATGTTGCTGATGTTGCCGTCGGGACACGCGATACAAGGGGGCTTGGTTCGAGAAAAGATATAAATTTGACAATGCACAAAGCTAATCAAACTGTGCCTGGTGTTCGTATCGGTATTAAAAAGGTTGAATTGATTTTCCGAAAAAAGAACGGTAAAATGGGAACCTTTAAATTTTTCATACCAACAGATTCACACATAAATTTTGAAGTACTCACCAAAACTATTTTCCACACATACAAACAAGCAAAAATGAAAATACATTTGGATTAAAAAACAATATCCTTTGACATTATAAACATATTGTGATAAAATTAATTCTCGCATATTGAAGAAAGGGGTGGATGAAATGCCTATTAAAATTGATGACCAATTACCTGCAAGACATAATCTTGAATTGGAAAATATTTTCGTTATGACTGAACAGAGAGCAAGTATTCAGGACATTCGTCCACTAAAGATTATATTGCTCAACCTGATGCCTACAAAAATCGAGACAGAAACACAGATTTTAAGGCTTTTGAGTAACTCTCCTTTGCAGGTTGAGATTGAACTTTTACAGGTTGCTACTCACGAGAGTAAAAATACAAGCAAAGAGCATATGCTCAAATTCTATAAGACATTTGACGACATCAAGGACCAGAAATTTGACGGTATGATTGTTACTGGTGCTCCTGTTGAAATGATGCCTTTTGAAGAGGTTGACTATTGGGATGAGCTCTGTACAATCTTCGACTGGGCAAAGAGTCATGTTTACTCATCATTCCACATTTGCTGGGGTGCTCAGGCTGCTCTGTATTACCACTACGGTATTCCAAAATACAAATTGCCTGAAAAAATGTTTGGTATTTTCCCACACAAACCACTCGATATGTACCACCCACTTCTTCGTGGCTTCAGTGACTTATTCTATGTGCCACATTCAAGACACACAGAAACAAAAAAAGAGGATATTGCATTGGTTAAGGATTTGCAGATTCTCTCCTATTCCGAGATTTCAGGTGTACACCTTGTTGCAGATATGGATTGCAGAAATTTCTACTGCACAGGTCATAGTGAGTATGACAGCGATACCCTTGCTCGTGAATATTTCAGGGATTTACATAAGGGATTGGACATTAAAATTCCATACAACTACTTCCCTAACGACGATACACGACTTACTCCTCCACTCACTTGGCGTGGTCCGGGTAGCCTTTTATTCCAGAATTGGCTCAACTACTTTGTGTATCAGCGTACTCCTTATGATGTTAATGAGATTAAGTAAAAAAATTAGAGGTATTCGTTTGAATACCTCTTTTATTTTGCACTTATTCAATTACCTTATATCCTTGCTCTTCAACTGCTTTTTTGAGAGTTACAGGAGCTGCATCTGCATCGAGAGTAACGATTGCTGTGCCGTCTTTATGGCTTACGATAGCTTCTCTTACTTCTGCTACGCCTTCAAGTGCCTTTTTAACATGTGCTTCACAGTGTGGACACATCATACCTTCAATTTTCATTGTAATTTCCATAGGTTTTCTCTCCTTATATTTAAACTTGATTTTTTTATCTTTTTTACTATTGTGTATATCTTTAAAATTAAGCCTCAATGCATTTGACACAACACAGAATGAGGATAAACTCATTGCAGCAGCACCAAACATAGGATTTAATTCCCAACCGAAAAGGTTTACAAAAAGACCTGCAGCAAGTGGTATTCCTAACGCATTATAGAAAAATGCCCAGAACAGGTTTTCGTGGATGTTTTTAAGAGTTGCTCGGCTTAATCGTATCGCAGACGAAACATCAGTAAGTCTGCTATTCATCAGCACCACATCCGCTGAATCAATAGCGATATCCGTACCAGCACCAATCGCAATACCAATATCTGCACGAGTCAGCGCTGGCGCATCGTTGATTCCGTCACCAACCATTATAACCTTGCCTTTATCTTTAAGTCGACGGACAACCTTTCCCTTGCCGTCAGGCATAACACCTGCTACAACCTCATCAACACCTGCCTGTGCACCAATTGCATTGGCAGTTTTTTCATTATCACCGGTGAGCATTATAACTTTTATGCCCATATTCTGCATTTCTTTTATAGCCTTTGGACTGTCGGACTTAATCACATCTGCTACTGCTATTATACCTAAAAGACGGTTTTCTATACTGAAAAGCAGAGGTGTTTTGCCATTCTCTGCAAGGTTTTCTGCCATTCTCACAGTTTCATTGTCAAGGTTAACCTTTTCACTTATAAACTTTAAGCTTCCACCAAAGAGAGTCTTTCCTTGCAACTCAGCTTCTACACCATTTCCTGAAAGAGCTTTGAAATTCTCTACATCTAAAATGTGTATTTGGCTTTCTTTGCCTTTTTGAGCAATCGCTTTTGCTAAAGGATGTTCACTTCTGGTTTCTATTGAACAAGCAAAACTCAGAAGTTGTTCTTCGGTTATTCCTACTGGAATTATATCCGTAACTTTTGGTTTTCCTTCTGTAATTGTGCCTGTTTTGTCAAGGACAACTGTATTTGCTCTGCCGGTTTCTTCAAGGGAAACTGCTGTTTTGAAAAGTATTCCGTTTTTAGCTCCAACACCATTACCAACCATAATTGCAACCGGTGTTGCAAGTCCCAAAGCACAGGGGCAGCTGATAACAAGTACCGAAATACCAAGAGCCAAAGCATAACCAAAAGACTGACCACATATTAACCAACCAATAATCGTAATTACTGCGATTGTAATTACAACCGGTACAAAAACGCCTGACACCTTGTCGGCAATTTTTGCAATCGGTGCTTTGGTTGCTGCAGCGTCACTGACCATTTTAATAATCTGTGAAATGGTTGTGTCTTCGCCAACTCGTAATGCTTCACATCTTATAAATCCCGACTGGTTTATTGTACCGCCTGAAACGTTGTCACCAATTGTCTTATCAACAGGGATACTTTCTCCTGTAAGAGCTGATTCATCAACTGACGTGTTTCCATCTAAAACTATACCATCAACTGAAATCTGTTCACCTGGACGGACAACGAAAATGTCACCTTTTTTCACATTTTCTATTGGCACTTCTGTTTCAACACCATCAATTAAAACTGTTGCAGTTTTTGGTGCTAATTTCATCAAGGATTTAAGTGCATCAGTGGTCTTCCCCTTTGACCTTGCTTCAAGCATCTTACCAACGGTAATGAGTGTTAGAATCATTGCTGCCGACTCAAAATAAAACTCGTGCAGATAATGATGTGCCATATCACCGCTGACTGTGAACATTTTTATAAGTAGAAAAGAGCTGTAAACAAAGGATGCACCTGAGCCTAACGCTACAAGAGTGTCCATATTAGGTGACTTGTGCAAAAGCCCTTTAAAGCCATTTATAAAGAATTTTCGGTTAATTACCATTATGATAATAGTAAACACAAATTCGATTATTCCAATGACTAGTGGGTTTGCGATTGGCAGATACCATCCCCACATAACATGCCCCATTGAAATATACATTAAGACTACTAAAAATCCCAACGAAGCAATAAGTCGTTTTTTGAGCTTTGGAGTTTCTGTATCTTTCAAAGCATCGTCTTTTGATGATTTATTTTTTTCGTCTTTAAGTGTTGCACCATACCCTGCATTTTCAACAGCAGAAATGATTTTTTCAGGGTCAATATTCCCCTCAACACCCATTGAGTTAGTGAGGAGACTGACAGAGCAGGAGTTTACACCATCAACCGAATTAACGGCTTTTTCAACCCTTGC
>JAZNJX010000059.1:0-23405 GCA_045578245.1 Candidatus Fimenecus sp. | reverse complement strand
CCATTTCTACAATAACGAAAGAATTCAACTAAAAACAAAACTGACTCCGCTTGAAAAACGAAATCAGTTTGTTGCTTAAAATTAAATTTTACTTACCATAGGTGCTTTTTTGTACTGTCTGTACAAATTGGGGCAGTTCATAAAACTGTTGCTTTTTGTTTTTTGAATGATATAATTGTTTGTGTACATAAAATTTGTTTTTGGGGTTGATACAATGAATAAGCGAATTATAAAAGTAGTTTCATTGGTATTGGTGGTTATTATGGTAGCATGGCTTTTAGCACCCTTGTTAAGACCTGAATATAACGGAGTTAACTACAGTCCTGCAGATGTTCAGAACAAAACAGAGAAAACAATTAAGTTCAATTCAAACGGAAAGCTGAAAATACTGCATGTAACTGATACTCATTTAAATTTTAACCACAATTTTGACCCGACAATTTGGTTGGTTGAGAGAGCTTGTGACACGGAAAAACCTGATATCGTTGTGATAACTGGTGACAATGTTGTGAATTGTGAAAATGCAGACGACACAAAGAAAATGATTAATGCTTTGATGAATATTTTTGATGAGAGGAATATTCCTGTTGCTGTAACCTTCGGCAATCATGATTCAGAGCAGGGCGCAATGTCACGAGACGATTTGATGGAGTATTACAACACATTTTCCTGTTCTGTTTCAGTTGATGACGGTGAGGCACTTTCAGGTTGTGGCACATACAATATTCCTGTACTTTCATCAGATGGTGAAAAGGTAAAATTCAATATTTGGGTGTTCGATTCAGGTGATTATGACGAAGAGGGAAGATATAGTTGTGTTAAGCCGGACCAGATTGAATGGTATAAAGAGACATCTGACAAACTCAGAGCAGAAAATAATGGTGAAGTAGTTAATTCACTTGCTTTTCAGCATATAATTGTGGGTGAAATTTACGATGTACTTAAAAAGTCGGACTCGTGGAAGCCTTATGCATTCAAGCACTTATACAACAAAGAAGAATATTACATGTTTGACCCTGACCGTGTTAATTATGGCACAATAAGAGAATACCCTTGCCCAGGGTATCAAAACTTTGGTCAGTTTGACGCTATGGTAGAAAAAGGTGATGTGCTCGGCATTTTTACAGGCCATGACCACACAAACGCCTTTGCAGTTGAACATAAAGGGATTGATATTGTAAACTCTCTCAGTACTCGTTATATAGGACTTTGTCATTCCACTCAATGTGGATATCGTGTGATTGAAGTTGACGAAAATGACACATCAACTTATGAAACCCGAGTAGTACGTATATATGATATGTTCAATTCTGAGACTGTAAAGGCAGAAAAGCAAGTTGGAGATAAATTCACACACATAATGGCTCGTGAGTTTGCGTTGAAAGGCAAAATTCAGAAAACTGCAAGCAAGATTTACCGAAAAGTGGTAGAAACATTTACAGACAGACAAGTAACATATCCTGATTAAAGTTGATAGTAAAAAACAGCATAATAAAAGCGTTGCAAAAGGGAGTAGAGACCTTCCAAATGCAACGCTTAATTCTTTTTAACGGATTAAGTGATATATAAAACTATTTAAAGCAAAGTTATAAATTCCCTGTATGCCTTAGGGTTGGCAAAAATTACATCATTAGGCATTGAAAAGCTGATTTCTTTGCCATCATAATTTAATGCTACGCCACCAGCTTCTTTTAAGATTAGTGTTCCTGCTGCAATATCCCAAGGTTGCAGACTCTTTTCAAAGAACACCTCACATCTGCCACACGCCACTGTGCATATATCATAAGCTGCCGAGCCACTTCTGCGAATATCACGTGAAAAATCAAAGACTTTTCTTAAAAGTGCAAAGGTTTCGTCTGTGTTTTCAGGGTGATAGGGGGATGTACCAAAAAGAGCAAGTCCGTCTGAAAGAGGTCGGTCACTCACTGTTATACTTTCCCCGTTAAGAAAAGCACCCTTGCCTTTTTCTGCACTAAAGATTTCATTGGTATATGGGTTGTACACTACACCTAAAATAGTGTTGTTTTCTTTGCAAAGAGCAACTGAAATGCAACTGCAACGAAAATCTTGCATAAAATTTGTGGTTCCGTCAATCGGGTCAATTATAAAACGTAAAGCGTTACTTTCAAGGTTATTGTTTCCTTCTTCTCCGACAAATTCAGCTTCAGGGAAAGACTTGCCAAGTTCTTTGAACAAAAAGTCTTGTACATCAACATCATATTTTGTTACAAAGTTTTTCTTACCTTCTTTAGCAGTTATAGTATTCTCTTGATTATGTGCAGAAAGAATAATTTTTCCTGCTTTTTTAACTATTTCAATAATTTTGTTTACCATATTTTTTCCTCTTTTCGTTGCATTTTGTATGGTGCTCGTTCCCATAAACCACAATATTGCCACAATTCCCACAAGTACTGATGCAACATAAAAAATCAATGTTCAGCTTAATTTAAGATATGAGAAAAGAACAGCTAGACCGTAAGCCATAAATGTACCTTCATCTATTATATTTTTTATCAATTCTACCAATAAAGAGGTTATTCTCTGTAAATAAAACATTTTCATCAGAATTTTCAAAGACAATTCCGTAATTAGGTGAGTCAGTTTTTTCAGGAGAAACAAAAATATTGTTCTTTATTGCTACATCATATACCATAGGGTTGAAAATTATATAGCCTCTGCTTTTGCCCCATAGTCCTGATGGACCATCAAAAATATTGTCTTTTACTTCAATATTGTGATGTTCACAATCTCCGTGATGACCAATGGCAGGGAATCCAGCACATTTGAAAAGATTGTTTTTTATCACTATATTACTGCAAACAGTGTCATCTTTACAAAAATCAATAAGTGCGCCATCACAGTTGTAAACCGGACCATATGAGCCTTCGTGAGCAAGGTCTAATTGTATTTCTTCATTAAGCAAACCTTCGTGAATACTTGTGTATGTAGGTCCGTCAAACACACAGTTCTGCACTAATTGTAGGTTTTGATGACAATGCATTATATGTAACTGCACCATTTTCAAAAATAAGGTCAAAATTCGGTGTGTCAGCATCCTTGAACCAACTACCAGCACCGTCAACGCCTACAACTATTACATGTGAGTATTTTCTTGACATAACAGACCCTCCAATGTGTTTATACAAAGAGAATAACCCCCTTGCTTTCGCATGGAGGTTACGCTTTGCTTTAGTTCCATTCCTTGTTCATTACAACAAATGTCATTCTTTCCTGAATGCTTTCATGACCGTGTTTTGTACCGAACCCGCCGTGGTCAGATGTTACGATGATGAGCCAATCTTCGCTTACATAAGTATCTCTTGCCTCAATAGCCTTTATAACTTCGTAGCCATAAGCATCTTCTGTGTTGAATGCTTCTTTGTATTTAGGGTTGTTGTATGTAAAGCCTATGTCGTGTCCTGTAGAGTCAGTATCTTCATAAATGATAAATACGAAATCTGCACAATCTTTGCTTGTGATTTCTTCCATAGCGCCAGTGTGAATGTCACTCTTGTTTTTTCGAAGCATAAAATCAACATCTATGTTGTTTTCTTCGCAGTATTCTTTTTCTGCTATGTATGTTGAGTTTTTGTTTGTGAAATGACCTTTCCATTTTGTTATAAAAGCGGAATTATCAATAATTCCGTCTTCAATAAGGCTTGTCATAAGTGTTTTTGGTTCAACTGGTTTTGTTATTCCGTTTTTTGTTACTCCACTAGCATCTGCCCAAACACCTGTAACTATTGAACACCAGCCAGGAGCAGTAGAGGTGTCCTGAGTATTGATTGCAGGATAGTTTACACCGCCGCAGTATGTAAGGTTGCTTGATGCACCATTTTTAAGAAGGTAGTTTATTGCACCATTTTCCTGCTTTTCTGCAATTATATCTGCACGGCAACCATCGTAACCGATAATAACAACTTTTTTCTCCGTTTTTCCCTCAGGTAATGGGGAATTAAAATGCTCTTTAATAATACCGTAAAGGTCAGTCTGAGGATATGCAGTTTCTATAGTGTTTTCATAACCTACAGACGCAACATTCCGTCTGTAAAATTCTTCGGTGTCATTTTTGTCCCTTTGATATCTTGTGAAATACAATGCCAAAGCACCTGCAATAATTCCAAGAACTACTACAACGGAAACAACTGTAATTATAATTTTTTTCTTGTTTTTCATTTATAAATCACCTTATTAAGCATTGTTTTATTTAGTTAATGATAACATTTTCAAATAATACTTTCAAGTGATTTGTTAAAAGTATGCAATAATAGTTGTTTGCATCATAAACATTATAGTATATTAATTCAAAAAATAGGGAACTTTTAATCAATACATAAAAACAGGAGAAAAAAGAAGGTTTATAACTTTTATCATGTTACAGATGTCCATTATTATAGTAAGAGAGATTTTGCTTGTGATTGGCGCACATTTCCTCAACCTATCACACAGATATGCATTTTGAAAAGTGAAGAGACTTTCAAAAAGGCATTGGAAATAGTTCGAAATGACGAGAATACCAACACAGTTATTATTACTGGTGACCTGACAAATTATGGTGAAGCATACAGCCATGATGGATATTTCTTTCTTAACAGTAATGTGTAGGCGAGTTCTGTGTAGCCATAACAGGATAATATATGGTGTTCCAACAAAACCAGTTTGTATCATATCACCTTGTTTGTGAATGAGTGAAGCTAAGGAATTTGCCACTTCTTGTGGCTTGTCTGTAAGTTTAAACTGAAGTGCCATTATGTGCTCAGTCTGAGTTTTGAAGTCATCGTGGAATTCGGCAATAAACGCAGCACGAATATTTTTATGAAGTGTTTCGTATTTTGAAACATCACGACCAATGATTTTTCCTGCCTTTACAAGTATATTTACTGTATTGGCATAGTAAGCAGAAGCAACAAGATTATCACGAGTTGGTCCTTTGAATACTCCGTACTTACCACCAAGCTCCAACCAGTCTGCATATTGCTTTCTGCTACAAACCAACTTTCGTCAGTTCCTATGTCTTCTTCACTGCCGTCAGTATAAACAATATGTAGTTGTGCGATAATTGCTTTTGGTTGTGCTTTTTTAAGTCGCCAGAACCAACCCTCAGCAAGCTCGAGAATTATAGTGTTATCTTCTTTCAATAATCCCGTTACATCATAGGTTTGCACTTGAAGACGAATGTGGTAGGAGGTCCAACCAGGTGCCATGATAAAATTACCAACACGATTGCCGTTGATTTTTGCTTCATAAACACCACGTGCAGTTATATATAAAGTTGCAGTTGAAATTTCTTTATCAATGCTGAAATCTTTTCTAAAAAGGGGACATACCTTACCCATGTTATATGAAGGAAGTATTCAATAGGCTTTTAACAAGGCAACCACCTTTTTGCCATAGGTTAATATTATCTATAAATCGATTGTATCACAGGTACTGATGGATTACAATAATTACTTGGGCAACATCTAACAATCTCCATCAAAACAGGCTTTAGAAAAGAGTGTACCAAAACTTATTGAGGATATCGTATTCAACTATTTAACGATAGGTTAGAAGTTTTTGATTCAAGTTCAAAACTATAGAAAACTGTAGAAGTTGAATAACTTGTACGAAGATATAAAAATGCGAAAATAGAGCATTGAATTAGTTTTCATTATGTGCTAAAATTAATTAAGAATGGCAAAGGATGTGATTCTTTTATGAAAGCTATTGTAAATGGTAAAATTATTCTTAAAGACAAAATTATTGAGAATTATGCAATTTTATATACAGACAAGATTATCGATATTGTTCAGAATAATGAAATTTGCGATAATGCAGAAACCATTGACGCAAATGGTGGTTATGTTGCACCAGGACTTATTGATTTGCACATACATGGTTATCTTGGTAAGGATATATGTGATGGTGAAGAGGAGAGTATCCGTACTATTTCAAAAGGACTTCTTGCAAATGGTGTGACGGGGTATCTTCCCACAACAATGACTGAAGATATGTGTGTTATTCGTAAAGCCCTTGAGGTTTGTCGTGAATTGCAAGAAGAAAGCAACAATTGGAATGGTAGTGCTATTTTGGGTTGTCACGCAGAAGGTCCATTTATCAGTGAAAGCAAAAAAGGTGCTCAGGATGCAAAATATATCCTCAAACCTGATGCTTCTTTCGTTAAGGAATACAAGGATATCATCAAAACCATCACTCTTGCTCCCGAAACAGATACAGAAGATTTTAAATCAATTCGTGAAATCTGTCGTGATACAAATGTTGTTGTTTCAATGGGACACACATCCGCAGATTATGAAACTGCAATGGCAAGTATTAATGCTGGTGTTAAGCATACAACACATCTATTCAATGCAATGACACCGCTTACTCATCGTGCACCTGGTGTTGTTGGTGCAGCACTTAATGGTGATGTGAGTGTTGAACTTATTGTCGATACTGTCCATGTGGACCCATCACTTTATAATATGTTATGGAAACTCAAAGGCAGAAAACTTTGTTTTATTACTGACTGCTTGCCTGCAGGTGGTTTGCCTGTTGGTGAATACACCTTGGGTGGTCAGAAGATTTTTTATGATGGTACAATTTGCAAGTTAGAAGATGGTACAATTGCTGGTAGCGTGTTACAACTTAATAAGGGCGTATGGAATGTTTATACTAATTCAGATATTCCTCTTTATGAGTGTGTAAATTGTGCATCGCTTAATCCTGCTACAGTACTTGGTGTTGAAAAGTCAAAAGGCTCACTTGAAAAAGGTAAAGATGCTGATATTATAATTACAGATAGTCAGTTCAAAGTAAAGAAGACTATTATTAGAGGAGAAGTTAAATATGAATCTTAAAGTAAACGCAAAATTAGACCCAAAATTCCAACCATTAGCAGTTGTTGTTCGTGAAATGAAAGAAGCAACTAAAGAAAATGGTCAGGATGTTATCGTTGCAATCGAAAGAAATAGGGGACAAATCAGTACATATAAAACAAGAATTTATCCTGATGGTACAGGTCATGATGAAGAAAACTTCCGTTTTATCGAAAGAATCGTAAAGTCACTTTTGTGGATTGCAGGTGGCTATAAGATTTTTATTGCAGGTAGTGACGTTGTGGGTAATAAAATCAAGGAAGCATATACTCCAAACGGTATCCGTGCCTTTGATGAAGATTATATGGCAGGTGTTTTTGAAAGACCATTTGAGGTTGTTGTTTGTTCATTGGAAGAAGCTCCTGAAGAAAATTATATTGCTGAATCAGTTGGCAGACACCTTGACGGTTGTCGTATCGGCTTTGATGCAGGTGGTAGTGACAGAAAAGTCAGTGCTGTTATCGATGGTGAAAGCGTTTATTCTGAAGAAGTTGTTTGGTTCCCAAAACTCAATTCTGACCCTGAATATCACTATCAGGGAATTCTTGAGGCTATGAAAACTGCAGCATCAAAAATGCCAAGAGTAGATGCTATTGGTGTTTCATCAGCAGGTGTTTATATTGAAAACAGAACAATGGCTGCATCACTTTTCCTTAAAGTAGGCAAAGAAGATTTTGATAAGAGAATTAAAAACATCTATCTTGATGTTGCAAAGGAAATCGGTGAAGATATTCCTGTTGTTGTTGCTAACGACGGTGATGTTACTGCTCTTGCAGGCGCTATGGACCTTAATGATGACTCCATTTTAGGTATCGCAATGGGTACAAGTGAAGCAGGTGGCTATATTGACGCTGAAGGTAACATTACAGGTTGGCTTAATGAACTTGCTTTTGTTCCTTGTGACTTTAATGAGGAAGCAATGGTTGACGAGTGGTCAGGTGACTATGGTTGTGGCGTTAAGTATTTCTCACAGGACGGTGTAATTAAACTTGCCCCTGCGGCAGGAATAAACCTTGACGAAAACCTTTCTCCTGCAGAAAAACTTAAGGTTGTTCAGGGCCTTATGGAAAAAGGTGACCAGAATGCAGCTGATATTTATGATACAATCGGTGTATATTTTGGTTACGCATTAGCATATTACAGTGAATTCTATGATATTAAGCATGTCCTCATTATGGGACGAGTAACCTCCGGTCAGGGGGGACAGATTATTCTTTCTCGGGCACAAGAAGTTCTTGATAAGGAATTCCCTGAACTTGCAAGCAAAATGGAACTTCATATTCCTGACGAAAAATCCCGTCGTGTAGGTCAATCAGTTGCAGCCGCAAGCTTACCAAAGATTAAATAAGCATTATAGGTGTGAAAATGAAATGTGCAGTTATTATTGCCAGTATCATAGTAGTTGTTTTGATTATTACCTTATGTGTAATAAAATTTGGTCCTTCTAAATTTACTGGTAGTGATTATACAATACCAGAGCTTGACTTAAGTGAAATGCCAAAGGAACTTGAGGGAACGCAGTACGAGTACCTTTATCAACTTTCCACGGTGGATGACACAAATGACTATATGGCACACCCTGACAGTGTGCTTCTTAAAAATGGAGACATCTTAACAGTTTATCCAAAAGGACACGGAAAAGGAGCTGTTCTAAATAGGGTCAGTAAAGATGGCGGATTAAGCTGGACTGGAACTATTGAAAATACTCCTGTAAGTTGGGAAAATTCACTTGAAACCCCAACTATATATCGACTTACGTTTTCTAACGGTACACCTGATAAGCTGATTCTCATTTCTGCTAATTCAAAGTGGCAAGGTATGGAAACACCTGGTGGATTTGAGTGTTCTATTTCTGAAGACGAAGGCAAAACATGGACAGAATTTCAGAGATTCTTTAGCTTTAAAGACGGATATTCGGTTACTCCGATAGTTGCAATGTCAAGTCTTACAAGACTCAAAGAAAATGGGGAATTTGTTGACAAATGGATGGGATTCTTCCATGATTCACAATTTTATAATTATAAGACAATTCTTTCTTTTGACGAAAACGGAAATATGCAATGGAGCACCCTGGAAAAATATCTTGCTTCTCATCGTGATATAGAAAAAAGTGCGCAGATGTGTGAGATAGAGGTTATACGTTCGGAAAATGGTAGTGGAGACGAACTCTGCCTTATTGCAAGAAGCCAATCAAAGAAAGTAAACTCTATGGTTGCATTTTCAAATGACGAGGGCAAGACTTGGAGTGAACCTAAAGAGGCACCTGCAGTATTAAATGGTGAAAGGCATAAAGCAGAATACACATCTGATGGCAGACTTCTTATCACCTTCCGTTCCATTGAACGAGGAGGTAAAGCTCAATTCTATGCCAAGAGAATTGATAGAAAACGAGGTTGGATGAGTGAGGGCCTTATTGCTTGGGTTGGTTCATATGAAGATTTGAAAAATGGTACAGAGGGTGACTACCGAATAAAACTAGCACATATTTACTTTGAAGACCAGAACAAGCCTGAATATTATGCAGGTTCGGATACCGGTTACTGTGGCAATGTTGTATTAGCAGATGATACATATGTTATCTGTGGCTATGGAAAGTTTAGTCCAAATGCAAAAACTGGTGATGGCAAGACACTGAAGACCTATATAACATCAAAGAGAATAAACCTCAAATATACTGACGAATTGGTGCAAAGATACTTTGAAAAGGAAGATGGTTGTTAATCTTCATTTCTTGATGTGAAATGATTTCACAAAGTAGATTTAGTAAACAATGGCAAAATACTACCCCACATGAAAGTAATATTCAGGTGGGGTAATTTTTTGTTTATAAAGTTGTATTAAACCTTTTCTTTGATTGCAGTATTTATAACTTCTCTTGTTTTAAGCAACCACTCATCATCGTGTGGATATTCTCTGAATGTTATATTGTGTTTGCCTTTTTCTTCGATAATAGAAAGGCAAGTCTTTTTGTCTGTGAGTTTTTCCAAAGTGTTAAGTGCTGCCATGTCCTGAAGGGCATCAAAGAAAACCTTAAGTCTTAATGAATGATGTGCTGAGCCATCTTCTGCCGGATACACTATGAAGCTATCACCCGAAGGAAACTCTTTACCTGCATCAGTGACCTCATAAGGATTTACAAGACCTTTTGAAAGTCTCGTGTAATAGAAATTGTATCCCCATTGTAAAAAGCCTTTGATGTCAAATTTAAACATTTGATAGCCTATAACTCTTGTTCTTATGGAATCGTTACAGAAAAACCTATTAGCTACATTATGATTAATTTGAGCGCTACAATAATATACCCACAAATTCTCAACATTACCGATGAACTTATCAATATGGTCATTGGCAGGTATAGGGTTGGCTACAATTCCTTTTTTATAGAACTGATAATCGGATAAGGCGTCCATAACCTTGTATCCTTCAAAAAGTTTACGGATATACTTGGAAGCCTTCCTATAAGAAAATATCATTGAAGCATTTGGCTCATCACTGACATGGAAAATCACATTGTTTTTGAGGTTTCTCTCTTCAACATACTTTTTAAGTTCATGAGAGAAGGCTTTAAGAAACTCTTTATACTGTCTTGACATAGCCTTGGTTTTCCATCCGAAAAGCTTTTTGTATTCACCATCTACTGTTGCCATTATTTTTGGAGCTTTTCTTGCACCCCATTGTGTGAAGAAATGGGAAAACTCAAAATATTTAATGCCACATCTGTTTGCCATTTCAATCCAACGGGTAAGTCTGTCAAAGTAAAACGAATATTTACCCTTGGTGAGAGTAATATCCACAAGTTGAACTGTAGGTCTTTCACCACCAACAGTTGTGTCAAGTGGTGGTGTAAATATCGGAGTAAGAACACAAGTCATTCCATACTCTGCTGCTGTTTTCAGAAAATTCTCTGTTACTCTCCAATACTCATCGGAAAAAACATCAAATTTATAATAAGACATCAAACAATCTGTATGGAACCAACAAGTATAAATAAAATCCTTGAAATCAAGCTCAGCATTTATAATTTCAATATCAATGCCAGTTGTCTTATCACTAATTGTGATGTCTATTCTGTGTTGACCGACATCATTCAAAGATGCGTCAACCTCAAACCAAAGGACTGTTATGCCCTTTTTGACTTTAATCTTGCCGTCAACAGACAAAAGCAAATCAGGGTAATATCCGCTTTTACTGAATCTGTAATAGTCATCTGCACCTTTTTTGAACATAGGAAAATCCGATTTGACGTGCTCTACTGTGTATATACGGATATCTTTAATAGTGCTCTCATACACTAAATCAATTTCACAATCCTCGGTAGTTTTAATTGCAAGTTGGAATGATTTCTTTTCGTTTTTGAGCATAGAAAAGCCTGTATAATCAACTGTTGGCATTTCATCGCTATCGTAAATTTTTTCAAGAGAAGATAAAATTTTAATATCTTTTATGCTAGTCATAAATTCACCTCATCGCAGTAATTATACTAAAAATCAATAAATTATTCAATAAGCATTCAGATAATAAGTTATAGATAGGTGTGTTTTTTATAGAACTAATGAAAAAAAGTAATCGTTGCATGAGGGGAGAGTTCCTTCCCAAATGCAACGCTTTTAGTTTTATATGGCTCAAATGCTACTATTTATTTTTTTATACTCAACAAACTCAGTCGATAAATTCATAATCAAACTGTTATTCAAGCATATCGTTTTCCTTGAGTGTTTGCAGGAATTCCTCAATATCACATTGTGCAGTTGCAGCATCAATTGTAAAATTCTCGGTAACAGCCTTAACAAGCTGTGGGAGGGTACACTTGGTCTGCAGCCTTTCCCAAAGGAGTCCGCTTACAGGATTGAGAATTATAATATTTGATGAATTAAGCTCGGGTGCAAAGGGAATTGCCAAAAATTCACCCTCAATTTCTCTTAACACATATCCTGACTTAATTTTAAAGGTTTCGTTGGTCATAATAATCACCTTTCATTATGATATTGTTACTAATGTTAACATATTTTTGGAAAAATAGCAAATCAAAATAACAATTAAAATCTTTTTATATCTACAATTGACAAACATATAAAAGTGTGCTAAAATTAATCGATTATAAAATAGTGGGAGAATAGTAGATGTTGCGGAATTATTCTATATGCGGAAGGGGACTAAGGGTTAACGCTCCTTTCTTTCCTGCAAATTCCGAGAATTGGGAGAAATTCCTTGTAGAATCTGCGAAATCAGATATAATCGTAGAGTGCAAAATTTCCGAGAATTTACCTGAGATAAATGGTGAATGGTCAAAAAAAGACCGAAGTGATTACTGTATTGTCGAGGATGCGCTTTATAAACGCATATATATGGGCTGTGACGACGGTGCAGTTATAAGGACTGCGCTGGGTGATTTGTCAAAAAAGGAAATAACCTTTGCCGAGAGTAGCTTTAAAACTCTTATGGATGAGCGCTATATGTGGAGCACAATCGGTCTTGCTGAGTCTCTTTTGTTTCTCGACTCACTTTTGATGCACGCTTCTTATATAGATGCTGACGGTGAGGCAATATTGTTTACTGCACCATGTGGAACGGGAAAAAGCACTCAGGCTGAGCTTTGGCGGAAATTTGCAGGAGCAACGGTAATCAATGGTGACAAAGCAGGAGTCAGTTGTATTGACGGAAGGTTTTATGCCTGTGGAGTTCCTTTTTGCGGAACAAGTGGAATTTGTGAGAATAAAACTCTGCCACTTAAAGCGATAGTTGAGCTTGGTCAAAGCAAACAGAATACTGTCAGAAGGCTGACTGGACTCAGTGGCTTGCAGGCGGTGTTGGGTAATACATATATGGATATGCACACTCCGGGAGTGCCTGTGAGGTGTGTTGAGCTGATAAACAGAATTCTCAGCTCAGTGGGTGTTTATCATCTTGATTGCACACCTGATGAACGAGCTGTTGAGGCTTTGAAATCAGCATTGAAAAACGAATAACAGTGATTGGTTATGGAAAACGCATACAAATTATTTATAAATAAGCTTTATATGAAAGCCGATTTGGGCAAAATTCCTCTTGCGGGAACCTTTGAGCTGACCTCAAGATGCACTCTTGATTGTAAAATGTGCTACATACATAAGGGTATTTGCAATAAGGAGGCGCAAAGTCGGGAAAAATCTACCGAATGGTGGCTGAACCTTGCGGAGGAATGTAAAAAAAGAGGTACTCTGAATTTATTGCTGACAGGCGGTGAGCCACTTGTCAGGAGTGATTTTAAAGAGATTTACCTTAAGCTTCGTGAAATGGGCTTTCTTGTGAATATAAATACCAACGCCACATTGATTGACGATGAGTATATAGAATTTTTCAGGGTGTATCCTCCACAGAGATTGAATATAACTCTCTATGGTTGTTCCGAAAGGACGTATGAAGAGCTTTGCGGAGATGGGAGCGCTTATGAAAAGGTTAAATATGCTGTTGAGGGCTTGAAAAAAAACGGTGTGAACATTCGGCTTAATTACACTGTAACACCTCTTAATAAAGATGATTTGAGCAAGGCAAGGGCTTATGCAAGAGACTTGGGTGTCGAAATGAAGACTGTTACCTATATTTTTGAACCTGTAAGGGCAAGTGGCGAGGTCTTCAGGCTAAGTCCAGAGGAGGCTGCAAGGCTTGATTTTGAAAACAAGCTGCAAAGCCTTACTGAAGAAGGACTTGCTGAAATAGTCAAATCAGGAAAAAAAGGTGAGCAGAGCCGTAAAAGAGAGTTTTTGACAGATGAATGTGAGGGGATTTCCTGCAGAGCAGGGTTAAGCTCCTTCTGGGTTACCTATGACGGTAAAATGACTCCCTGCGGAATGATGACACAACCGTCTGTGGAAATTGAGGATTTCAACACTGCCTGGGGATATATCAATCAGGCTCGTGAGGAAATAAAAATGCCGAGAGAATGTAGGAACTGTGAATATCGTAAGAATTGCGATATCTGTGCTGCAGTTTCTCTTGCAGAAACAGGGGATTTTTCAAAAGTTCCCGAATACGCCTGTAAAAAGGCAAAGGCTTATTGTAAACAGGTACAAAATCTTGTTGAAATGAGCCAAAAATCAAGGAATTAAGCAAGTTCAATAATTGGATTTGTAAGATATTTTCATTATAATGGAGGTAATGAAATGAAAAAGAAGAAAACAATGAAGAAAGTACTGTCATTGTTGCTTTCAGTAGTAATGTTAGTGACATGCTTTTCTGTGGCAATCCCTTTGGCAAAAGCACAGGGTGAAACAATCAATGGCATTACACAGACAAGAATAGTGCCGGACGGTACATATCAGTCTGTATATGCCAGCTATGCAGCAGCATATCTGAACGGCTATAGTGAGCCTACAGAGCTTGTTATCCCAGGTTTAACTAAGGATGACAACTACGTTGTTCAGGGTATTACATACTATCCTGAAAAAAATTGGGTGCTTATTACAGCATACCACAACAGTGACTCACCTCAGCCAAGTATGGTGTATTGCATTGATGTTGCAACAGGTGACTTCGTTGCGATGTTCTCCTTTAAGGATGTTGATGGTAGCGCTAATACTGACCACGGTGGCGGTATTGCTATTTCTGAAAACAACATTTACTACTCTTGTGGTGATTTGGACAGAAGTATTGCGTATGCTCCGTTGTCTGCAATTGAAGGTATTGAAAACGATATTACAAAATACAGAGAAGTTCAGCTTGTTGCAGAACAGACTTTCTATGAAATAGGTTCTGTAACATCAAGCAATAAAACAGCATATACAGCATACTGTTGTTATGACCAGGGTGTTCTCTGGACAGGTAACTTCTATGATGAGGGTGTTGCTGGCATTATTGCAGCTGACTATAATGTTAAGGCACATAATGACTACCCGTCAATGGTATGGGGCTATGAGCTTTCCGGTGCAAACTCAGCAGAAGAATGGGCAAACCTTACTTCAGGTAATTTGGGTTCACAGGGTAATCCAAGTTATGTTGTTGCACTTCCTTCCGATATTAAAGATGTTCAGTACGCTACTGTTGACGATGGTCGTCTTTACCTCAGCCGTTCTTATGGTACAGGTACAGAAACTTGTCAGAACTTTGGTATGGAACCATACAGTCAGCTTTCAATTGCTGATATTGACCTTTCAGTTGGCGGTTCAGGAACAATTACCTTTACAACAGATGCAAATGGTAATACAAGAACAGTATACAATGCTTATATAGTTCCTTCATTGCAGACATTTGACTTTATGCCTATGTCAGAAGGTCTTTGCGTTATCGATGACTATATTTATATGACATTTGAAAGTGCTACATATAAATATTACGAGGACGCAGGCATTATGGGTAACTGCGATGTTCCTATTGACGTTGTTTGGAAGATTGACCAGTATGGTCTTTTAGGTCATGAGCGTCCTGATGCAAAACCTGTTACTGCATATGAGAAGGTAAAGGATGTTTCAGAAATCAGTTCAACAGATGAATACATTGTCTTATATGAATCTGAAATGAAAGCAGAAGGTAACCAGAACAATATTTTATATGCTTTGGATTCTTACGGCGGATATCAGGGAGATCGTCTTCCTAAAACAGATTCAGGTACCGTTGCAAACACAATGGACTCCATGGGTATGATAGGTTATCAGATTACTGATTATCATACATATATGAACACTAATGGCGAAGAGTTCCTTATATTGGGCGATGCTGTTAAAGATGATGTTCCAAACATTCGTTGGAATCTTATCGGTGCAGGTACGGGATCAATGCGTTTCCACAGCGTTGACTTATACAATGCAGAATACAGCTATTTGTATTTTGACCAAAGACTTATGTATATGTCAACAGAAAACAACACAAATCTTAATGATATTGTTCTTGTGAATAAGACTGTTGACGGAATTACTTATCCTGGTGAATTCTTTATTTACAACTCAGCTAATTCGTCATATTTGTGGTGTAATGATGGTTCTGATGAATCCATTATGACAGCATACAATGATTATTATCAGATTGGTGACACAACACATAAATATTATCAACAGCCAGAGATACCGGGTACATTCCATGCTGACGCTTTCAAAACTGCTTCAGGTGATGCTTCAGGTAACCAGTCATCTTTAGGTTCAAGTACATATAGTATGACTACATATTCAGGTGAAGCAACAAATAGTCGTGCAGCTTCAGCTTCTGCCGACCCAAATGAATTAGCTACATTTAGTATATACAAGCGTATAACTACTGACCCTAATGCAATGGGTGGTACAGGTCTTGAAACTGACCTTAAGGCAGAGCTTCAGCCAGATGGTACTTATACAATCAATTTGGGTACTTACGCAACAAGTGAAGCTCACAAGTATCTTGGTGAATCAGGTTATCCAACAGACTTTATGTTTGTTCTTGATGCTTCAGGTTCAATGACAAACAACAATGACTATGTAACATATCAGAGCGAAGGTAAAAAAGCAATCAGCCGTGGTATGGCTAACGATGGTACAGGTTATTATGTTTTTGTTGATAAGGTTACAAAGACAGATGGTACCGTTGTAGAGGTTAACGAATTTTGTTTACTTGACGGTCACTATAGCGGTATCCTTAGTTGGGCGAAGTATTGGGTTGGTGCCGTATCTCAGACCAATAGTGACTTAGAATATTTGCTCAGCACCGATGGTAAATTCTATTGGTCCGAAAGCCAAATCACGAAAGTGAGCGGAGCTGACACAACCATCACTCAAGATCTTCCTGTTTACAGAAAGGTGACAACTACACGTCTTCAGGGTATGAAGGATACTGTTAACAACTTCATATCTAAAATTGATGCTAACGCACAAACATATAATATTGAGCATCGTGTTGGTATTACAACCTTTGGTTCCGATTCTAATGAATCTTACCTTAATACAGGTATTTATTCAACATTAAGTGGTACAGCATTGAATTCTTATGGTGCAGACCTTTCAGCTCACTATGCAGCGGCTTTCTATCCATCAAACCACAGCAACCTTAAAACGATTGTAAATGGCATAGATACAACAACTGGTGACCCTGACACATTTGCTAACATTGGTATGGAAATGGCTGTCAATGCTTATGCACATCAGTCACCTGCGTATGGCGGTGCCGGAGACAGATATTACAGCGACTTTACCGATTCAGAAGGTATTTTACATGAAAAGAATGCCAACGCTGTTGTTATTTTCCTGACAGATGGTTGTCCGGGTTATGGTGGTACAGACACAGCAACCGCAACAACAGTTGCTAATGCAGCAATCCCTTCTGCTCAGGCAATTAAAGGAGCCGGAGGTGTTGTTTACTCAGTTCAAATCAGTGACGCAACAATGAGTGGCTTTGATATGGCGGCTTATATGAACGGCACATCTTCAAACTATCCTTCTGCAACAAGTCTGACATCGTTAGGCACTCAGGCATCTTCAGATTATTATGTTAAGGCTGCTACTGACGGTACGGTTGACGTTACTGTTGTTCTTAATGAAGTATTTGAACACATTGAAAATAACTACATTGATATAGGTACTGCAATTACACTCGGTACAGATTCTATCGTTCGTCACGCTCTTGGTGAACACTTTAAATTGACAGCAGATTCTAAAGTTTCTCTTTCTACATCTTCAATCAGCGAAGACGTTCTTGGTAACATACTGTTTGGTGACAACGTAGCACTGGGTGGTATAACCCCTACTGTTGACACAACAAACAATACAGTTCAGGTTACAGGCTTTGACTATTCTTCAAACTACTACGTAAAGGGTACTAAAGAAGGAAAGCGTCTCAACATTGTGATTGATAACGTTCTTCCTGTTGATACTGATGATATTTCAATGGATATCAGCAACCAGACATATACTGCTATTTATGAAAATGAAGCAAATATGTCCAACAACAGAAAGTTCAAGGGATATCCGAATGTAGCATTTGAAATTCCTGAGTACACATACGTTCTTGATTACGATATGCCAATGCTTGATAAAGATATTAACGGTACGGTTGTATCTGTTGACGGTGAACTTAAGAAACAGGATATAAACAATTATAATTCAACTCGCAAATCAAATAATGTTGCTCTTAAGCTTAAAGACAATGGTTTGAATATGACTTATGAGCTTGTATCAGGTGGATATACTGAAGAAGAAAACCGTTCATATTGTCTTATCAAGCGTGATGACGGAACTTATGACTGGTTCAGAATCAACATTGTTCCTGCTTCTAACGTTCTTTTTGAAGAGGGTAGATTTACTAATTCTTCAGTAGGTGAACTTGGAAAGTCAGATTGGAAAACTGACACTGACGGTACACCTATTTCAACTGGTCAGTCACTTTCAGGTGATGACGACCGTTACGGTTATGATGAAGCTTACGCAAATAATGGTGTAGGCTACTCTAATGGAACTGTATTAAAGACAACTATTAACTCAACTCAAAAACGTAGTGAAACAATGAAATTCAGCTACAAAGGTACAGGATTTGACCTTATGGCTGCTTGTGGTCAGAATACAGGTATTCAGCTTGTTACTGTCAAGAACGCTAAAGCTGAAATTGAAAGGATATACATGGTTGATACATACTATGACGGTGCTCTTCTCAAGCAGGTTCCTATCATAAATCACAAAAATGCAGGTGGATATGGTAATTACACTGTTGAGGTTACAGCAGCTTACTTGTCAACTGCTCAAGGTGTTACAGGCGGTCGTTTAGGTATGTTCAATAAGCCATACACAGCTCAGGACTTCCTTAAGGATATGGGTATTCCATCAAGTAAAGTTGAATATGTATGGTTTAACGATAACTCAATTCTCAACGGTGGCACAGGTCCTGTTGCTTCAGCAAATCGTGCAGGTACAACACCTACAAATGTTGAACTTTACTGCTATATCGACAGTATTCGTGTTTATAATCCTCTTGGTGACGATTCTTCACTTTACATTAACTCTGAAAAGGGTGCTACATATTATAACATTGTTGGTGAGTTAGTAACTGTTGAAGAAGACGATGTTATTACAAGTGAACCTGGCTTGTTTGCTTATGTTGTTGGTCAACTTAAGCCTGATGCTGACGGTAATATTCCTACACTTACATTCAAAAACTATCAGTCAGTAGGTCCTCAGAATGAGATTTACTTACAGACAGCAACTGGCGCTGCCGATTCTCACGCTGTTGCATTCAATGTAAAGGTACCTAACTCTGATTCAAGAGTTATGATAAGCCTTCGTGCAGTTGATGGTGCTACTGAAGCTATGGTTGCTTCAGGCAAAAACGCTATCAAGTTTGAAATAAATACAGCTACAGAGCAGTATTTCGACATTACTCCATATCTTGATATTAATACTTCAACAGGTGTGGCTAATGTTATTATTACAAACAATGGCACGGGTCTCCTCAGTGTTAACAACCTTAAGCTTGTTAGTGCAACTGCTCATGCAGTTACAAGTGAAGACTTAAATGTTATGGCAAAGTCATTCTCATTGACTCCAACATTGGTTGACCCTAACTCATATGATTACGATGGTATTGATGACGAGATTATACAGCAGCCAGATGTTAATGAACCTGACGTTGATGACCCTGTTGTTGATGAACCTGATGTTGATGTTCCTGCTGATGATAACACAGGTGCTGAGGACGACATCTTCACAAGAATCGTTGGATTCTTCAAAAACTTTTTCAAATCTATTTTTGCATATTTTAAGGAGATATTGGTAATATGAAAAAATATTTAAAACCAACGATCGTATTTGCTGCGGCTTCTGCAGGTGGTCCAAGCTCTTGTCTCAATAATGCTGCTGACTTGGAACTTATTCAAGATATTCTAGGTGCAGGATACGATATAAATAGCCTTTTTGGTATAGCTGAAACTTGTGAAATTGGAGTTGATTATTACTGTAAATATACTTCAGTTGAATCTGGCTCAGAGCAAGTCTTCATTTCATAACAAATAATTAGATAGGGCTTCGTGGTAATTATTTATCACGGAGCTCTATTTTTTTATAGTTTGAATTAGCTAAAGTATTGAATTTACTTGCATTATAAACTAAAGTGTGATAAAATTATTGTGATTAATTATAGGAAAATGTCGTATTGTACACTTTTGGAGGAAATTTATGAGAATAATGCGAAATTCAGTAGTAATTGTATTTCTTGTTACTCTGATAGCCTTTTGTGGTATTTTTCTTCTTCAGAAAAAGCAGGAGGACAACACCATACCTGAAATTACAATAGAAAATGATTTTATTGAAGTGAGCTGTAACGCTTCTGATGAGGAGCTTCTTAAGGGAGTTACGGCTACCGATGAAAAGGATGGAGATTTGACAGGTGAAATCATTGTCGAATCTATTTCAAGATTTTTTCAACCGGGTGTTTGTGAGGTCAGATATGCGGTTTGTGACAGCGATAACCATGTTGCTCGTGCTACAAGAAGGATTTGCTACACGGACTATATAGCACCAAGATTTAAATTGACAGACAGCCTGTGCTTCTCACTTTATGAAAATGCAAATATTTCCTCATGTATCGGTGCTGTGGATTGTATCGAAGGTGATATTTCGGGAAATGTTGTTATAACAAGCCCTGATTACACATCATCCGCAACAGGTGTGTATACTCTTGAGCTCACCGTTACCAACAAAAAGGGTGATACATCAACGCTTTCGCTTCCGTTGATTATGGAGGAAAGAAGCCTTTCTGCTCCTCAGATTGAGCTTAAGGAATACTTAATATATGTTGAAAAGGGTCAGACCATTAATTTCAGAGATTATATCGTTAAGGCTACAAGTAAAAATGATGAGGATTTGACCTCGCTTGTTACCATAGATGATAATGTGAATTTCAAAGCAAGCGGAACATATCTTGTTAATTATTTCGTTACTGACAGGAACGTAGCGCAGGGGCATTCCGTTTTGAATGTTGTTGTAGTATGACCAAACTGATTTCGGGAGAGTAATTTCTATGAGAAAAGGCAAAATTTCAATTGAATATTACAGTGTTCTCAGAGATTTGATAAAAAATATCTGGGTGGTATTTCTATGCCTTTTGATAGGACTTATGGGCATATATATTGCTGAATACAGCATCTACAAGCCTGAATACACCTCTACTGCAACGGTTGTTGTCAATTTAAAGGGTTCTTCATCAAACAATATGTCTACATACAGCATTTCTTCTGAAATGGCAGAGGTCTTTTCAAATGTATTTTCTGAGCCTGCTATGGAAAAGGCGGCTGCAGAATATCTTGGTCTTGAGGATTTTGACGGTGAAATTACCGCAAAGGTATTGGCTCAAACAAACTTTATAAATATAAGCGTTGTTTCCGACAGCCCTCAAAAATCCTATGAGCTTCTTAATGCTGTTTTGCAGGTCTATCCAAATATTTCCGAAGAGGTTTTTCAAAATTCAGTAATCAGCGTTCTGAAATATCCTTCAATGTCTTCTGTTCCGTCAAGCGTTGGCTTACAGAGCAATAAAACTCAGATATTGTTTTTCATAGCTGCTATCAGCATTGGTGCAATTGTTGCTTTCTCCGTGTTCAGAGATACGGTGAAATGCGAAAAGGATTTCAAGAACAGAGTCAGCGGAAAACTTTGGGGCTGTATCCCACACGAAAACAAGATAAGAACGTTAGATGACTTGATTTCAAAGAAGAAAAAGGGCTTGCTTATTGATGGGAACGCTTTTATAAGTAAAAGGTATCTGGAGTCGTTTAACAAAATTGTGGCAAAAATAGAGCATCAGAAAATTAAGGATGGTTCAAAGGTTTTTGTTGTTACGAGCTTTGCAGAAAATGAGGGTAAATCAACTATCTCTTCAAATATTGCTCTTTCCCTCGCTCGTAAGGGTAAAAAGGTTGTTTTAATGGATATGGATGGAAAAAAACCTGCCATCTATAAGCTTTTTGGTTGTACCTATGAAGAAAATTCTGAGTTAGGAACATTCTTAAGTGGTGAAGCAGCAGAAAAGAATTACAAATTAAGACGATATAAAAAAACCAATCTGTTTTTAGCTATTAACACTCGTCCGTATGCTAACAGCCACAAGTGGGTTGAAAGCGGTGCGGCTAAGAAAACTATCAAGACTCTTAGAAATATGGTAGATTATGTTGTGATTGACACAGCACCTATTTCTGTTGATTCCTCTGTAAATGAATTTATTAAGGTGGCAGATAAGACTCTTCTTGTTGTAAAAACAGATGTTGTTGAAACGACCACAATAAATGATGCAATTTTAACCATTACAGATGTGGGTGGTAATTTGGCAGGCTGTATTCTTAATGACGTTCATCCGGATATACCTATGGTAGCATTTACAGGTGCCGGTGATGTGAGCAAATATTCTCGCAACAGATTGCAGTTAAGAGATTAAACACTATTTCTAATCCGAAAAAGGAAGATTACAAGAATGAATATGAACGAAAGAGGATTACAATTTAATGATGACGATAACGCATCCTTTTATGTCAGCGATTTTTGTCGCGGATTTAAAAAGTATTGGTGGGTTATTGCAATTATTTCTGTGGTGTTCTGTGTTTTTTCAGTTTTTAACTGTTACAGAAGCTATGTGCCGAGGTATAAGGCTGAGGTTACCTTTACAGTCAGCACACAGGACAGAGCTTCTATAAACGGAATTACTGCGTATAATTTTTATTATGATGCTTCAACAGCCTCTCACCTTTCTGAAACCTTTCCGGGAATTTTAAGCAGTAGATTGTTGCAGGATGCTGTGGCTGCGGATTTGCAGTTAACATCGATTCCTGTCAGCCTGACTGCATCATCTGTTTCAGGCTCAAATATGTTTACATTATGTGCAGAGGGCTATGAACCACAGTTGACCTATGACGTGCTTATAAGCACTATGGAAAACTATCCTGAAATTGCAAAATATGTTGTTGGTAATATCAAGTTTAATGTTATCAGAAGTCCTATTCTGCCGGAAAAGCCTCATAATGATCCCGGCTATTTTAACGAGATTTTCAAGGGCGTTACCTACGGCTTACTTTTAGGACTGATTCTTTTACTTTGCTATACAGTTTTAAGAACTACAATCCGAACCAAAAAGGATATAAGAAATAACCTTAATATTAAGTGTCTGGGTGTTATTCCGCACATCATCCTTAAGAAAAACTCAAAGGAGAGTACGGAACCCCTGCTTATCAGCAGTAATTTAACTGATGAGAGATTTTCTGACAGCTTTAGGTCGTTAAGAAGTATTCTCAAAAAGATGCTGAGAAATGATAAAAAGGTTATTGCAGTTACAAGTACCATTGCTGATGAAGGTAAAACAACTGTTTGCGTTAATATGGCACTGTCCTTTGCGTTAATAGGTAAAAAGGTGCTTCTTGCAGACTGCGATACGAACGGCTCTGGTGTGTTAAAGGAACTCAGGGTTAATGAGGATGAATTGAATTATTCAATTGTTACGGATAAGTATAAAATCGCATACCTTGATAAGCATAAAATTTATGTAATGAAGCTAGTTGATGACGGAAATAAGAAGGAGGCTATTAACAGCGATAATCTTGCAGCTATTTTCTCCTCACTTAAGGTGAATTACGACTTGATT
>JAZNJX010000058.1:0-3622 GCA_045578245.1 Candidatus Fimenecus sp. | reverse complement strand
CATTTCAGAATGTGTTTTTAACATCTGTTCATTTTGCTTTGTCATTTCTAAATAACTCGAAGTATAAATAACACCAAGCGTACCAACCCACAACAGGACAAGGATTGACATAATAGAAAAAACTATTTTCTTTCTTGATTTCTCAAACATTGTCGCACCTCAATTCATAACCAACACCGCGAACTGCTTTAATTTCAGTCTTTGCACCGACAAAGTTAAGTTTCTTCCTTGTAAAAGACATATAAACTTCTACATTGTTATATTCTGCTTCGTCCTCAAATCCCCATATTTTAACCGCCAGTTGTTCACGCGTTAAAATCTGCCCACTGTTTGCAATAAGATACTCTAAAATTCTGTATTCTTTTTCGCTGAGTCTTACACTCTGAGAATTAGAAACACACGACAATGTAAGTGCTCCTGTATCAAGCGTAATATCACCGAATGACAAAACACCATCGTTTGTATCTAACACTCGTCTGCCTAAAGCACGAAGTCGTGCGAGTAGCTCTTTTGTCATAAAAGGTTTTGTTAAATAATCATCTGCACCGCTGTCAAGTCCTGTAACTTTATCGTCAATTTCAGATTTTGCAGTAAGCATAAGTATTGGTGTTTTTACACCTTTACATCTTACTCTTTTTGCAACATCAAACCCGTTCATTCCTGGGAGCATAACATCAAGAATTATAATATCGTAAATATTGCTTTCAATAGCAGAAAGACCATCAATGCCATTGTCATAATGGTCAACTTCATATTTTTCGAGTCGTAATATTTCTGAGAGAGCCTCAGCCATTCGTTTTTCATCTTCAACAAGTAAAAGTCGCATAGTTATCCCCTTTTAACAGTTATAAAACCATTATAACACAAATTATTGAAAAAGGATTGAAATATTTTAAAATGCTAACGAAAGTTATTCAAATATAAATATTGAAATACTCCTTGTAATGTGCTAGAATATATTGTAAATTTTTTCAAATAGGAATGGTAATAAAAATGAAACTTGGTATTGTTGGTTTACCTAATGTTGGTAAAAGCACACTTTTTAATGCACTTACAAACGCAGGTGCTCAGGCGGCGAACTACGCGTTCTGTACAATTGAACCTAATATTGGTGTTGTTTCAGTTCCCGACAAAAGACTTGATGCACTTTGCGAAATGTATAACCCAGCTAAAGTTACACCTGCTACAATAGAATTTGTTGACATTGCAGGTCTTGTAAAAGGCGCTTCTCAGGGTGAGGGTCTTGGTAACAAATTTCTTTCTCACATAAGAGAAGTTGACGCAATTATTCATGTTGTTCGTTGCTTTGATAATGACGACATTATGCATGTTGAAGGTTCAATTGACCCACAGAGAGATATTGAAACAATTAACCTTGAGTTAATTCTTTCTGATGCTGAAATTTTAGGCAGAAGAATTGACAGAAGCAAGAAAGCTATGAAGGGTGACAAATCTCTTGCAACTGAAGTAGCATTCTTTGAAAGAGTAAACGAAGCACTTAACAATGGTATATGTGCAAGAAGTGTTGAAATGACAGACGATGAAAAAGCATTACTCGACACAGTAGATTTACTTACATCAAAGCCTGTTATTTACGCTTGTAATATGAGCGAAGAAGATTTCACAAAAAATATTGAAACAAACGAAAGATTTAACGCTGTTAAGAAAATTGCCGCTGACGAAGGCAGTGAGGTGCTCCCTATCTGTGCAGAGCTTGAATCTCAAATAGCAGAACTTGAAGCCGAAGAAAAGGAAATGTTCCTTTCAGAAATCGGTGTTTCATCAGGTGGTCTTGACAGACTCATTGAAAGAAGTTACGACTTGTTAGGTCTTATGTCTTACCTTACAGCAGGTCAACCTGAAGTAAGAGCGTGGACAATTAAGAAAGGCACTAAAGCACCACAGGCTGCGGGTAAAATCCATACAGACTTTGAACGCGGTTTCATTCGTGCAGAAGTTGTTTCTTTCGATGTTCTTATGGAATGTGGCTCAATGCAAGCCGCAAAAGAAAAAGGTCTTGTACGCTCTGAAGGTAAAGAGTATGTTATGCAGGATGGAGACATAGTACTTTTCCGTTTCAATGTATAAAATACACATTGAAACAATTAAAAATTAAGAATTTAAAATAAAAAATTCCGGAAACGCTACGCGTTTGATTATAATTATATTGAATAACAAAAACTGCATCCTATCATTTAAAGTTGGTTTTAACGCCAACTAAAATGATAGGATGCATTTATTTTTATTGATATTTTATTATAATTGCCGACCGCAGGTCCCACAATTCTTCATTTTTAATTCTTCATTCTTAATTTTTTAAAGCGTAGCTTCTCGTATAAACGCCTACTGCTTTATCGTAGTCGAGAACGTGAATTAAAGAGCCATCTTCCATTGGGTAAACTGTCAAGCCCTCTGCTTCGTTACCACATTTTGCGGGGATATTTCTCTCGCAGAGTGTTTTGACTTCACCGGTTTTAATATCTACTGTCTGTATGTAATCGGTATTACCCTCTTTTGCATCGTAAGAAAGGTAAAGTAAACCGTCATACACTTCTCCACCCTGAATTCTTGTAATTTGTTCAGAAAGTTTTATTGAATGAGAATATTCGATTGTTTCTAAATCGAACACGAAAATTTCATTTACATCACGAAACTGTGAGCAATAAATATAACTATTTTCTGCATCTACAGCACACCAAGGAAAACTACCTTCTAAAAGTTCTTGTGGCATTTCGTATGCTTCTAAAAATTCAAGCGTTTCTGCTGAGAAAGTCATAAGATATGGGTTTTTGTCCTCTGAATCCTCAACTGCAATATAAAGTTTACCATCGTAATAACTCATACCACCCAAGTGATTAAGATTAAGATTTTCTCTGTAATCCTTTGGCATAGCGGTATAGTCAGCGAGAACTACAAAACCATCCTTATCCCACTTTGCAAGACCACTTGTAGAAATACCAGTGAGAGAACCTGATGTGTAAAAGTATTCACCATCAGTTGTAATGCCTTGACCAGAAATCAAAGCCTTTTCCAGAACTACGCATTTTTCGTTTACTAATTCGACCTCGCTTGATGATGTAACATCACCAGCATCTAAAAAGATTGTTACGAGTGTAGCAATTAAAACGAGTACACTCCAGAGCATTTTGGGGAACCCCCATAAGAATTCTAACATAGTACAACCTCCAATTTGTTTTATATAAAAATATAAAAGGAAACAGGAAACAGGAAGCAGGAAACAGTGTTATATAAATACTTTTTCCTAAACCAGTTCTCTATTTCTCTAATCTCATTTTCCTAATTTTGTTATGATAGAATTCAATATCCTTGCAACTTCTGATGATAGTTTAAATGCCTTATCACTATCCTCTTCAGTGAAAAATCCAAGCATAATCCCTATATGTATTTGTGTCTCTAATTCAAACAACGAGCCTCGTGCTATATCTAAAAATCTGCTATACTCGGTTTTAGATTTTCTTCCATATCCTTCGGCAATGTTTGATGGAATTGATATAGCAGCTCTTCTCATTTGGTCTGAAAGAGCATAAGTTTCTTCTTTAGGCAACTTTTTTACTAATATATAAGTTTCTTTTACTAATTCCATAGCTTTCTGCCATACAAT
>JAZNJX010000057.1:0-1681 GCA_045578245.1 Candidatus Fimenecus sp. | reverse complement strand
CATCATAATCACCTGAAACGATAAGTTCTTCAGCTTTTTTATCACCTGTAATATCGGTGTAAAACGGTGCTGATACAGGCAGACTTACAATATACTCATCGGGCACGATGGTATATTTCTTATTGAACAAATCGGGATATTCTGCAAAGAATACAGTTACAACCTGAACGCCAAAATTAGTAGGAGCAATATCACCCGGATTGAAATAGAAAGTTACACCGTTGTAATCGAGAGTCCACGTGATACTGTCATCAGGAATATTTTTAAAATATTCAACAACAGCAGTGTTACTGAAAGGCTCATCTTCGCCTATACGACTCATAATTTCCTTTTCAACTGTTGCAGAAATTTTTGAAACATCCGTAAATACATCTGCGAGTCCAAGCTCTTTTCCGCTTTTGGTATCATAATTGACTCCGTTGAAATCTCTGCAACCATCTGCGTAATAATCTTCAAGGATACTTACTGCAATACTGTCAGCACGTCTTACCTGAACATCAAGAGTTGAAACATAGGTCGAGAAGTTCTCACTATCCTTTTTAAATTCTTCCGTAGCAAAAGAGATGTAATTATCCTTCTCGTCTTCCATTGCTCGTTTTCTCATAGCAGAGGTTTCCGAAAGAGTTTTTGCAAGAAGCGGATATTGTTTCTCCATAGATTTATCAAGGGTAACATCCGAATACTCACTTCTTACGAGCATTGTAGAAGTATCTTCATACCACTCATAATGAGAAGTGTACTCCTTATTAAGAGAAAGAACTTTTATTTCATCCTTTGTGTTTTCATTGGAAGTCTGCGTTGTTGAAGGATTGTCCGTTACATTTTCATCGGGATTGTCTTTTCCACAAGAGGCAAAGCCGATTATGATACAAAATGAAAGCAGAACACAAAGGATTCTTTTTAACTTATCCATATTCATTAAAATCCTTTAACTGTGAATACAACGAGTTCTGTTGCTGATTTGTCTTCACGTTTTTCTGTCATAATTGTGATGATACTACCATCAGAGAGTAATGCTGAATTGCAGAACCAAGGATAATTTGTGCTGAACAAATCACTACCAGAAACTTCTGCAACAAATTTTCCATTGTTGTCCCAAAGAATAACATCTCTCATATTACCGTCAAAACCAATATATCCGTTTGAACTTTTTGCCATAAATGTAATGCTGCCAAGTCCTTCGCCTTCAGCATCACACAATGTTTTCTGTAATTTACCATCTGTATTATAAACGAAAACCTTATGTCCGCTGTCATCTGCTGCACTACCACATACATAAATGTTATTTTCGTCAACATTGAGATGCATAATTGTATCAACTTCTTTAAAGTTCATTGGAACAGAAGTATATGAATCACCGTTGAATGTTACTTTGCTACATTCATTTGATGTAAAGTAATTAATACCCCAAGTTCCTGACGGATGCATTGCAAGATTGTCAATATCTTCATAAGTGGTGGAAATTTTGTCATTTTTAATGCAGATAATGTCATTCATTGAACCGCTGAGCCAGAGTGTGCCGTCGCTTGTTGCTTCAACACTTTCATAATCATCTTCAGGAAGTTCTATTTCTTCAACAAATGCTAATGTTCCGTCTACCAATGCACATTTTCTCAATTCACCATCAATAAGAAGGTAAATGTTATTGCCAACTGCTGCAACTGAATGGTCAAATGTTTCA
>JAZNJX010000056.1:0-41997 GCA_045578245.1 Candidatus Fimenecus sp. | reverse complement strand
CAAGAGTATCTGCTGTGTGCATAACTGTGATTACAACCTTAAACATCTTTTGATCACGAGTTGTAAGATCATCAAGGAATTCTCTGATTTCCTTTCTCTGCTGCTCAAGGTCGTAAGGAATAACAGAAGTGTAGTTGTTGTTTGCGTTCTGCTTTCTCTGATAATTTGCAATGTTTGTTTCAATGCCAAGTGCCTGTTTCTCACCAAATTTCTGTGCTTCTTCAGTTGATACCGGGATAATATCAAAATTAAAGACCATATTTCTGTTTGTGTCTGTGAGTTCCCATACAACACTATCTTTGATATATGAAGGGTAATCACGTATAAAGAGAACTCTGCCAAATCTGTCACCAATTTTGAAGTAATCTGACTTAAACGCAAAACCGTCAGGTGTTATATAATCTTTGAAATTCTGACCTTTACGCATTGCATCTCTTAAATCAAAGTGATAATCTGCCGACTCTTTAGGTCTGCAAAAATCGTGTATAATACGAAGTCTTTCTGTTAAGTCAAGTTCGGTACACTTTGAACCAAGTCTTGAAAAATGTGCAATTAAATCTGCTCCCACACGATTAAAGTGACTTCTTGCTTCTTTAACTGTTTTTTTCTGAATTGTAAGTGTAACATATTTGTCCTGAACAATAGCATTTGCTCCATTTGCTATCATTGTGAGCATATCATTAATTTCTTTACGATATTTGTCCTTATCATCATTTGCATTTTCAAGAAGTGCAATTTCTTTAAGCTCCGCCTTCTTGAGTTTTCTGTTAATAATAGTAATCTGGCTTGAAATACCGTTTTCAAGTGAGTTCAAAATCTCACTATATCGAAGGAAGTTTGCTTCTTTATCTTCCTTACTTGATACCGCATAATTTATATCGGTAAACTTAAATGTTTTTGAATACCTGTCCTTTCCTGTCATAAAGATACCATCAGAATATACGGTATCAATTTTGATGACATCCTGAACAGACTTAGGGACAGACATTCCATCCCCAAATAAGTCATCGAGTCCTGTTTTCTTTTTTATTTTTCCTATGAAGTCGAACATCGTCACCATCCCTTTCAATCTCGTCATAATAGTTTTTTGAAATAAACTTCAATTCCTTTGGCATAAGGATTTCACTTTTAAGATAAGCGAATAAAACCTTTTCTGCCGTCATTCCGTGATACTTAAAAAAGCCAAGAGTTGCAAAAGGAATTGCACCTACAATGCACACCCAACTGAGTGTTTCAATACCGAAGAACGGTTTAAGAAGAAAGTACAATCCTACTGCAACACCACAGGCTAAAAGAGAAAATAAGAACTGACGGAGATTTAGTCCGAAATACACAGACTCACTGTAATCTCTTATTTCTCTGTTAATCTTTACTTCCATTTATTTAATCAACTCCTTTACAGTCCCATCATTTCTTTAACTACTCTGTCACTCATTTTTACTGTTCCGACAAGTACAATCATATTGAATATAAGCTCACCGACATAAGTCCATACCTGATTTACTGCTGCTGCCGTTTTATCAACAACAGGTGGTGATGAAGCGAACAACGAGAATATTATGCAACCAAGTACAATTATTGCTCCTTCCAAACAAACTGCCGCATAAGACTTAATAAAGCTCTTACCGACAGATGATGATGTTTCACCTGCAAAAGCAGATAAAGGAACAGGAGCAATCGCTGTATATAGGTAAATCTTAAAGAATCGTCCGTAAACTGTCATGATCATAATGAATGAAAGAACAGTTATAAATAGACTGCCTATAAGTGTTACCGCCCATAGTGGCACACTCTCCCAAAATCCGCTATCTTCTATTGCAGTTACTATTGACTCAGGTAGCACCATTTCATCAATTTTTGCAAGTCCTGAAGTTGCCATAATCTTTGCAACAACACCTTGTACGATATCAAACAGTGCCATCATCAATTCGAGACCATAATCAACCCCCGCTTTTGCAAGAATAAATCTAATAAACATTTTCAAAGCGATTTCAGGTCTTTTCATTTCTGCAAAATTGCCGCAGGTTTTCATTACACCTACAACAAAAAAGAGCACTAAAAGCGAATAGCCTATCGCCTGTAGTGCTCCGTGAATATTTGTAATTACATTCCATATAGTACCATCTTTGAATTCTTCTGGGGATTGAGTAATGAGAAGCCATATTTCGCTTAACTTATCATTCCAAGTACTTAAAGCATTTTCTAGATTTTGAACTACCCAATTACTTGATTCTTCCATTAAAGGCCTCCTTTTATAAAAAATGCGAACACACCTTGTGCTCGCTCTCTTAATAATTCAAATATAAATTTTCAAGTTCTTCTTCCGTTAGTTCTACAAGTGGCAGTTCTTTATTATATATGCCATCATAAAAACTAACCACATATTCATCTTTTTTTAAAGTTATGAAACGGTCTTTCAATTGCTTATCCATTACACAAAAATCTTTTAACGGCATTCTCAACCCAATTCCAGAACACTTAATATACGATTCTTTTTTTGTCCATATTTCTAAGAAGGCATCATTTTGATTTTTCTTATTACAACGTATATATTCATACTCATTTTGTGTAAAAAATCTTTTAGCAATATCCATACTTTTATTATGCTTTTTTTCTATATCAATTCCTACTGGATTATATGAAAAGCCTATTGCTATAATATTATGAGTATGAGAAATATTAAAATAAATATCAGGATATTCTGATATATAAGGTTTACCAAAATCATCAGTAATAATAGTTATTCTATTAATATCTATACCATACTCTTTATTTACAATAAGTTTTACTGCTAATTGAGCATACAAACTCAATTTTTTGTCCGTGTTATTGTAGTGCTTTTTTATTCTATCCGCCTTTTCTTTTGAAACAAATTGCAAAAGAGTATCGAATTTTTTTAAATCAAGACAATTTTTTAAAGGCAGAAGAAATATCTTTCTTAATTGTGTCATTATTTACAATGCTATCCTTTATTTTTTACAAATAATATAACATTAAATTCACAACTTTTCAATAATTGCGAAAAATTTGAAAAAGTATAATTTTTGTTTTCGCTTTTCTACAAATTAAATTACCCAACAATAATGTCAAGTATTTCCTTTGCAAAACTGATAACAATACCTCCGGCAACAGTAAGAAAACCGTTTGCTCTTTGCGAAGGGTCGTGTGATTTAAGCGAAAGCCCAACTTGCACAATACCGAAACCGAGTATAATAAGACCTACAGCTCTAATAAGACCAAAAATAAATGTAGAAAGATTATTTACAACCGCAAGTGGATCATCTGCAGCAAATGCTATAACACTAAGTGCAAAAATTAGCATAAAGCAAATAACCACACAAGAATAAGCTAAATAGAACTTCTTTATCTTACCATGCATAGGAAGTTTGTTTGTTCTTCTGATTTTTTTATTCATATATTCTAATTCCTCCTAAAAATTATTTAATAAATATTCTTCAATTTCTTCACTTGAATAAATAACTACATCTGACTTTGGTAAATCGTCAATATCAATTTCTTCAAAGTCATCATAAAAAAGTTCGTAGCTTGAATAATCACCAAAGCCATGAACATATTTTTCACCCATACCATCAGTAGTTTCTTGTACATTTGGGTGTTTCAAAATATCATATTTTAAATCTTTGACAGGTCTTTCACCGCGGATGAAAAGGAGTGCATACTTGTTATCAAGCAATCGCACTTCATCAGGTGTTAATAGTTCTCTACCTACAACCTGGTAATTAGTCGTATAATTCCCATTTCTTCCTTGTGATTTTCCATAAGTATTTGTATCAATAGTTTCCTTGCCTAATAGTTTAGAGACATACTCGTGTGTGGATTGTTCATTACCGCCGAGATACAAAAACTCGTCACAGTTACCGACTATTGATTCCCATTGTTTTTCGAACAACGCTTTAAGTTGTGCCATATTTTGAATAATAATAGAAACGGATATTTCACGTGAACGCATTGTTGAAAGCAATTTATCAAAATCGTCAGGAAGTGCGATATTCGCAAATTCATCCATTACAAAATGCACATGAACAGGAAGTCTGCCACTGTGAACAAAATCCGCTTGATAATACAACTGCTGAAACAGCTGCGTATAGAGCATACCAACTACAAAGTTAAAACTGGTGTCATTTTCAGGAATAAGTGCAAATACTGCTGTTTTCTTATCACCAATTTTGTCAAGTTCAAGTTCATCACAGCAAGTCATACTCGCAAGAGAATCAAGGTTAAACTTTTCAAGTCTTGCAAGTAAAGTAATCTGTATAGATTTCAACGTTTTTACTGAACCGCTATGATATGAACGATAATATTTAAGAGCAATATGGTCAGGTTTCTCACTTTCAAGTCTGTCAAATATATCATCAAGTGGACTAGTAATAACCACATCTGTTTGTTCTTCAGGAATGTCCCCTGCTCGAATAAGTTCAAGCACCATTGAAAAATTCTGTTCTTCAGGTGGTGCTTCGTAATGAAGAAAAGATACTAGTGCTTTTAGTAGCATACTTGCAGCTTGGTCCCAAAACGGGTCATTACTTTGACTACCTTTAGGAGTTGTATTCTTAAAAATATTAGTAACAAGTCTTTGTATATCGTTATCGTTATGAATATACACAAATGGGTTATAGCAATCACTCTTATCCATGTTGATAAGGTCAAGAACCTTAATGTCATAACCCTGCTTTTTCAACATATTGCCAGTATCTCGAAGAAGCTCCCCTTTGGGGTCTAGAACTATAAAAGAAGTGTTTGCTTGCATGATGTTTGGTTTAGCATAAAATCTGGTCTTACCTGCACCTGAGCCACCACATACTAAAACATTAAGATTTCTTCTGTGTTCTCTTCCATCAAGCCCTATTGATGTGTTTTGAGTAAGAACCTTATTTTTAGTAACGTCTTTATCCATATATTTCTTTTTAATTGTGTCGGTATTTCCCCATTTTGCAGAACCATGTTCTTCTCGTCTTCGGTAATTCTTATCATTAGAGATATAAATACCCACTCCAAATACATATACCATAATGAAAATGAGGACAGTTTTTAAACTGTCCTCACAAATAGAAATATTAAATGGGTTACTAAAAGCAACTGAAAAATTCTTAGTTATTTCAACAATACCACCATTAATATATGGAGCAACTAGTAATCCGAACCAAATTACAGGAATTAACCCACAAACATAAAGTATGAGATTCATCCTTGAGAATTTATCTATCCTCACGGTCAAACCTCCTTCTTTTTAGAAGCGGAGCATCAAGGACTTTCAGAAGAAGTTTATCAACATCTTCTGTTGGCATTTCCTTTTCGATTAACATATTACGAAATTCATTTATTCCGTTAATCATCAAATCGTGTTCAAAGCCATCAAGTGTAATAACTCTTTTTTCATCCTTCAACCAAGTCACACCACCTATCTGTCACTGTGCTCCTTATTCTTCGATTCAAGGGCTTTTTTAATTGTATTTACAATAGTATTTGAATGATCCCGAATCTGTGAAAGTTCTGCCCTTTTTTCTTTTGCTTCAAGATTTATAAACTTTTCCCCTACACAAGAAATTGGTTCAGGCTCAAAACCTGCTCTTAAAGTTGTAATATATGAGATAGCCTGTGCAGAAAACTCAAGATTTCCTCTGTTAAATTCCCCTTTATCAAGTCTTGCAAACGCAATTTCTTTTGAAAGAGTTCGAACAATTTCGTCTCCTTCTAATCCCTGTCTTATGAAAATTTTATTTGCTTCGGGCTGATAAATCGCTTTTACTGTTTCAGGAAGTTGATTACTGATTTCAACAGGAACAGGTGATGTTTTAATCATTGCTTTTACAACAATACGCACATCTGGATTTTTTGCTCTTTGTGGTCTTGGTTTTGCATTAGTTTGTGAAATATCAAAAACTTTCTTTGCGTTATATGGAATTACTGTTTTTCCGTCATCATTTGTGTACTCTTTACCAGGTTCAAGAATAATAATACCTGTTTCACCTTTATTAATAAACACATGACTCTTTTGCCAAGTCTTTGAATCACAAAGTCTTGTTGCTTCAGGATTCTGATATGCAACCAATAGAGCATTGCTTACTGAATACCGGTCAAACTTACTTTGAATATTAAGATATGCCATTATAGTATCAGGATTGTTAAGTTCCTCTGTTGCTGTTTCAAGCATCTCATAAGCTAATGCTCGGTTTTCATTTTTTTGCTTTATCCAATCTTCTTTTGAATATGGTTCCATTGTTTTCTGATTTTCGTTGCTGAAAATTTCATCGAGTTCTGCCATTTGTTTTGGCTCCTTTCGTTTTAGTTTTTATTTTAGATTTCTGCGAAGCAGTCTTTTTACTTGCAGCATTTTTTCTATCTTCCTTAATCTCGTTGAGTTGAGCTCTAATTGAAGGTCTGAAAGATTTTTCATCCCGTATAGGGCGTCGGTGTTCTGACGTTCCTGAGGTAGGCTCGGACGGATGGGATTTTTCCGTCTTCGCCGTAGAGGGGTTTTCAAGAGAATTTATTTCCCTCTGTTTAGGCTTTGCAAAAAGTTCATCAATAAATTTGTCTTCTGCACTCTTTTCTGATTTCTGTTTTACCTGTGACTTTTTAATATTATCTTTTGATTTTTCAAGACTTGCACGGACTGTGGCTTTATTATTAGCACCAAGATTAAACCTTTGGAAAATTCGATTTACTTTCGCAGAGTCTTCAGCTCTTACCATAATATCGCACTTACCATCATTCTTATCCCTATCTTTAAGTACATGATACATAACACCATACTTTTTTGCTTCAACACAAAATTTCTTTAAATCTTTGTCCTTAATTTCAAAAACCTTTATAGGCTTTTTTGACTTAAGCATTGTGCTTAGAGATGCTCTACCTTTTGTTCTCTTGGTATCTTTAAGAGAAACCAAGATTAATTTTACAAGTCTTTCAGCACCATCCATTGACATCTTTCCTGCAACCTCAACGCCTTGTAGTGTCATCCTCACGATTTGTTCTGCTGCATCGCCCGAAGCGTTCATCTATACTCATCTCCTTTCGTTCTTTTTCATTCATAATTTCATTTATTTTGTTTTCTATTTGTGGTTCTGTGTTCTGAATCCTGTCACACACGCGAATATCTTTTCTCAGAATCTTCATTCGTTCTGTAAGAGTAGAAATCGCATCTTTTATTTCTACAATCTCATTTATATCATTATGCCTTACAGCAACTTTCAACATATTACGAAGACAATTTCGTCCTTCAACACATTCCTGAAGTTCACTTTTACAAGATGATTTATATTCAACAAGTTGTTCAGGCGTTTCTATATCATTACCACATAAAAGGTTTTGTTGCTCAATAAGTTTATCCAACTTTCTCATTTCATCAATAAGGTATTTATCAATTTCTCTATTTGTGTTAGGATTTTTCTTTACATACCGAACCACAGTTATAAATGAAACATATATCTGTTGATAAGTTGGGTTATTAAGCTTTTCAAAAAATTCCTCAACAAGTTCATCTTGCTGAGGAATCTCTATCTCTAACTTTTTCCATTTGGACATTATCTTTTCTTCAATAGACTCAATTGTATAATCTTCACCAAGCGTTTTTAATCTTCTCGGTCTTTCAAATTTGTGATTTGAAATAGTTGGGTATTTACGATTAAAGTTGAAAGAATATCCAAGCTTTTGCATTTCACGATAAAAGGCTTTTGGGTTATTTGTTTTTAAAATACACTCATCGATATCTCTTTTTATAATTGCATCTTTTGTCCACTCACCATTCTTCTCTGCCATGTACAAGTCATAACTTTTATGATTTCGCTTTTTGGGATTTTCAATTACAGACAATCCGTATTCTCGACAAAGGTCATCTGAGATTTTTCTTAATCGAGCATAACTTTCATTGTTGTCATAATATTTTTTGCCGTCCATAAATGAAACAGAATTTAAAATCAAGTGATTATGAAGGCAACCTGTATTAAGATGGGTTGCAACAATAACTTCAAATCTGTCACCAAATGCACGGCGAGCAAATTCTTTTCCGAGTTCGTGTATTGATTCGGATGTTCCTTCACCAGGAGCAAAGGATTGAATAATATGATAACCGAGAATACCACCTATCTTGTCGTACTCTTTTTTGGTTTCGCTCATTCTCTTAAAAGCATTTTCAAATTTACAATTGATACCACTTACAAAAAATTTCTCTTCTGTTTTCAAATCATCCGTTGTGTAATCAAGTGCGTTATGCAAATCTAAAAAGATTTCTTCATAATTTTCATTTAAGGTTTTTTCCTTGTTTCCGATATATGATATAGTTCTATCAAGACGAGTTTGAATATCTTTTATATAAACTATTGCCATTTTTTATCACGCTTTTTAAAATCAAATGCTTCTCGCATTTCGTCTTCAACTACATCAAGTTCTTTCAAATGTTTCTGCAACTCAGCAGTGTTAAAAATACCATTGCTTCTTGCTACAACAAGAATCTGGTTAATGTTATTACCTATCATTCTTAGTTCGCTGATAAGTTTTTTATAATCAACTGGTGGTGGCACAGGTGGAATATATCCTTGAACTAAATACCTTATTAGTTGCCCTTTCGCCAGTTTTGTCTTTTCGGAAAGTTCACAAAGATTGCGATATTCTTTTTCGTTAAAATATGCTTTTACTTGTATAGGTCGTCTTCGCATTTTCCCAAGCCTTTCTTTTTAAATCTCATAATTAATATTGTAGCAGTAACATCAGATACAAAAGCTAAAGTTATAACTGCTACATAAACCAAAGTGTCCATTGGTATCATCTCCTTTCATACGGGGTGTTAGGGGTGTAAAACCCTTAACAAGCGAATTGAGTACTCAAATTCAGTGCTTGCTAAGACTGATGCCACGCATCAATCATTTTAATACAGTTCGTCGTAAAGATACTCTCGCTCTTCAGAGCAGTAGTTATCATCACAATCCTCATCACAATCAGCACAACTTTTTTCCGACGAACGCTCCGCTTCACAAACAATAGTATCTATATCATTTTCAGTAAATTCAACAAGGTCTGTGTTTAATAAAATATCCTTTGCTTTTTCAATTGCATCATCACCACAACAACCATTTATTTTAATAGGCTTTTTAAAAGTCACAGTAATAGTTACATCATAGGTTTTCATTTTCATTCCTCCATTTATCTTTCATGTTCACTTTTTGATGGATTGTATGGAACTTTTGTTATTCCTTTATCAGTTTTATAAAACCTTTCAGGGTTCTTGAATCTTTTAAGATACACATCCACCTGTTTATCCAACAAACCAATAAATTCATCTTCTTTACTGTTACATATAAAACAAGTACCTGCAATTACGTCACTAACCTTACCTGTTTCATCACACAACCCTCTATTGAAAGGCAAGTTTCTTTCCTTACCTTCACGGTTATGAATAATCAAAACATCGTCTAAAGAAACTACATCAATATTTCCACCAACAACATTTTGCATGCCTTTAAGTGATGCATCAATTTCTGTCGCTCTTGCGACTTTACCGGGTTCAAGTAAAACAACTTTTATTTTTTCAGGTTCATATTCTTTAGCGTCAAATACAACTTCCGTAAAGTTATCAGCATCAAGAATGTGCTCACCTTTATACCAATCATCAGTTACAATCTGTTCTGCTTCTCCCTGAGTTTCTGCTTCAACTTCAACTTTCTTTTTCAAAGTTTCAGTTATTGTTACTTCAAATTTTTTCATTGTCTACACGCAACCTCCTTTCCAAATGTTTTGTATGGTAGATTTTTGGAATAACATAAATAGTCATTGACATCTTTTCCTACGGGTACAAAATGATTTTTGACTGTATATTTTTCTTTCAGTAAATTACTTATAACCTCTGCTGCTTTTTGTCCTGCAATGTCATTATCCAAGTGAAGATAAACTTTTTTTATCTGTGGATTATCATTAAGAACTGTTCTTAATGATAGTGGGATTTGTGCGTTATTCAAATTCTTTGTAGGCTTATATACTCCTGATAAAGAAACAAGGTTCTGATTTTTAAAATCAGAACCTTGCTCATAAAGAAGAGTCGCGTAAGATAATAAATCTATTGCACCTTCAAAAATATGAATATTTGTATTTTTGTTATTTACTAACCGAAAAGGAAAATTCTTATCACTTCCATAAGCATCACCAACATATCTGTATCTTTCTGTCCCTCGCATACCAGCATATTTAGGTTTATTATTTTCATCAAAACCAACAAACACAATATTATTCATCGGCACACTTTGATATAGCATACCATTTTCAATAAAATATAAAATTACATCTTCATTAATCCCTCTTTGTTTTAGATACTCAATAGCAATATCATTATTCTCTGCTTTTGTAGGTAGTATAAGATGTCTTTCTTCCTTCGGTTTAGGTTTTACATATTCTTTACTTAAAGCACTTTCATCATTTACAATTTGTGATATCGCCTCTATGAAAGTCATTTCTCTCACTATCATAAGATAATCAACAGCACTTTTACCGCCGATACCCCTTGACCACCACATCCACATTCCGTTTGATATTTTCAAACTATCGTGTGTTTTAGTTGTATATGTGTTAGATGAAATTTTTACAAGTTCATTTGGCTCATAAGTTTGTAAATAAGTGAGAAGATCCATTTCCTTTGCTTTTATAACATTTTCGGAAGAAATATACGGCATAACTATCGACACTCCTTGTCTTAATTTCGAATAGATTAACTCTTTACTTTGAAACTCTAGCAACATTCATTTAAACAATTTTTGCAAATAGCATTATACTTTATTTTGACCAATATGATTTCGGGAAAAATTTCATCTAATATTTACTTGTCTTCACATAAAATTACTTACTTAAACAATAAGTTTTCCATACGGTTATAGACAGATTAAAACCTCTGAAAGAAATCCTACTTTTTTATCTTATATTTTGCTAATTCATCTCCGTCACCATTCTTCCGTTTACAATATTCTAGATAAGATTCGATGTATGCAATTCCATTTTTTAGATTGTATTATACATAACAATTGCTACAGAAGATAGTACTCTTGAAATATATCTCCATCACTTTCTCGCTTTTTTTACTTCTATATGCTATAAGAATACCTTTTGAAAGATTTGTTGCACACCATTTATTATGTTTATTAAGAAAAAGAACATATATAATTTATCTAAATACGAAAATTCACTATTTCTAAAAACTTTTTGAAATAGTGTACTTTTAGGTTAATTCTTTACGATTCAAGCCACATAATTTTCATCTTTTTGTAATTAGGCGTTTCACGACAAAAAATGAGCAAATTATCGACAAAAAATTCTATCTACAACATAGATTATTCATTGCAAAGTTGCTATTTTTATGATACAATATGAATACTTATTTACGTAATTTATTTTACTCGAACATTTATAAGGAGAATAGAACCATGCCAAAAGTATTTCTCATCTGCGGTAAAATTTGCAGTGGAAAAAGCACCTATGCCGATAAGTTACGAATCGCAAATAAGGCGGTTCTTCTTTCCATAGATGAAATAACTCTCGCTTTATTTGGTCGTGATGCAGGCGAAAATCATGACATATATGTCGAGCGAACAGAAAAATATCTTTTTAAAAAATCTATTGAGATCATTGAATCGGGAATAAATGTTGTTCTAGACTGGGGATTCTGGACTAAAGTGGAACGCGATTCCGCAAAGGAATTTTACCGTTCGCAAGAAATTGATTATGAATTTCATTATATCGACATAAGCGATGAAACATGGCAGAGAAATCTCGACAAACGCAACGCTGAAATACTCTCGGAAAAAACAAGTGCCTACTATGTCGACGAAGAACTTGCTCAAAAATTCGGTGTAATTTTTGAAAATCCCGATAAAAGCGAAATCGACATATGGTATAGAAATGATTGGATGTGAACGCACTGAAATTTATTGAAAACTCAGTCGTTGATGCAAAATCAATAGCAAATTTGAGAGAAGCGGTAGGTTGGAACAGGATGGAAAATGCATATAATGATCCACTCCTATTGTCATACTTCCATATAGCAGTATATGACGGTGAAAAACTTGTCGGATATATTGATTCTGTATCAAACAGAATAACTGACGCATACATACAGGATTTGATGGTTTCTCCCGATTATCAAGGAAAGGGTATAGGAACCGAGCTTATGAACCGTATGATTAAAGCATTGAAAGAACAACATATTTATATGATTTCCGTAGTATTTGAAGAAAAACTTCAGCCATTTTATAGCAAATTTGGATTTTCTAGTATGCTCTGTGGTCAAATTCAAACATATGAAAGCAATTAAACAAGTAAAACACCTCGCAAATTAGCAATAAGTTGCAACGACGCTCCCGTTATTGAATTCATAGTTACCTTACAATCATCTCTCGACCTTTCCTTTCAGGCACATTATCCGAAATCTCACCATCTATTATTTCATTATCGTGATGGTCCATATCAAGAAGAGCATTAAGTTTTGCTAATCTTTCCATTTTTTGTGAAAGTTCTTCTTCCTGTTGAAATGGTCTTTCAACCTCTGCTTTTGCAGTTTCAAGTTATATCTTTGTGTCGGCAAATCTTTCCTCTCATACTCATAAAATAATCTAATGTCACAATACTCATTTCTTCGATTTTTTATTAAATAGTAAACATTTTGTAAACTCTTCAAAAAAAGTATGTAGCTTTTTAAGATTTTTGTCATATATAAATAAAGCAAAATTGCGAGGATGTTCAAACTGAAACAAGAAGTAAATATAACTGACAAAATTGCAATGTCGATACGTGGATTGTGGCATATTGATTCAATGGAAAAAAAGAAAAAAATAATCAGATATTATGATAGTTTATATCATTTATTTTTACGCATTGACAATAATCCCGAATCTTTTACAAACGAAGAATTAGATAAATACAAGAAAAAGAGAGCGACACTCAGTCAAAAAGAAAAAGATTTAATGTCCGAAATTTTCACTTCATTACATTTAGGTTTTATTACTGAACCTATGGAGTATTCAGTTGAAGAAGTGACAGATTTGTATAACAAAGGGCTTTATTTTACAAAAGATGAACTTGAAGAAATGATTGAATATCAATTTTCAAAAACACACGAAAGCCGTAATTTAGAACTTGTACTTTTTCTTGGTGATTTGTTAGAAAAGCATTTATTCTTTGATACAATAGAAGAAGCTGAAACGGTTTGGAATAATTATTTTTCTTTACAAAAAAAAGGAACAAACAACTAACTATTATCGTTCAGTCTCTCTTGAAATTGCTACTTTTTCCTTTTCTTCAACTTCGACCTCACTGTCTACTATTTCATATTAACTTGACTGTCCATATCAATAAGAACATTACGTTCAATTTCTCGTGCAATTTTTCTTATAAAAATAAGCTTTAGACTTCTTCACCACATATCACATATTATATTTGGTTGTCAACAATAGAAATTATTTTAAAATCAGAATACTATTTTAATCGATTATTCAAATATTCTTAATATTTATATATCAGAAAAGTTTCGTTATTTTCCACAAAGTCAACACATTCTATCTTCTCAGAAATATTCTTATACCTATTGAAAAAAGGAATATGTTTATTATATAATATAGTAAATACTATTCTCACAACACTCTTTTAGACACTTTGGAGGTAAGTTTTTTGAATTACCGTATATTAGGAAAAACAGGATTAAAAGTTTCTGAAATTAGTTTTGGAACAATACCCATTTTGAGCGGAGAAGTATCAATTCTTCCCCATTACTACGGATTATCTGATAAAGAAGCTCTCGCTGTAATGGAAAAAGCTTATGAACTTGGTATAAACTTATATGATACCGCTGTTGTTCCTGAATACGGAGATGCTGAAAAAAAAGTAGGCAAATTCTTAAAAACTCATCCAAATATTATAATTTCAGATAAAGCTAGAGCCTATGATAAGAATTCAATGGAAACTGCCTTAACTACATCTTTACGTAATTTATGTAGTGATTACTGTGACATTTATTTTGTTCATCAAGTCGCACCAGAAAATCAAGATATTGTGTTTAATGACGGTGCACTGGAAACGCTTGCACACTACAAAGACAAAGGACATATAAAAGCCGTTGGAATTGCTACCCATCATTATAATGTTGCATTAAAAGCTGCTCAAGATGATCGAGTTGATGTAATTCAAATTCCAGGTAATATTTTGGAACGAGGATTTTTAGATCGCATCGAACAAAACAGTAATTTTCAATCAAAGGGATTATTATTATGCAAGGTTTTTGCTGCTGGCGTTTTGACTGATTATTTTCCGCCCTCGGCACTTGTAAATTTTGCTTTATCATATCCTATCAGTTCTGCCATATTAGGTTTTGGTTCAACAGGACAAGTAGTTGCGGCAACAAGTAATATTACAACAAATTATAAACGTCTCTCTCTATCAGAAGTAGAACAAAAACTTGATACAGTTTATGAAACCATTCCTTGTATACGTTGTCAAAAATGTAACTGTTCAAATCAAATTGAAATAGAATCTGTTTTTAGATACTATAACTATTACAATTTAGGTCATGGCAATTGGGCATATAATAAACTTAATAGGTTAGACGATGAACTATATATAAAATGCTTGAATTGTGACAACAAAACCTGTATAAATTGTTGTCCCAATAATATAAATATTCAAAAGGAAATTCAAAACATTTTACAAAAATTCAAAGGAGGAAATAATTCAATGGAACAAAAACAATTAAAACCAGGGAAAGATTATATTGGTGTTGGTGTTGGTGCAGTAATTTTGCGTGATAATAAAATATTATTACTTCTTCGCAACAAAGCACCAGAATCAGGTTGTTGGACAATCCCGGGCGGAAAAGTTGAATTTGGAGAAACCGTAGAAGCCGCCATTTTAAGAGAAGTTCAAGAAGAAGTGGGTACAGAGGCCAAAATAATTGCACCTCTTGGTGTAACTAATCACATTCTGAAAGAAGAAGGAACACATTATGTGTCACCGAGATTTTTAGTTTCAATTATTGGCGAACCCAAAAATATGGAACCTTCTTCGCATAGTGAAATGAAGTGGTTCTCTATTGATGATTTACCTGAAAATGTTACAATGACAACACAAAAAGCTTTGTCAGCGTTTTTAACTTGGCACAATGAAAAAATGTAATTTCGAGGTGCAACTTAATGGAAATAGTATCTAATACCATAGCATCTGCTTGGGAAAGTAGCATAAAAGCTTTGCTTGATGACTCTTCACCACTTAACTTTACACAGCGCGGAGAGCGAGCTAAAGAAATATTAGGTGTTCAAATGGTTGTTTCTCAACCATTTGATGAACCTATAATTCCAAAAACCTATCCATTCGGTGATCTTTTTATAGAAGATTATTGCAATAATATTTTGGATTCTTCTTATGGCAACCATTCGATAAATACGAGAATTGTTAAAAGAGGGCAATTAAATCAAAAACCAAATGATCAAGTTCAAAAAATAATTGGTTTGTTAAAAAAATTTCCTGAGACACGGAGAGCCATAATCTGTCTTTGGGATTTAGAAAAAGACTTATCAACTGAACACCCTCCCTGTGCATGCACTGTTCAGTTTTTGGTAAGAAATAAAAAATTAGATACTATTGCATACTTTAGAAGTAATGACTCGTGGATGGCTGCTTTACCAGATATGATAGCAATAACAAGGTTATCAAAAATAATATCACAAAAAACAAATATTCCCGTTGGTCAATATATTCATTTCGCCGCTAGTTATCATTTATATGAGCCAGATATTATTCCCGCTAAGATTGCATTTGGGAGGTTATAAAATGAGTGATAAATTATCCATATTAGTTGAGCAAAAATCCTTAATATCTTGTTTTCAATGGGAAGAAATTCTTAGAGATATAATCATGTTTTCTGATACGGTATGGTTGCATAGATCAGCTGTTGCATTTGATAACACTTTGGACCTCGGCATCCAACGACATTTGGAATGGGTATATAATGACTTAATTGATGCAAATATAATTCAGTTCTATTCCTTCGAATCGGATTCCGACAAAGAATGTCGAGAAGCTACCAAAGTTATTACCCATGAAGAACATCTTGATTTATACAATTCAATAATCGAAAAAATCCAAAACCCCAATACCTATACTACAGATTCATTGCCAGATCCTGAAAGAACATCACGAATTGTAGAAAGAAGAAACGAATTGTGGAAATATGGTTTGGCAACACTTCTTGATGCACAAATTTCATTAAGTTGTGAAAATCCAAGGATACCAATATCATCAGAAATAGACAAACGGGCACTCAATCACAAAATGGCTAGTGAATTATTTTCAGCATTCGATATTACCACCCTTTCCCACTTGAATGCCATAGAAATTTTAGATTTGAAAAAAGTTTCCGAAAAACACAGAAAAATACTGACCGATTTAACAACACAAGCACAAATTAATCCAAACGCAAACATTTCTGATTTAGTTTCAAAAGAATTAAATGACTCCATTACTAAAATAAATGAAATGGCTTCTAATATTGCAGGAAGTGGTGCAGTTAAATCTCTCATAGCAAACACAGCCTTGAATTTCACGGGTCTTATTCCTTTCACTTATGCTGTATTAATCCCTTTTACAGCTGTTTTATGTGGCAAAGACTTATTTGAGTTCTTTCGTTCAAGAAAAAAATATGGTTTTGTGCTTTTTATGAATTCCTTAAAAACCAAAAGCAATTCACAAAAATTATTACCCAAACCATAGAAATCTCACTATTTAATCGGCATTGGTTTTTATACCAATGCCGACTTTTTTATCTCTCCATTCCCCTTTGCGTCATTAGTTCAGGTGTGTTTTCTTCAACTTTCCCCTCTACTATTTCATTATCGTGATGGTCCATATCAAGAAGTGCATTGAGCTCTGCTAACCTCTCCATTTTCTGTGAGAGTTCTTCTTCCTGTGGAAATGGTCTTTCTACCTCAGCTTTTGCATTTTCAAGCTGTACCCTTGTGTCTCCAACTCTTTCCTCACAAGCCTTCAATTTATCAGGCATTGAAGATATAAGGTTATCAAGACGGGTAATGTTACCATAAATATCAGCACCGAGAGATACAGAATGTCTGAGCGAACCGACAAGAGTTAATACATACTCTTTCTCAAAGGAATTGAATGACAATTCCATATTAAATCCTCTATATGAACCGATTACTTTGGGTTCAGGTGATGTCATCGCCTTACAAGCTGCTAAAATCGCAGAACCTGCACCTTTCTTTTCGTCATAGGTAACATCTTCAACAACCATAATTGAAAAGTTCTCGGTGTTATGGAAGGTGTTTTCTTGTGCCCTTTCAATATCAGCCATATAACCTTCAATTCGTTCTTCACCCTGTTTTATCTGTTGAGGATAATATTTAATAATTTTATCCTCAAGGTCATATTTCTGACTTAAATGGTTTTGCTTCAATAGTTTGAGCTTTGACACAGCAACATCCAAATCCATTTTTTCTTTTATATATGGATTACCCGTTGCAAGCGCCTTGATTTCTGCATAAGATAACGCCTGTTCGTCAACATCTTCTGCTGAACGCACAGGCGATTTAGAAGTCATAATCTGACCTATAAACTTTTGCTTGTTTTCAACGAGCTGATAAAGATATGCATCAAATGTCTGCTCTGTAACATAACTGTAAATCTCAACTTCAGGGTTTTCATTACCTTGTCGAACTATTCTTCCTTCACGCTGTTGCAAATCTGCAGGACGCCACGGACAGTCGGTGTGATGAATTGCTATGAGCTTCTGCTGAACATTAGTACCTGCACCCATTTTAGCTGTACTACCCAAAAGGACACGAACCTGACCTGAACGAACTTTACCAAAGAGTTCTTTTTTCTTTGTTTCATTATCTGCATTATGAATAAAGGCTATTTCATTTTCGGGAACACCTCTCGCAATAAGTTTCTTTTTGATGTCATCATAAACATTAAACTTACCATCATTATGCGGAGTAGATAAGTCACAGAAAATAAGCTGTGTAGATTTCTGAGGATTTGTTCGCTCCCAAACATCATAAACATTATCCACACAAGCCGCAACTTTACTATTCGGGTCATCGGGTAACATCTCGTTATATAGTCTTTGGTCAAGTGCTAACTTTCTACCGTCATTGGTAATAAGAAGCATATTATCAACACTTGAGTCAACCATTTTATTTCTTACCTTGTCAGCTCGTTCTGAAAGAGATTCAACAATATTCTTTTGGTGTTCTGTAGGTTTAACTGCAATATTACGAAAATTTGCTTTTGGAACTGGAAGATTAAGCATATCTGCCGTCTGTATATCTGCAACTTGCCTGAACATCATCATAAGTTCTGGAAGGTTATAGAACTTAGCAAATCGTGTTTTTGCTCTGTATCCTGTACCTTCGGGAGCAAGTTCAATCGCAGTAACAGTTTCACCAAAGGTAGATGCCCAAGAGTCAAAATGCTGTAAATGCTTATCTTCCAAAGCTTCATACTGAAGGTATCTTTGCATTGTGTAAAGCTCTACCATTGAGTTTGAAACGGGAGTGCCTGTCGCAAAGATAACACCTTTATTTCCGGTTACTTCATCAAGATATCTGCATTTCATATAAAGGTCAGATGACTTCTGTGCTTCCGTCTGTGCGATACCTCCTACATTCCTCATTTTTGTATATAAAAAGAGGTTTTTAAAGTTGTGAGCCTCATCAACAAAGAGCCTGTCAACACCAAGTTCTTCAAAGGTTACAACATCGTCTTTTCGGCTTTGGTCATTAAGTTTATCAAGTTTTGTTTGCAAAGATTTCTTCGTTTTTTCAAGTTGTTTAACAGTCAATTTTTCTCCTCGGTCAAATTTAATTTGTGCAACACCGAGAGTAATTTCATCAATCTGTTGTTGAAGCATATATCTCTGTCTTTCAATACTTATAGGGATTTTTTCAAACTGTGAGTGACCTATAATAATTGCATCGTAATCACCCGTAGCAATTCGAGCACAGAATTTTTTACGATTCTTTGTTTCAAAGTCTTTCTTTGTAGCAACAAGAATATTGGCTGACGGGTATAACTGCAAATATTCAGATGCCCACTGCTCTGTAAGATGGTTAGGCACTACGATAAGTGATTTATTACAAAGTCCGAGTCTTTTGCTTTCCTGTGCTGCAGCAACCATAGTAAAAGTTTTACCGGCACCAACTACATGAGCAAGAAGTGAATTACCGCCATACATAATTCTTGCAACTGCATTTATCTGATGAGGTCGCAATGATATTTCAGGGTTCATCCCCGAAAATGTGATATGACTTCCATCGTACTCACGGGCACGCATAGAATTGAATAAATCGTTATATATTCTTACAAGTCTTTCTCTTCGGTCAGGGTCTTTCCAAATCCAATCCTGAAAGGCTTGTTTTATCATTTCTTGCTTTCCCTGAGCTATCGCAGTTTCTTTTTTGTTAAGAACTGGCTTTCTGTTACCTTGCTCATCTTCTACATAATCAAAGATACGAACATCTTTAAGATTGAGGGTGTCTTCAATAATTTTATACGCATTTATTCTATTTGTTCCGTAGGTATTATTTGCAACAACATTGGTTCTGTCATAAGTCTTATTAGCAATATTCCATTCACCTGTAAGCTCGGTATATTTAATCTTAATATTCCATTGAGCATATTTAGGTGTCTGCAAAATCTCAAACACGAACTTCTCAATATCTTCAGATGGTAGCCATGTTGCACCTAAACGAACTGAAATCTCACTTGCTGTCAAATCTTTAGGCTGAACCTTTTCGAGCATTTCAACATTGATGTTATAATCATCGGGATAAAGCTCGGCAGTACGCCGAGCAAGTTCAAGTTTCTTTCTGACATTACCTGAAAGATATTCATCTGCAGGAAGATACCTTGCATCATTACTTTGTTCTGATGTATATTCGGGATTTAAGAAGATAACACCCTTGAGTTCTTCAAAAAGCTCTTGTTCTGTCTTCCCCGTAAGCTCACACATAAAGTCCATATCAACTCTTGCTTTTTCACCTATTGAAACAGCGAGTGCTTCACTTGCAGTTGAAACAGATGTTACCTTAATATGAGGCTTGATAGTCCTCTTGGTAAACATATCTGCTTTACGTTCTAATTCACCATTTTCACCGAGAACTTCAAGTGAGCAAAGAAGACAATATGAACTGTCATCCGCAAAGGCTAACCTGTTTGCTCTTGCATTGAGAAGTCCGTATTTTTTTGTAAAATCATCATACAAGATGTTTAATCTTTCCTGTGCAGACTTGATTGAACTGTCAGGGTAATCGTCCGTTTGAAGTCGTATAAGCTCTCTTACACAATCACGGATTTTAATCATACCCTTAATTCTGTTTTCACCAGTTGCAGAAACATCAACAGGGTTCATTCTGCTGTTCTGACGATAGTAAATCTTATCTTCAACAATAGTAAAACTAAAGTTTTTTACATTCGGGTCTGCAGGAACTGAATTATCTTCAACCTCACCGATTTCCGAAATATCAAACTCTGTTATTTCTGCATGAATGTTCTGTACTGCTTCACTTAAAAGGTCAGAAAGATTTCTGTCCTCATACGGCTTACAAGTCAAGGAATGACCGAACTGTGAGGACTCCATAACCATTTCACCGAGTACCATTTCAGGATGGTCAACAAAATACTTGTTGTATTCGTTACCGTTCTCATCACGGTCAAGGTGTACCCAATCGGGTTCATCATTTACAAGAGTATCTCTTTTCTGTAAGAAGATAATATCAGAAGTTACCTCTGTACCTGCGTTAGCCTTAAATGTGTTATTCGGCAAACGAATGGCGCCGAGAAGCTCGGCTCTCTGTGCGATATACTTTCTTACATTTGAGTTTCTTTTGTCCATTGTGCCTGATGAAGTAATAAATGCAATTACACCACCAGGGCGAACCTTATCAAGTGTCTTACCAAAAAAGTAATCGTGTATAAGCCAATTATTCTTATCGTACTTTTTATCAATTACTTTGAACTGACCGAAAGGCACATTACCTATGGCAACATCAAAGAAACTATCAGGAAGTGATGCGTTTTCATATCCCTGAACTGTGATACTGGATTTCTGATATAACTGCTGTGCAATTCTACCCGTTAAACTGTCAAGCTCAACACCAAAGAATTTACTCTTCTGCATATTTTCTGGTAGCATACCGATAAAGTTACCTGTACCACAGGATGGTTCAAGGATATTACCCTCACTAAATCCCATATTGCCAAGTGCTTCATACATAGCACGAATAACTACAGGCGGGGTATAGAAAGCTGTAAGTGTGCTTTCTCTTGCTGCAGCATATTCTTCGGGTGAAAGAGTTACAATAAGTTCCTTGTATTCATCTGCCCAATTTGCTTTGCTTTCATCGAAAGCGTCTGCAAGACCACCGAAGCCAACATATTTTGAAAGTATTTCTTGTTCTTCGGAAGTTGCAAGACGGTTTTCAAATTCAAGCTCGTGCAAGAGATTGATAGCAGCCATATTATTACGAAATTTTTCTTTCGGACCGCCGACACCTAAATTGTCATCCGTTATTCTGAAATTGTGCTTTTCACTATCAGGAATAGTTGGATGAAGCGTTGTGGCTTTCTCTTTCTTTTCTTCCCAAGTGGGAGGAGTAAGCGAAGGTTCTTCCGTCTTAATTGTTTCTACCACAATGTCATAAGGAAGTCCGTTTTCTACGGCAGGATATTCAGCAACCTTTTCAGTTGTAAATTCCTGTTTTTCAGGTGCCAAATGTTCACGAACAAAAGCGATTTTTTCAACTCTGTTTATAGGGTAAATTGATGTTGTATCTCTTATTGAAACATCGCCAAAAACAGGGTCAATCTTTTCAATGACATATTCATCACCATCAATAATGACCTCTTTTCCTATAAGGTCTGCATCAGTAATTTCTTCTTCGGCTCGTTCAAGATACGGACTTGTGATTACCTTAAAGCCTTGAGGAAATGGGTCAAGTGAGCTTTGGAAATCAGTAGAAATTGTTTTACCGTCTTTATCGGCATAAACATATATTTCCATTGGTACACCGTAGTAATTTTCTTCCTTGATATCCTTAACGAATTTATATTCACTTGTGTACTCAATACTTTCTCTTACCTTACCACTAGTACCAAGATAATCAATCCTGCCTACAGGTTTACTTTCTATAGGGTCTTCCTTGTTTTGAGAAACAAGTGTTGCTGTCTTTCGTTCTCCATTTTCAAGATAGCATACTGCAACATCAGTACCTCTATCTGTAAGCATATTAAGAAAAGTTTCAAGTCGATGTTTAGGAACGCCACACATATCAACGGTTACATTATCACCGATTGTTCTGTGAGTAAGCTGTAAATCAAGTGCTTCTGCCATAACTTTTGCATCTTCACCAAGTGCTTCAAAAAAGTCCCCTACTTGATATAAAAACAACTTATCAGTGTTTTCTGCCTTTAACTCGTTATACTGTTGCCAATAGGGATTTAAGATACTATCTTTAACGGGCACTCCATAACCTTCTGATAATTCTTTAAAATCTGTAAGCAGTTCATCACTAATACCAAGAACAGAACTGTCTTTTTCAAAAACAAACGCTTCTTTTACAAGGAATTCATAAAGTTCTTTGCCACTCCACATATTGTCATTATCTCTTGCAACAAGAATACCCCCTTCATAAGTAAGGTCAATATCGTCAATCTTCAAAGCAGAAAGAACTTTATATAACACTTCTGTTTCTTTAGTTTCCGGCTGAACAAATGTTAACACTGGTTGTTCCACACTATTTGCTTCTTCAATAAGATATTGCATAGTATCCTTCGTACAATCAGCGAAATCAATTGCAGAATGGAAATACTCATAGTCATCCTTATATTCTTTTGTCCCATAGTCTGAAAGTGTCTGTTTTGATACTGAGCCAAGATAATCAAAGAAGGATTTTTCATCTGTATATAACTTTGCAGCTTTTTTGATATCATCGAATGTGAAAAGGTTATTAACAAACTGCCCTTTACCATCATTACCGTCAGGATTGTAATATACCCATTCAACATTTTTACTTCCATCGTTCACAAAGAAAGCATCGGTATAGTTGGCATCAAAAGTTTCAGTTATTTCATCTGATGGAGTTGGGTATCTTTCAATAACACCTTTATCTACTGTCATTACAACAATTCCGATGTTATTAGCGTTCAGTTCTTTTACACAATAACTGAGGTTATAATCAAGAACCTCACAACAAGATGTGAACACATTCCCATAAAGATTTTTTCCTGTTGCTACATAATTGGTATATTTTTCGAGAGTCTCTGCATCTGTACCAAAGGCATTATAAAAGCCTCCCGTGTGCATAAGAACTACACTATCAGGATTTTCCTTTTTTACTTGCTCATATTGAACAAGAAAATCAGGTTTATTACTTTCATCTACTTCCATTTCGGGTTCGTCAATAACAGTAGTGCTTTCACGTTCAACCTCTACTCTTAAATGATTGTTCGCAGGATTTTCCTTTACCTTTTTTTCAAATTCTGCTTTTAAAAATTCCTTGTTAAACAGTGGATATTGACTATCGTTAAGAATTACAGTGTCTTCAAGTGAAAGAATAGTATATTCATCTGCACCAATATATACAGTATCACCAAGATTATATTCATATCTATATTCTTTTGCTGGTTCTTTTTCATCAGGTGCAGTACGAATTATTTGACGAATTTCATTTTCTTTTCGCCACTCTGCTTCTTTTACCAATGTGTTTTCAAGCCACTGCGGATACATTTCTTTTTCTTTAGGATTTAAATATCTATCAAACTTTATAAGTTCAGATATACGCTTTTCAATATAATTCCACTTAATAAGGTTTCTTCTTTTCGGCTCACTGTAATGGTCGTAAATTTCAATGCCTTTAGAATCATGACTTTCCCAAAAACCTGTACCGGGAATTGCACTTGTTCCTCCACCTGTGCCATACTCATTTTTCAAAAATTTAATATTTTCCTCTTTTGAAAGGCTTTCAGTGAACTGTCTGTAAATTCTCATTTTACCTTCACTAAAACCACTACCACCGCAAAGCACATAGTCAATAGCACTCTGTGGTAATGGAAGAAAAGCATTTCCTTTTGTTTTAGAGCCAATAAATTCAAGTTGTTCATCAACACTAGGCAAGAGCAATGCTTGTGGCTCTGTCCATTGTTCCATAAGAATAAGACCATAAACATAATCCTCAACCGAAAACCATTTATCCCAACACTCTCTTTCTGGCGTATCCTTATCTCCACGCCATAATCTTATAGCATCAGAATACGCTTCAAAACCTGCTTTAACACCATTCGAAAGAGTTATTTCATAAGGTATAGAATTAAAGAAAGACTTAACAAAATCGCTACGTTCTTTTGAGTCTTTATGACTTTCATAGAACATAGCGATTTCTTCTTTATACGGAGTTAAATAAGATTTGATTAACTCACTTTTTTCCTTGTCCTGATGGAAATATTCAATACCATTCCAACGAGCATCAAAGTCATGATTGCTTAGTTGTAAATCAGCTCCTTGAGAACTATTTCCTGTGCTGTACTCTTGATGTTGTTCATCATCTGTACCCATTTCATTTGATTCGTTGCTTTGAGTTTCTCGTTCACTCCCTGCGACTTCATCAAGTGTTCGGTCAACTGTTCCATCATCTGCTCTGCTTCTAATTCTGTCGCTTTCAGGGTTCTCATCAATTCGCCCTTTGCTACGAGATTCGTGAAGTATACTTTCCTGTGTTCCATTAAGAAATTCTTCCTCATCATACCGTACTTCCCAAGAGTAACGTTCTCCTCTGTCGGTAAAGTCAAAACTGGAATTTGATAATCTCCCACTTGTTTGTATGTCATCTTTGACATCTTCTTCGCTCCTTTCAGTTTCATGTTTTTCTTTTACACTTTCATCATACTCCAAAGTAAAATTATTAACAATTGTGCGATTTTGTTTTTTTGCATTCCTTTGAATATTTTTTACTGTGCTTTCGATTTCTCGAAGACCCATTTCAGCAATATCACTTACTGCAATTCCCATTGCAATAACTGTAGAAGAAGTATTGAAATTAAAAACATCTTTAAAATCTTCACGATCATAGTATTCATCAGCATTGATACCACACCTTGTCATCATCATATATCCAATACTCGAAGAAATTACATTTTTAAAAATGGCTGAAATATTATCTTCATCAAGTTCTTCGAGAAAGCTACCATATATACTATCATTTAAAGCTGATATATAGTCAATGACATTATCTTCTGCCATATTTCTTGCTGTATCTTCAATTATACTCTCAAGAGCACCTTCGGCTACATCACCAAAAGCATTCGTAAGTGCTTCTGCTATTTCATCGTGATAATCGCCCTTTACTTCCCAGCGAAAAAATTCATTATTGTAATATGAATTAGTATCTGAAACATCAAATACATAGCGTAATTTCTGACGATTACTTGAATAATCGAACAATGCAATACCAGTTGCTCCACGGTTTACCCAACGATTCATTTTTTCGTTCCAAAAACTAATCTCTGCACAAGCAGTTGCATTAGGTCTTTGGGCATAAATTAACATCTGCTCAATAAAATTGTATTTAAAGTTATTTGATGCGGTCTTTAAAAAGGATGTCCAATTATCATAACTGTTAGTAACTTTACTTACTTCATCATTAAATAGAGCAGTGATAATCTGCAATTTACTTGCCATAATTTATCACCTCATTATTCACCTTTTTTCGCAATGAAAGAGAACACCTTATTGTTTTTAACACACTCCTGTAATTCGTGAATTAGCAATATATCGGTAAAACTTATATCTTTAATTGCTGTAAGCTCAGCGGGGGTAAGTTTTTTTATTTGTTCCTCGGTTGTGAGCCCTAAAGAAATAAGTTTTTCAATAATTTTCACTCTTCTTTGCGATTCACTTACTGCTTTTGCCATCTGACTTTCCCTTCCTTCCATAGAATTCTTCATATAGCTTTTTCCAACAGATATTGCACACATATCCATTTCGGAACTTACAATTTTTGCAATCTAATTCTTTCTCATTAACCTTCATATTTGACGATGAAGTTCACCGCACTTCACCTCGCTCCTGTCGTTTAGGATGAACCAATTTACCTTGTTCGTTATTTTTCTTCGGGTTTGCATAAAGTGTCATCTTGCATCCCTGCCCTTTTTCTTTTCGGAACGTTCTTTTTGAACATCATCTATTCTATTTTTCGCCCATTCAGGGAGTTGTTCTTTTTCAATTACACCAAGAATATCACTCCGTTCAAACCTGGACTCTTTACCACTATAAAGATTAGTACAAAAACACGCTGAACCTCTTGAATTAGGTGATGAACCAAACCCACCTGTACATAGTTGAAGTTGTCTCGTTGCAATTCGATATTCAGGCTTAAAAACATCTGCTCTTATAACCACAATCTTATCTTTAATAGAATCATCAACCTTTATAGGAATACATCCGTCAGCATTAATAGGAGTAATATCTACTTTTATTTCAGATAATTCCTCAACAACACGCTCAGCTTCATTTTTTATTCTTTCAGCAAAAATCCTTACAATTTCTGCAAAATTACCACTAACAAGAGCATCGATATATCTTTCAAATATGCCATTGTTTTCATAATTGGCAACTACAAATCTTTCATCAGGCGAAGCATTTTGGTCTTCACCAATTATGATTTCTTTTAAGCCGATTTCAAATGAATGTATTATTACATAATTTCCCGCCATTCTCTTTTCTTCACTATTCAAATTTTTCATCTCCTTAATTTTTAATTTTCTGTTTATACTTCTAAAGAGAAAGGGCAGCTACATTAAGCTGCCCTTTAAAGTAAAATTATCTGCCAATATACCAATCATCATATGCAGAATCTTTAATTTTAATCATATTAGATTTATATTCCGAGGTTATCATACCTGCAGGTGTCCACAAATCACTAAGTTTAACTCTTATAATATATTCTCCGTCTGGATACCAAAGTGGTGTAAAATGAACATTTCCATAAGAATCATTGATTGGGAATATCCATTTATCATTCGAAAGAGCAAGAGTTGTTGTCTTTCCTTTTGTTGTAGCGTAACTATATTCAGGGAAATATGCTTCTGCATACTGTGGAATGGTATATGCACCTATCGGAGCTGAGGAATATCCATTCTTTGCTACTTCTATTCCATTATCAAGTAACATTGTAATACCATAACCTGAATTCATATACCAAACACTACCACTCTTTGTGGCTGTTCGTGTGTTTGCTGGGGTAATCTTTATTGTATTGTTTTCATAACCGATGCAATATTCTGTTTTTATAAATTTTCCATTTGAGTAAATATATTCCCACCATTTACAAGTTGTTCCTTTCACCGAAGTATCATCAGGAATTCTAAACCCTGCCGGACCTTTCTTTTCGAATTGTGTATCTGGTGTCTGTACTCTTGTATAAGGTGTAGTTGAATAATTAGCTGACACCTTGTTGTATGATACACCATCATCAATTATTTCACCTGTTATTTTAATATCTGCATAATTTAACCCCGTAGGAACTTTCCATTTAAAATATATAAGATTATAATCATTTCCTGGAACAACTGCCTGTGTTTTAATATAATTCTTTATAAGCGTTGAACCACTATAAACACAGAATTTTATTGACACTTCTTCTGATGGGGTATAGTCATCGGAACAACCATTTTGAAGCCAGAAACTCGTAATAACTTCTGTACTTTCTCGATAATCTGTATTCTGTGCAATAGGTTGAAGTCTTAATGGGTGATTAACCTTACAACTTAAAGTCATAGCATTGTTATTACCATTTGACTCATAATCAGTTTTATAAATACCCATACCCTCAAGATAAACACCACCCCAAATACTGATATTTCTCTTGTTCGGCACAATAAAGGTATAACCATCAACAGTTATAGAAGACTTTGCAGGAATTGCATATACACCACTTATCTGTGTTTTATCATTCTTAAAACCCTCAGTATAAACCTTAACATCGGTATTATTTTTGTAAGTATATCTCACAAGAACATTTTGTCCTACTTCAAGATTATTGGGGTCAAGAGTTTTCTTTGTATTCGCATCAACGAGGGTTATCTTTGAAAGTGCTACATCAGCACGAACTACAGGAAGATTAAGCCAAGTTGATTCAAAGGTATTTTCTTTATCACTTACCCACCAAGTTTCTAATTTAAAGCGAAGTTTATTCTGACTTGTAACAGGAACTGTGTAAGTACCTATTGAACTGTTAAGTGTAACTGGTAAAGATTTCGAAATACTAACTTTATTCTTTGCTGCATCATACCCGTCATTGGAGGTATAAGCATTTGTCCAACTTGAACCATTATAATGATACATTGAACCTCTTAAATATTCAGTTGCAGACCACTTATTTTCAGCCGTGTACTTATAGGCAATCTTGATATGCTGACCGGAATAAAGTTTACCACTTGAAACATCAGAACTGTTATACGCTACAACACTTCCTTCATAACCTGTTGCACTTACCTGTGTTCTATGAACAATGGGTTTAATAGGAATATAAAAAGTCTTAACGTTACCACTTTTTAGAATATTACCCGAAGCATCAAGCCAATCAGTTTTAGCTTGAATTTCAAAATACTGCTGATCTGCAGTAATTGTTTTATAATTACCTGTAAACTGTATAGGGAACCACTGTGACGATGTACTTGAACTACTAAGCATTACATCTCTTGTTGTCCAAGAACCACCGTTATATTTTACATACTGTCTTACCTGTGTGCTTTCAGCTTCAGCTGGGAAGTAAATGTTATACCATACCGTATCTCCTATTGTTGGGTAATCAGTTTTGTATTCATAATCATCAAAAAACTTTCCAGTTGAAACCCCAAAAAGAGTTGTTTTATCACTTTTTGAACCACTATAAACATCACATTCATTTACAAGTAATACAGGATCATACTCCCATTTAGCATAAAGTGTTACAGTTGCATCATTTTGAGTAGTAAGATTTTTAACACTCTGTTTATCGGTATAGTTTATTCCTGTACCATCTGCTTTTGTATTCCAACCAATGAACTTATATGATGCTCTTATAAAACCATTTGCAGTAAGGTTCTTTGTTTCATCATAAGTCATTGCCATAGATGCAGTAGAACCACCTGTTGCTCCATTTCCATCAAACTTTATTGTATAAATTATTGGTGACCATTGAGCGTATAAAGTGACAACTGCACCTTGGTTTGAGGTGAGATTCTTAACTTCTTGTTTATTTGCATATTGAACACCCGAACCATCTTTTTGAGTATTCCAGCCCACAAAGTTATATCCCGTCTTTAAATATCCGTTTGCATTGAGATTTTCGGTTTCATCATACTTTAATGTCATTCCATTTGTAGAACCACTTGTATTTCCGTTTCCGTCGAATTTTACTGAATATTCAATAGGCGTCCATTGAGCATAGAGTGTTACTGTTCCTCCATTTTGAGTAGTAAGATTTCTTACTTCCTGTTTGTTTTCAAATGATGTTCCTTTACCATCTCTTTGGGTATTCCAATTTTTGAAAGTATAACCAGTTTTCCAATAACCATTAGCTGTAAGATTCTTGGTTTCCTCGAATTTCATAGTCATGCCTGATGTTGAACCACCATTGTGACCATTACCATCAAATCCTATGGTATACGCATTGGTTTCCCACTGAGCATAAAGTGTTATTGTTTCATTCTTGGTTGATGTAAGATTTAAAACCTTTTGCTGATTCATAAATGAAGTACCAGTTCCGTCTGGTTTAGTATTCCAGCCTACAAAGTGATATCCATCTTTGATATATCCATTCTGTGTTAAATTGCACATTTGGTCATAGGTGCATACCATTGAAGCAGTAGAGCCACTTGTATTTCCGTTTCCGTTGAATACTATGTTGTACTGAATTGGTATCCATTGAGCATATACAGTCACAGAGCAATTACCATTATTGATATCGGATGTAAAACTTGTAGGCACAAGTGTTTTATCATCCTGATTGTAAACCATACCACTTGTAGGCGATGTTCCCCAATGGTTATATGAATAACCAGTTCTCGTCAAACCGAAGGAACTTCTATTTACAAGACCATTGGTTTTTGTTTCGTTATATACCCAACTTTGATACGCTTGTGTTCCTTTTTCAATCCAGTAAATATTGTCGCTTTCGCCTTTATAGTATGTGTCAGAAGAAATGACACCACCATTAGCGTTATAGTAAACCTTTAATTTATATGGAGACCATTGTGCGAAAAGGTCAACTATTCCACCATTTGTTGATGTAAGATTTTTTACCGATTGTTTGTTTTTATATGATGTACCACTACCATCTGCTTTTGTATTCCATTTCGAGAAAGCATTACCTGTTTTCTGAAATGCATTGGCGGTAAGTTTTTTTGCCACGTTATATGTCATTGCTTGATTCTTCATTGAACCACTTGTAGCACCATTACCATTAAATCTTATGGTATATGTTTTATTCGTAGTTTCTGAATAAGCAATACCTACACCATAACCTTTTGCAATAATAGTATTGAAAGTAGCACGACTTGAAAGAGCAGAAGCTGCAGTCCATAAGCCTTGTCCGTCTGGTGTGTATAAAGCGTTTGGATAGTTCATGTTTGTGAACTTTGAAATAAATCCCCATGTGTTTGAAGTAGCTGAACTGCCACCGTCACTACCACCACCAAGGAAAAATTTACCATATACCGAATATTCTGTTACTGTTACTGAATGGTAAGTGCCACCTAACATCAAGTCATATATTGGTTCAACAATAACTTTATCACCATAAGCAAGAGTTGTTGTCGTTCCTAAACCTAACTTCCCAAGTACTACATTTATGTTTTCAGTATATTTTTGCCAAGTTCCCATTCCTGAAGGTGCAGGAAGCTCTGTTTTAAAATCAAGTGCAGATTCTTTAAAACAGTTAATTGAACTTTTCGATGTAGAAAATGTATTGTTCTGATATGAAATAAGTTGCTTTTTGTTATATTTTGTTGCAAATTTATATCCATCAGAATATCCGAGATTACCATAACCAGTATCTCTGAATACATCAATTACTTTTAAGGTTTTCATATTACCATTTGCATCGACACAACTAAAGCGATAACCTATACAGTTATCGCTACTTGTTCTTATGGCATATCCTGTTATTACACTACTACCAGCTGAGTTGTTACCACTTGTAGATGCACCATCCCAAGATAATGCATAAACTGATGTCGGTATTAAAGTTATTACTGTGATTACCACAAGTAAAATTGATAATATCTTCTTTATATTAATCATTCCTTTCCAAGAAAAAAAGACCCACTTTCGTGAGTCTTTTTGTTCTTATCTATTCTTTTATTAATGAGAATGACACGTTCTTGCTTTCACAAACTCTCCACAATCGGGACATTCTGTATCTACTGTGAAGTTTACGCAAGTTCCATTTGCACCCGCACCCGAAGGTTTACCACATACTTGGCAGTAATATATTGAATCATTCTTCTTGTTGTATTGTGGACATTTGGTTACATCTAATCCTGCCTGCCCCCATTCATCTGTTGCATAAAAACTTGGGCAAGAATGTGATCCACAATATTCGCAACCCTTTGCTTCAAGTCCTACTATAAAGTTATGAATTTCTTTACTATCGCAACGATGTCCGTTGGCACCACAACTATATTCATTTACATTATCATTTTGAATAACGTCAGCATTAGTATTTTGTATTACTGGGTCTGCAGATTTCTCTGTTGTATGTTGTTTTGGTACAGTTGTCGTTACCTTTTTTGTTGTCGGCTCTTCAAGTGTAAGTATTTCTTCTTTTTCTGTTGTGGTTTTAGCAACATCGGTACTTTCTGTAATATCATCATCTATTACTATTCCCTCAATTGCTTCTTCTACTTTTGTTGTAGGTACTGTTGTATCATCCTTTGTATCTTTTCCTACAAAGTTACATATCATTACCGCAACAAGAATTGATACTGAAATAATACAAACAATTAAAACAATTATTTTCTTTTTACTTCCTATTTTTTGAGAGTTACTTTTAGTCGTCACTTTTAATTCCTCCTAAAATTTAAAATTTCTCGGTTAATATAGAGGTTACCTCTATAGGTATTACTACCGTTCGGATTTGATTTCCTGCAAACCTCATTGGAATTGAAATTGTATAATTTACAACAAGTTCAAGTTCGTTTGTTTCACGAAAACTGAGTTGTGGTTCAGTTATATGAAACAGCTCTTTTCCATCAGCATCTGTATTATATAACATTCCGTTATTAATTTCCAGTGTGCAAAATGAAATAAGTGAAGTGCGAAATTCCTCTACATCTATAACCTCTGTATAATCATTACCTTGTTTGATGCTATTATAAATCTCTGTGGCATTTTGAGTAACAAAACTGTCAAGCACTACTTTAGTGTTTTCTTTCATTATATTTACTTTAGAAATAGTTCCAGAGTAAGTAAATATTATTGAAAATATTCCAACAAATATGAATGCAAGGACACAAGGTGTAACATATCCTTCACCCTTTATAGATTCTAGTTTTTTCATTGTAAAACTCCTATCTTTTGACTTTTTTTAAAAATAATGTTTTAATAGTATAAAAGGAGGCATAAACTATGCAAGAAACTATTTTAATAATTCTTATAATTGTGGTTTTTATCGTATTAGCAATACTTACTGTAAGCCATGCTCCACTTTTCCCTTTAAAAAAAGAACTTAGGGAAAAAATTAAAGAGCACGGTGTAATTCATTTTACATCTCCCGAAAATGCATCATTAATTCTCAAAAGTGGTTGTCTTAAAGGGTCTATATCGCGTTTTGAAAAAATATTAGGTCCTCTCGTTTGGACTTATCAATATAATAATGAACAAGAAATTGATCTGAAACACAATTACCTACTCAAGAAAAAAAGAGGTATAGATGATCCTAAAAATTTTTCTGTATGCTTAATAATCACAGGATTCAACGATGACATAATATCAAAAACATGCACCCGACATGGCATAATAAATGATAAACCTATAGTTTTTAAATCTAATTACATATACCCTCAAAACATCGAAATCATAAAAAAATGGAAATACGAAGATTGAATTATTTCCAATACTTTTCAGAAACACCTGATCTATGACTTGTAATAGTTACAGGTATTTTAAACATACCCAACCCTTGCACATAAGTCTGCACGGATACGTAAACATCCATTTGGTCCCCCAGTTGAACATTCTTATAGGTAGCATTAAAATAGCTCTCTGCAGTAGTATTTACATCAAAATCGAAGAACTGCTTTTGCAGATTTTCAACTCGTTCATCAAACTCACTATCAAAACAACCATTAAAGGTTGCAGTTTCAATGAGCTGACCTGATATTTCATCAAGGTCTTGTTTAAGAGTCATAAACTGGAAGATATTGAGAACTACGACAACTACCATCATCATTGCAAAAATACCGATTACAACATCTATATATCCCTCAGCTTTTTTTGAAGTAATTATCCTTTTCATATATCCACCTCCGTTAACCAAAAAGAACACCGACAGAAGAAACAATCTGCGTAAAAATAACAACCAGATAAACTAACATAAAGCAAAAAAGAAGACACATTGAAAGTTTCTTTACTTTCCTTGGTGTCTTCTCTGCTTCAAGCCTTAATTGCTGTCTTTGAATATCTGCAAATTTTATTGATAAGTTGTTCCAATATGCAGTATTAACATCACCTCTGTCAATAGAAATAAGACCTCTACAAACATCACTCATTAAGGGAGAACCTACTCTCGCTTCGAGTCTCGTTATAGCTATCTCACTGTTACCAGAACGAATATCAGCAGCAGTAATATCAAGTTCGTGTTTTAGTTCGTCATTCGTATTACGAGCAAAAGACTCAATCACCTCAAGAATATCTTTACTGTGCATCAAAGACTTTTCAATCTTGAATACAAACCTCGGAAGTTCGTATTCAATCTTCGCTCTTTTCGCTCTTATTCGGTTAGCAATTCCTTTCATATTTATTCGATACAAAATAAAAGCAAGAAATACAATTACGGGAGAAAGAACAGGGAAAATAAAGAAAACAGGAATTGCCAATACACCAACAATGAGAGATTTTACAATAGCATTTGCCATAAACATTTCGGGCGTTATATTCATTTGAGCAATTCGTAAATCTGCTTCCAACTGAGTTTTCTTAAATTCATTTAAGCGAATTTTTCGAGCAATAAAAGAAGCAATTGAAGAAAGCCAAACATCAAAACTGTTTGTTTTATCTTTCTGATGTTTTGCAAGATTATTTACTGCCTTTGATGTTCTCATATAAGGAATACGAAAACAATCAGCGAGAATCATAAATAAACCAATTCCAACAAGAATACCAATACATACTTTCATTATCATTCTTTTCTCGCCTCCTATCTTTTGTATTCTACAGGTTTTGTGAATTTGAGCATAAAGAAGTATGTCGCAACTATTACAATACCACATATACCGAGGACTATCTTGCCTGGTGTTTCATAAATGAGAGTGTGAAACCAATCCTTATTAAGTACATACAAAAGAGGAACATTGCTGACCACAAGACCAACCATTGTGTAGTATTCCGTTCTTACTGATGACATCATTGTATTAAGTTCATTATTAACAATACGGACATCAGTAAGTTTGGAAACAATAGGCTGTAAAGTATCTTTCATTTCTTGATTATCTTGGCATTGAATAAGAGTATCAACCCATTCACGGAATATTTCATCATCCACTTTACTTTTAAGGCTATATAATGCCTGTTTAACATTTGAAGATACAGCCAACGCATCCCCAACAAAAGCCTTAAAACTTTCTTTAAGAGGAGGCTTTATATATAGTAAGTTTTCCTGTACTGCTGATATGATATTACCATCTCTAGAATATGAAGTTGTAATAATTGAAAGTGTAGTTTCAAGTTCTTCCTTGGTTTGCCTTTCGTATATTGAAATAATATTTCGAACATAAATATATGGTAACATTGCAAATGCTATCGACAATGTAGGTATAAGAAACACATTATTTACTAAAACAGCAACAATAGCTCCAATAGCAAAGAGAATCAAAGTAGAAGAACAAACTAATGCAAATTTACTTTCTTTACCACAAGCCACTAAAGCCGATTGTAAATATCCAAGTTTTGCACCCAATCCTTTTTTGTTTTTTCCTGCTCTTAGTACTCTTGCTCTATCACGAAGATTAGGTTTCTTTGAAATAACTGAATTGATATCCTTTGAAATCTGCCTTGGTGTTAGATTGAAAAAACATACAATTGCTACAATAAGAAATATAGATGCAATCATTGGGAGTATCATTCGCAAGCAACTCCCTTCTTTAAGTACTTATTGAGTTCCTCCTGTGGTACACCAAACTGCAGGAGTTTTCTTTTAAGATTTTCTGACATTATTTCAGGCTGTTCAAAATACCCTTCTGTTACGTATTTACCTTTCACTATTTCATTTTTGGTGATATTAAATCTGAAAAGTGTATGATAAATTCTATCACCATTAGGTAAAATCTCACATTCAGAAATATCCATAATCTTTCTTTCGTTGTTTTCTAACTTATGTGAGTACACAACAATAGGAAAAGCCTGTCCCACTTGCATAAGTGAAGTCTTGAAGTCAATAGGGAAACGTTTCTGACAAAGAAGAGCAATTCGCATATGAGCAGAATCTGCTGCTAATGAATGAACTGTCGATACAACTGTATGTCCTGTTAGACTTGCTTCAACTGCTGAATAACATTCAACATCTCGCATCTCACCAATACAAACAATATCCGGGTTAAAACGGAGCGAAGCTACAACTAAATCTTCCTGAGTTATATCAAATGCAGGATTATCAGAAGGTCGAGAAAGAGTATGAACTACATTGTTTACTATCCTACCATTCTTTTTTCGGACAAGCGAAAGTTCTCTTGAACCTGTTTCAATCGAAAACACTCGCTTACCATCAGGAATCGTTCCAAGCAATGCATTTATAAGTGTTGTTTTACCCGTACTTGTCGCTCCTGCAACAACTATTGATACACCATACCTTATACACATACAAAGAAAATCAATCATTTTTTCTGTTGCATTACCACAAGAAATAATTTGATTTCTATTTATTTTTGAAGAATGCAAAAGTCGTATTGAAACACTTATACCTACCTCATCATCAACAATTGGTTCTTTTAGAGCTGTAATACGTGTGTTATTAGGCAAATGCCCTTGTGATATAGGTGTAGAATTATCAATAATCATACCTGAGTGATGAAGTAATCGTTTAACAATGTCAATAGCGTGTGTGGGAGAATAGAAATGCTCCTTTGCCTTTATTGTTTTACCTGAAGTATAAGTAATGGCAATATCATTCCAGGCATTGATATTAATTTCTTCAATATTATCTTTACCAAGATATTTGGTAAGAATGGAGTACTCTGCCATTTCAGAATAAAGCTTGTTACATAATTCGGTTTGAGTTAAACCATCAACAACATAATCACCGTCACGAAGATATTTTTCAATATATGATTTGAGTTGTGGCAGTTTACTTGAATCAGATAATGCCGCCGCATAACGAGAGGAGATATGCTCCTGAATCATCGAGAGCAACGGCATAAACTCAATTTGTTTTTGCATTGTCTTTTCTCCAATCGATTAAATTATTTTATCCATAATCTTTAAAACTTCTGTACGGTATTTTTTATCTCTTACCCTTTCATAAAGAAGCCCATCAATAAATTGACTTCTAATTTGTTTACTGAATGGCAAAACATGTGAAACGTTTTTTATGTTCGCCACCACATCATCAATCGGGGCATAAACTTCATTTTCGTTTACATTTAAAACTCTTATTGCTTTTTCGGCGTGACTACCAAAAAGTTTTTCATTAGATGTAAGATACACCATACTTTTAAGATCAGGTGAAAGTACCATAATAACTTCATCAGCCAAACCCAAAGCATATTGCGAAATAAGGTCATTTTCCTCCTCTGTGCAATCCACAAATACATAATCTGCCATTTTATGGAGTGCATTAAAAAGTGATTTTATCTTGTCATCCGTAAGCTCTGGAAAACTAAATTTATTTTCTCCTGTTTTGTAGCCAAGACAACCGAAGTTTTTCATCGTCTTAACAGTTACCAAATGGTTGAGAATATCTTCCTCATAAATATCTGTCTTATCGAGCATCTTACCAAGAGAAAATATACTTTCAGGGGCATAATTGGGAAAAAGAAGTCCCAAAGATGGAATTTTCAAAGAAGGCGAAATATAAATTACTACTCCACTTGAAGTAGCACAATAAAGTTCTTGTGCTAACTTTAATGCAACGGTTGTTTTACCACTACTAGGTGAGCCAATTATTGCTATGATTTTAGCCATTCTTATCCACCTCACTTATATTCTTTTTAGCAAAATAATCCTCCTGTGCTTTAAGGAACTTATTTGCAGTTACATCGTCACCTCTATAAACAAGAGCAACGTGCATTACTGCACTTTCCTCATAGTTTGCAAGAATTTTTGCTTGTTCTGATGATACAAGAACTGTAATTGTAGAAGGGAGTTCAAAGCTTCCATCTTCATTCTCCTCAATGTTATTTTCATCGATTCCCCCTGATGTCGTTGTAGTAATCACTCTGACATATTTAAGAGATGCTGGAATTTCTGTATTATTCTCTTTGTCAGTTACACAAATACTTACAATATCACCATTTTCGAGCTTACCTGAAAGACCACCTGCAAACGAATTAATGGAAATGCTTATTGCAACTTTATCACCCTTTAGCGAAGCCATAACATCAGTCGCTGTATTTGCATTTTCTGTTATCTTACTTTCAGTTGCCAAATCACCCTTAAAAATATCAGCAGTTGTATATTTACCTACAACTGCTGATTTATCTTTTATTACCTTTTCGGGTTGTGCTGAACTTGAGATTTTCACAACCTCAATATCTGTTTCTTTAATCTCTGTTCCGTGAGATACATCTGATACAAACCGAATAACCTCTGTTTTCTTATCAGTGAAGTTGTTAATGTATGGCGATACACCAAATGTTATTACTATCGCAAGAATGATACAAACGATACCTATCGTTGTTCTGTTTTTCATTGTTATTTCCTCCTTAAATAAAGTACACAGCCATAAACCCTATTGATAAATATGGTACAAGCGGAAATGCTTTACCTTTTGTTTTACGCTTATAGCTGATAAACATGTTGATAATTATTGCAAGAAAAAGACCGATAATAAGACCTACTATGCATTTTGGGAACCCAAGGAGAAAAGCACAAGCAGCCGAAATTTTTATATCAGCTCCTCCAAGTCTATTTCCACTTACCATAGCACATATTAGTAACATACTACCAATTATAAATCCACTTAAAAACATCATTGGAATATCTGTAAAACCTACTCCTATAAAGCCTGTAATGAATAATAAAATTGATACTAAATCTTTTACTTCATGTGTCTGTATGTCCGATACCGAGGCATATAGAAGAATTTCTAACAATATGATTCCTTTGAGAAATTCTATTGACCATCCAAATACAATTAACAAACTTGACATGAGAATAAAAACAATGCCAAGATATACTGGTTTTTTTTGACTTTCTTTTTCATAACCAGGTGTCTTACCTATTACTAACTTTGTTATCTTATTTATAATCAAATAAAATAGTAAAACACAAACAGAATTCAGCAGAATTGTTGAAAGCCCTTCTATTCGTATTTGCTGTATAAATTGTGTCATATTATCAGTCCTTACTAATGTAAACAATGTATTGCTTTATTTTGTTTTTACTTAACCTGCATAATTGAAGAGTTCTTGAATCTTAGTTGTAACAGTTGGCATAATCGTTAAATTAAAAAGGGCATAAAGTCCACTAAGAAGAAGTGCACCGATTACTACAGCAATAAGAATTTTTACTCCTGTATCTACATAAGCTTCTGCTACTGTACCATCCAAAACTCCGTGTGCTTTCTGCAAAATCTTTTCTTCATAGAAATCTTTTACTGTTTTGACTTTCATCAAAATGAATGACTTTACTTTCTTAAACATAAATTTCTCCTCCAAAATTTTACTTATTTTCGCTGATTTTCTGCTCATAAGCTGAAAAGAGTGCTTCTTGAAGTTCTTTACGAGCCGAAGAGGTAATGGGATGCCAAACAGGTCTTGTTACTTCCTCACCATTTGCTGTCTTCCAACTTCTTGTAGGTAAAGACATATATCTGCCCTTTTCGTTTTCAACAACACCTACACCATGAATTGCGAATGAATCTTCAATAACAACATCCGCATAAGCCTTTATTGGCTTATTACCTTTAAGAATTTTTTTGATTTTAACTTGTATATTCATTTTTTATTTTCCTTTCTTGTATTTACTAATCGAGTTAATATTTCTTATTCTCGGTTAGTACTGTTAGTATTTAATAAAGGGGAGAGTGTGAGAGGGGGAAAATAAAAAACTACCGAGCACCCCTGTCTTTGCTTCTCTGCAAAAACTTGGTATAGTGTTCGATAGCTTTTATAACGAATTCACACTGTCTCTCTTTAGGAATTGACCTGGGAATCGCATTGGATATGCGATTATCCCTGAACGGAGATTTTTCTCGTTGGTTGGGTTTCTCTTCACTTATAATAGCTTCTATAGCTTCTTTTGTGAGTTTACATTCTTGTGAAAATCTCTTCATTCTCAATGTTTGGTCGTGTGACGGCGTACATTGTTCAGCATCAATCGCATCTGCTAAATTTTTCTGCTCTTCAGGAGTAAGATATGAAATCTCAACAGCAGGTCGCATTGCGATTTTCTTATCGTCAACAAGGTCAAGCATTTCAGGAATTAGATTTGTTAATCTTATAAACCTATCAATTTGTGCTCTGCTTTCGCCAACCTCTAATGCAATTTGTTCAGTTGCTCTTAACTTTGTCTCCAGTGGAGACGAGGTTAAATCTGTGCGTTGTCCTTGCCTTTTCATTGCTTCAAGCCTCATTTTAAAGGCAAATGCCTTCTCTGAAGGTAGAATTTCATCCCTTTGAAGATTACTATCAACCATTGAGAGTATAGCTTCATCTCTTGTGAGATTTTGAACTCTCGCAGGTATCTTTTCTATACCCGCAATTTCAAACGCACGTTTTCTTCTGTGTCCTGACACCATTTCATACATACCATTATCAATAGGTCTGACAAGAACAGGTTGAATTAGACCTCGTGTTTTTACACTTTCAACAAGCTCAACCATGTTTTCATCATCCTTAACCTTATATGGATGGTCTGGAAAATCTTGAATTCTTGAAATAGGGATATCCATCAGTTTTTCCCTTTTCATATCTTCTCTGCTTTCATCTGTCTGAAATAAATCATCGAATGAACTCAGATGTATTTCTTTGTCGAAGTCTTGCTTCTTTGCCACCACACATCACCTCCTGCGTTAAATTCTGATATGCTTCAGCAATTTTTCCATTTCCATCGTATTCGAATATACTTACACCACTAACAGTAGCCTCCTTTGCTTTAACTGAATGTGGAATAACAGTACGAAACACCGATGGAGATTGTCCATAATCTCTTCTGATTATGTTAATAAGTCCTCGTCCTAATCTTGTTCGATTATCAACCATTGTAATGAGAATACCATCTACCTTAAGATTTGGATTAATATGCCTTCGTACGCGATTAATAGTTGTTAAGAGTTGTTCAAGACCCTTTGCTGATAAGAATTCGGGTTGTGTAGGAATTATTACACTATCTGCAGCACATAAAGCATTGAAAGTCATCATACCGAGTGAAGGCATACAATCTATAATGATATAGTCATAATTCTCCCTTACAGTATCAACATAAGTTTTCAACACTCTTTCTCGGCTCATTTCATTAACAAGACGAATTTCAATACCTGATAATTCAATGTTAGATGGCATTAAATCCATACCATCTTCAGTTCTTAAAAGACCAAAGCCTGACGCTAACTCTTTATCTTCAACAATTCTCTGCATTACATTCGCAAGAGTTGAATTAAGTGCGTCAGGCTTTTTTATTCCTAATGAAATAGATAAACTTCCCTGTGGGTCTGCATCTATAAGCAAAACTTTTTTTCCTTGTCGAACAAGACCTGCTCCTAAATTAACAGCAGTAGTTGTTTTACCAACACCACCCTTCTGATTTGTTATTGCAATTACTTTGCAATTACTCATTATGATTCCACTCCTCTACAATCGCAATCACAATGGTATTAGTTGATTTTTTCTCACTAACACCAAAAAGTTTCCAGGGAAAAATAGTGATACCTCCTTTAAAATTTTTCAGTCACATATATTGAGAAAGTGGGGATGAACCTGTTAGATGATTTATTTTCATATAACTTTCTCAACATATATTGTTAAGATGCCATAATTGTTTGTTATGGCTATGTAAAAGTAAAAAAACTCTAGAATTTTGTAAACAAAAAAAGACCGATAATCTAAATAAATAGAATATCGGTCTAAAATATATGTTAATAAATATATCGTAGGTTCGGGTCCAACAAGTCCTTAAAGGGGTTCATTGAAACCGAAACCTTATTTAAAGGTATAAAAACAATAAAAACCCTTGAAAATCAAGGGTTTTTGAAGGGGGTTCAAAAAAGGAACCCAAAGATGGCGCCTCAAGTAGGACTCGAACCTACGACAACTCGGTTAACAGCCGAGTGCTCTACCAACTGGGCTATTAAGGCAAATGGCCGGATTAAATCCGGCTTTGTGTCGGCATCGCCCTATCTTCCCAAGCGGCTTCCCACTAAGTATTTTCGGCACTGTTGAGCTTAACTACTGTGTTCCGAATGGGAACAGGTGTACCCTCAACGCCATCAACACCGACTATATGATAAACAGATATACTGCTTATACCTTTTTAAAAATGGTGACCCGTACGAGATTCGAACTCGTGTTGCCGGCGTGAGAGGCCGGAGTCTT
>JAZNJX010000055.1:0-11447 GCA_045578245.1 Candidatus Fimenecus sp. | reverse complement strand
AAAGGTTGTCATCAACCTGAAAAACAATGTTACCACCTTTGCCACCGTCACCACCGTCAGGTCCACCTGCATTTATATATTTTTCTCTGTGAAATGTAACGGCACCATTACCACCGTCACCGGCTTTAATCTTGATTTTCGCAATATCTACAAACATATTTTTACCTCGTTTTATATACAATTAAATATAAAAACCCATTATCCCTATTATTCTACACTATTTTGATTAAATAATAAATAGGTAAACGAATATTTTTTATATTTTTTTGTTCTGTTATCACCGAACAAAAAGCAAAAATTATCCAAATTGATGGAAAACAAATAAAAAATTAAACAAAATCGCACAAGTTGTGTAATAATATATTGACAACCACAATATATTGTGTTAAAATGAACTTGCAAACACAAAACACCTATAAATTAATGCAAATCATGTCCGTAAAAACGGACTTAAAATATAAATTTTTTCGAACATTTGTATTGACATTTAGAAAAAATCGTCTATAATATGACTTGTAAAGAACATTTGTTCCAGTTTGTTCGGCAAATATTAATTAAGATAAATCGGAGGTTGATTTTATGTCAGCAACATTCGCAATTACAACTTTAATAGAACTCGCAGTTTCAATTCTTTTGGTATATGGCTTTATGCACGAAGAAAAATTCATTGCTTTTGAACAGGCAGTTAAAAGAATTGTGGTAGGTAACATCCGTCGTGCAATCCGCATCAGAAATCATAAAAAGGCTGTGGCAAGGGGAGAACATCTCCGCTTACATACAGCGAACGCAAGAGTTTCTGAAGTTGAAACAACAGTAGCTTAAATCCCATTTTTGGTTGTCATAGAAACTATCCTTTCACACAGAGAAATCCCCAGGGTAAATTACCTTGGGGATTTCTCATTTTATTATTCACTTATTCAGCTGTATATTCTCTTACTCTCAATGGAATATCGATTTCTTCGCAGAGCTTTTTGCAGTCTTCAATATCTTCTTTGCTGATAACATCAACAACTGTGAGCTTGACCGGTGTGCCGAGTGCTTTACATTCTTTTGCGAATTTAAGCATTGCATCAAAGGATTTTTCGCCGAAAGATGGACGTGTAACCTCGTTATATTTCTCTGCAGTAGGTGCGTTAAGGCTGATTGAAACGGAGTCAACCACTTCGCAGATTTCCTTTGCAGTTTCTCTCTTGTTGATAAGGTCGGAAAGTCCGTTGGTGTTAAGGCGAATACTTATGCCCTTACTCTTTAAATGTTTACAAGCTTCAGTTAAGTTATCAAGTGCACAAGTTGGCTCACCGTAGCCACAAATGATAATTGAGTTATTGTATTTTGAAAAGTCAAAAGCATCTATTTCTGTTTTGATTTCATCTATTGATGGGCTGTGTTCAAACCATAGAGTTGTCGCCTCACCAACGCTATCACCGTTGTTGCGAATACAAAAAGTGCATCTGCAGGGACAAGCATTTGTAATATTAAGATAAGCTTGATTTCCGTATGTATAAACTATATCAGCCATTTTTAAACTCCTTTAGTGATTTTTGATTTAAAGTTAATTTTATCAAGTGTATGTGCCATAATTATGAATATAATTCCACTTGCAACAGCCTGAATTGTGTTGCCAAGTATAGAAAGTGTAGCAGATGCAACTGAATACAAAAAACATTCAGCCACAAAGTAACCGAGGATTGTGATGATTCCCGAAACAACGGGCATCAGCGCCGTTTTCTTATTGAGGATTTTGTCAGATTTGTTCTTTCTGCAAGCAAGAGCAAAGGGCAAGATATTCATCATTTTTATTATTGTCGTTGGAACTGACCATACAGCAAAGCCTGAAATAATGTCAGCCAAAGCGCCACCTAATGCACCTGCAATTAAACAGTATGGGAAGGGCAAAATACAAGCAGTAAGATAGATTATACTGTCACCTAAATGAATATATCCTTCACCTAATCCTGTTGAGATTTTAATAATTGAAGTAGCAAGAACAATGATTGCAGTAAAAATTGCTGTGCATGTAATTTTGAAAAGTGACCTTTTATTTTGCATCTATAAGCATCCCTAAGTTTTTCTGAAAATTCACTCCGTTTGGCTCATAATCGAGTTCTGTTGGAGTGTCAAGTATTGATTTCACAATAAAGTCTATCGCAATATCGACTGCTTCTTTTACAGTTTTTCCGTTCATCATTGAGCCACAGACAACACTTGAAAAAATATCACCAGTGCCTGAATAACTACCGTTTAAGCGCGGAGTGTTTATCGCACACATACTATGGTGCAGCGCAATAAGATTTGTAATCTTATTATCATTCTTTATACCGGTAACAATAACGGCTTCTGTAGTTTCTGTGAGCAGAGATTTTGCCATTTTACAGATTTTATCGTTGTTTTTCTCTTTACTGATTTCGTTGTAATTCTCACCACAGAGAATACACAATTCAGTAAGATTAGGGGTTATTACATTCGCTTTTTTTGTAAGTGTTTTCACCTTTTCACAAAGCTTTTCGTCATAGGTATCATAAAGCACACCATCGTCTGCCATAACGGGGTCAACAAAAACAAGGGAATTTTTGCCGAAACGGTCAATAAAATCAAGGATAATGTCAACTTGCTTTTCGCTTGCAAGATATCCTGTTAGAATTGCATCAAAATGTGTATTTTGCTTCTTCCAAACATCAATATACGGGGTTAAATGTTCTGTGAAATCAACACAGTAATAATCATGAAAGCCAGTCTGATTTGAAAGTATTGCAGTAGGTATTGGGTTGCATTCGTGACCCATAACCGACAAAATAGGCAAGGCTACGGAAAGTGAACATCTTCCAAAACCTGAAAGGTCGTTTATAACAGCAATATTTTTCACAGATTTCACCCCTTGATTTGTACATTTTATGGGTATATAATAATACAAAAGTGTCTTTAATAAAATATACAAAATTAAGAATTTTTAAGGGGACAGTTTGCTGTGAAAAACAAGAAATTGTATATGCAAATTTACGATTATTATAAAAACTTAATAGAAGAAGGGAAACTGACAGAGGGAATGAAATTACCCTCAATCCGTCGATGTGCCGACGAATTAGGAGTAAGCAAAACTACAGTTGAGCAAGGTTTTATGTGCCTTTGTGATGACGGATACATTGTGCCGAAAAGTCAGAGTGGATACTATGTTTCAAAACGTGGACATTCGCCGAAAAAAACAGAGTTTACAAGGAAAAATGATACAGAAAAAAGCAGGGTTTTATATGACTTTTCTTCAACAGGTGTTGATGCTGAAAGCTTTAATATGGATATCTGGCGCAGATACTTGAAAAGCGCTTTGCGACAAAGTGAAAGATTACTTTTTTATGGTGACCCACAGGGTGAGTACGACCTGAGATGCGAAATTGCAAAGTATGCAAGAGAAACAAGAAATTGTGTTTGTTCCGAAGAAAATATTGTTATCGGTGCAGGTGTACAGACACTATTAAATATTCTCTGCCCTCTTATAAAAAACAAGAAATCAGTTTGCTTTGATGACCTTTCTTATCGTCAGGGAATTGCCATCTTCAAGGACTATGGTTTTAAGATTAATAATGACAGAGAAAAAAGTAATATAATCTATGTTTCTCCCTCATATTCAACCCGCTGGGGAGATGTTATGAGCGTTAAAGAAAGGTTTGATTTGACTGAATTTGCAAGACAGGAAAACAAGCTGATAATCGAAGATGATTACGGTAGCGAATTTCGTTATTTTAACCGACCAACACCATCCTTACAAGGCTTAAATGGTGGGGAAAATACTGTATATTTAGGTACGTTTTCAAAACTTTTGCTTCCCTCAATCCGTATAAGTTTTATGATTCTGTCGCAAGAACTTACAGAAAAATATAAACAGAAAAAAGACCTTTATAACCAGACTGTTTCCAAGGCTGACCAGATTGCTTTATGCAGTTATATCCGTGACGGTCATCTTAATTCTCAAATTAAAAAATCACGAAAAATATATGCTCAAAAGTCTAAAATTCTAACGGATTTATTGGCGAAAACATTTGGGAAAAATGTTAAAATTCTAAAGACGAATTCACCTCTTTATGTTAAGTGCAGATTCAATGTTAAAATGACTGCTCTGGACTTTTGTGACAAGGCGGAAAAGAATGGCATTTTGGTGATTCCCGTAGGTGAGAATGAAAATCTGCCAGAAATTGCGTTTTCTGTTGCTACAGTAGGGCAAGAAAATCTTGAAAAGGCTGTGGAAATGCTTCGAAAAGTAACAATAAATTGTTAATAAATACAAAATAGAACCACAATTTATGTGCTAATCGCCAATAGTATCTATGGTAGTATAAAAAAATTAAAAAAAAGATAGACATTTATCGAATATTTTGTTATAATTTTAACATGTACTGTTATGCAATATTTACGGTATTAAATTCTTGAAGTTAAGGCAGATTTTCTGCCATAATCAAACAAAGGAGGAAATTCCAAAATGCTCAAAAAATTAAGTTCCATTCCATTTTCAGGAACACCGGAACAAGAAGAACAGCTTAAGGCTGTTATTGAAGCAAATAAGGATGACAAAAGTATGCTCATGCATGTAATGCAGGAAGCACAGGGTATCTACGGCTACCTTCCTTATGAGGTTCAGGTTATGATTGCTGAAGGTATGGATGTTCCACTTGAAAAAGTTTACGGTGTATCAACATTCTACGCTCAGTTCTCACTTTCTCCAAAAGGTCAGTACAACATTTCAGTTTGTCTTGGTACAGCTTGTTATGTTAAGGGTGCTCAGGACCTTGTTGACAAAATCACAGAAAAACTCGGTATTGGCCCTGATGAATGCACACCAGACGGTAAATTCTCTCTTGAAGCTTGCCGTTGCATCGGTGCTTGTGGTCTTGCTCCTGTTCTTACAGTTAACGACGAAGTTTACGGTAAGCTTACAGGCGACGATATCCCAGGCATCCTTGAAAAATACATGGCATAATGAGAGAACTATCTCTTAATATTTTAGATATTGCTCAAAATTCAATCTCTGCAGGTGCTTCACTTATCAGCATTGAAGTTAGTGAAAACACAACTGACCATACCTTGCTTATCGGCATTTACGATAATGGCAAGGGAATGAGTGAAGAACAGGTAAAAAGTGTTATTGACCCATTCTTTACAACAAGAACAACCCGAAAGGTTGGTATGGGAATTCCACTTTTTAAAATGTCAGCAGAGCAGACGGGTGGTAGCCTTGAAATAAAATCCCGACTCGGTGTTGGTACGGAGGTTAAGGCATATTTCAAGACGGATAGTGTTGATTTCACACCACTTGGTGATGTGGCATCAACTATTCAGATGCTTATCACAATGAATACTGACCGTGACTTTGTTTACAAACACATAGTTGACGAAAAAGAATTCGTTTGTGATACTCGTGAAATAAAAGCAATACTAGGTGACGTTCCACTTGATAGTTATGAAATTTCACAGTGGATACTTGAATTTATTAAAGAAAACACGGAGGTGCTCTATAAATGAAAACTCTTGCAGAACTTATGGCTATTAAAGAAGCAACAATGCAGAAGATGACAGTTCGTGAAGATACTGGCGACGACGCAATCAGAATCGTTGTTGGTATGGCTACTTGCGGTATTGCAGCAGGTGCTCGTCCAGTTCTTAATGCTTTCGTTGATGAAGTTGCAAAAAGAAATCTTAAAGGAGTTACAGTTTCACAGACAGGTTGTATCGGTATGTGCCAGTATGAACCAATCGTTGAAGTAATTCAACCAGGCAAAGAAAAAGTGACTTATGTTAAAATGACAGCAGAAAAAGCAGCAAAGGTTGTTAATGACCATATCGTTAACGGTAACCCTGTTGCTGAATATACAGTGAAATAAGGAGGAAACATAATGTATCGTTCACACGTACTTGTTTGCGGCGGTACCGGTTGTACCTCTTCAAACAGCGCAGCAATTATTGAGGCTCTTGAAACTCAGATTGCTGAAAAAGGCTTAGGTGAAGAAATCAAAGTCATCAGAACAGGTTGTTTTGGTCTTTGTGCTCTCGGCCCAATCATGATTGTTTATCCTGAAGGAAGCTTCTATTCACAGGTTAAGGTTGAAGATATCCCTGAAATCGTTGAAGAACACCTTCTCAAGGGTAGAATTGTTACTCGTCTTCTTTATGATGAGACAGTAACTCCAGATGAAATCAAGTCTCTTAATGACACAACATTCTATGCAAAGCAGAAGCGTGTTGCTCTTCGTAATTGTGGTGTTATCGACCCAGAAAACATTGATGAGTACATAGCTTATGACGGTTATCAGGCTCTTGCTAAGTGTCTTACAGAGTACACACCTGAGCAGGTTGTTCAGGTAATCAAAGACTCTGGTCTTCGTGGCCGTGGTGGCGGCGGATTCCCAACAGGTCTTAAATGGAGTTTCACAGCTGCTAATGCTGCTGACCAGAAATATGTGGTTTGGAATGCTGACGAAGGTGACCCAGGTGCATTCATGGACCGTTCAGTTCTTGAAGGTGACCCACACTGTATCATTGAAGCTATGGCTATCTGTGGTTATGCAACAGGTGCAACAGAGGGTTATGTTTATGTTCGTGCTGAGTACCCAATCGCAGTTGCTCGTCTTCAGATTGCTATTGACCAGGCTAAGGAATATGGTCTTCTTGGTAAAAACATTTTCGATTCAGGTTTCGATTTTGACCTTCACATCCGTCTTGGTGCTGGTGCATTCGTTTGTGGTGAAGAAACAGCTCTTATGACTTCAATCGAAGGTAACCGTGGTGAACCAAGACCTCGCCCTCCATATCCTGCAGTTAAGGGCCTTTTCGGCAAACCAACAACAGAAAACAACGTTGAAACATTTGCTAACGTTCCTCAGATTATCCTTAAGGGTGCAGAATGGTTCGCATCAATGGGTACAGAAAAATCAAAGGGCACAAAGGTGTTTGCTCTCGGTGGTAAAATCAATAATACAGGTCTTGTTGAAGTTCCAATGGGTACTACTCTCCGTGAAGTTATCGACGAAATCGGTGGCGGTATTCCAAATGGTAAGAAATTCAAGGCTGCTCAGACAGGTGGTCCTTCAGGTGGATGTATTCCAGCTTCTCTTATGGACACACCAATCGATTACGATAACCTTACAGCAATCGGCTGTATGATGGGTTCAGGTGGACTTATCGTAATGGACGAAGACAACTGTATGGTTGACATCGCTAAATTCTTCCTCGACTTCACAGTTGATGAATCTTGTGGTAAGTGTACTCCATGCCGTATCGGTACAAAGAGACTTCGTGAAATGCTCGAAAAGATTACTGACGGTAAGGCAACACTTAAGGACCTTGACGAACTTGAAGAACTTTGCTACTACATCAAAGAAAACTCACTTTGCGGTCTTGGTCAGACAGCTCCAAACCCTGTTCTTGCAACTCTTAAATTTTTCCGTGACGAGTATATTGCTCACGTTGTTGATAAGACTTGTCCTGCAGGTGTTTGTAAGAAACTTGTTAAGTACGAAATCGTTGCTGACGCATGTAAGGGTTGTACACTCTGTGCAAGAAAGTGCCCAGTTGGTGCTATCAGTGGTACAGTTAAAAACCCACACTCAATTGATGCTAACAAATGTATCAAGTGTGGCGTATGTATGGATTCTTGTAAGTTCGGCGCAATTATTAAGAAATAAGGAGAGTGCAGAAAATGGTAAATATTAAAATTAATAACAGACCTTATACAGTACCAAAGGGCAGCACTATCCTTGAAGCTGCTCGTTATGCAGGTATTGAAATCCCTACACTTTGTTTCCTTAAGGATATCAACCAGATTGGTGCTTGTCGTATCTGTATGGTAGAAGTTAAGGGTGCAAGAAGCCTTGTTGCTGCTTGCGTATTCCCAGTAAACGAGGGAATGGAAATTTTCACAAACACAGAAAAGGTTAGACATTCAAGAAAAATGACTCTTGAACTCATCCTTTCAAATCACGATAGAAAATGTCTTTCATGCGTACGTAGCGGAACTTGCGAACTTCAGAAGCTTTGCAAGGAATTCGGTGTAGATATTGAAGACAGATTTGACGGTGAAATGATTCGTTACAACTTCGACGATTCAGCAGCTCATATGGTAAGAGATAACAACAAGTGTATCCTTTGCCGTCGTTGTATCGCAGCTTGTGACCAGCAGGGTATTTCAGTTATCGGTGCTAATGCTCGTGGTTTTGATACTCATGTAAGCTCAGCATTTGATAAGGACCTTGCAGATGTTTCATGTATCTCTTGTGGTCAGTGTATCGTTAACTGCCCAACTGGTGCTATCGTTGAAAAAGACGATACAGATAAGGTTCTTGCAGCAATCAATGACCCAAGTAAATTCGTTATTGTTCAGACAGCTCCTTCAATCCGTGCAACTCTCGGTGAAGCATTCGGTATGCATATCGGTACAAACGTTGAAGGCAAGATGGTTGCAGCTCTTCGTCGTCTTGGTTTCGATAAAGTATTCGATACAGACTATGCAGCTGACCTTACAATTATGGAAGAAGCTAACGAACTTATTGAAAGAGTTCAGAATGGTGGCACACTTCCAATGATTACATCTTGCTCACCCGGTTGGATAAAATACTGTGAGCATTATTATCCCGAACAGATTTCTCATCTTTCAAGCTGTAAATCACCTCAGCAGATGTTCGGTGCAGTTATGAAGACATACTACGCTGAAAAGATGGGAATTGACCCTAAGGATATGGTTGTTGTTGGTATTATGCCTTGTACAGCAAAGAAATTTGAAACAAAGCGTGATGACCAGGCAGCTTCAGGTTATCCTGATGTTGATATCGCTCTTACAACAAGAGAACTGGCCCGTATGATTGAGAGTGCAGGTATCTTCTTCAAGCATCTTCCTGACGAAGAATTTGACCAACCATTTGGCGAAAGCACAGGTGCATCAACAATCTTCGGTGCAACAGGTGGTGTTATGGAAGCTGCTCTTCGTACAGCAGTTGAAAAGCTTACAGGTGAAACACTCGAAAACGTTGACTTCACAGAAGTTCGTGGTATGGACGGTGTTAAGGAAGCTGAATATGATGTTGCAGGTAAGAAAATTAAGGTTGCTGTAGCATCAGGTACAAAGAATGCAAAAGTTCTTATGGACCAGATTAAGAATGGCACAAGCGAGTATCTCTTCATCGAGATTATGGGTTGTCCGGGTGGTTGTATCAACGGTGGTGGTCAGCCAATTCAGCACGCTGTTGTTCGTAACTTCGTTGACCTTAAAGCTCGTCGTGCAGAAGCTCTTTATACAGCTGACAGAAACAACGCTGTAAGAAAATCACACGAAAACGAAGCAATCAAGACTCTTTATACAGAGTATCTTGGCAAACCAGGTAGCCATAAGGCTCACGAAATTCTCCACACATCATATGTGGCAAGAAAGAAATATTAATTTCTTGAATAATTAAAAATGACGGACAGTATAGAAATGTACTGTCCGTCTTGTGTTTTTATGTAATTTATTGTATTATAATGGTATACTAAATAAAAACAAAGGATTACTATGATTAAAAGAATTATTGCATTATTACTTGTGTTTTCCATAATTTTTGCCTTTACATCCTGCAAGAAAATGGAGAAGCCAGAAGAAACACCAATACCAACACAGATACCAACGGTCAAGGTCACTATTCCTGAGGGATACACCTTGTTAAGGATTTCCTGGCTTTTAGAAGAAAAAGGACTCTGTACAAGTGAGGAGTTTATAAACCTTGCCCAGACCTATGATGAATGGGTTGATTTTACAAAGTATCCATTTCTTGAAGATTTGAAGAATCAGGAAAATGTATGTTTCGCCTTGGAGGGTTATATTTTCCCTCTTACCTACGACATTCCTGAAAATGCAACAGCAAAAGACATTCTTATAATGTTTTTGAATGGTACAAAAAGAGTTTTCAATGATGATTTTATGACAAGAATTGAGCAAAGCGGTTTCTCTCTTCACGAGATACTGACACTTGCATCAATTATTGAAAAAGAAGCAAGGCTTGACGAACAGAGACCAATGGTTTCATCAGTTATTCATAACAGAATAAATGCAGGAATGAAAATACAATGCGACCCGACAAAGGCTTATTGGAAAAAGGTAATTGCTGTGGAGTATCCTAAACAAGCTGAGAGCTTTGCAAAGTTTTACGACACTTATGAGTGTGAAGGCTTGATGGCGGGTCCAATCTGCAATCCCGGTATAGAATCTATTGACGCAGCAATTAATCCGGCTGATACTGATTACTTATATTTTATAATAGGTATGGTTGAGCCATATATTTCAAAATACTCAAAAACTTGGAAAGAACACGATAAATTCCACAGAGAGAATTACAAATTGATTTATGGAGATACCAGAAAATAAAAAAAGTCCTTATCGGAGTTACCCGGTAAGGACAATTTTTTTGCTTTTATAAAATTGAGCAGATTCCTGAATTTAAGATTTCTGTTTCAAATTCGTAACCATTTACAACCGGACCAAAAGAAACTACAAAAAATGGAAACAGAAATGAAAAAACAAATAGAAGAACATAAAGAATAATGCCAATAATAAAGCCTATAAGAGCGGATTTACCATAAGCCTTAGCACTGATTGGTTTATCTTTCATTTTTACAAGATAGAGAATAAGGCCGAGAATTGGAATGAAGAAACAGAAGAATTTCAGTATTCCTGATGGCTTGTCGTCTTCTCTTGGAAAATTGTGATATGTATCAGCAAAAGGCATACCACATTTAACACAGATAACAGCCTTCGGGTCACAAGGGTTACCACAATGTGTACAATACTTGCAAGGTGGAGTATTATATTGGTTGTTGTGATTATATTGTGGAGCAACAGGGGGTGGTGTAGGCTGTGGAGTTGGTTCCTCAACTACTTCGTCCACCAAATTAGCACCACAGTTTGTACAGAATACAAGAGCGCTATCTTCAAAAACTGCTTCACAAGCAGGACATCTTTTCATAGTTCACACCTCGTTACATTATATAGTGTACAATTAGATTTTATATTTAAATTTTGCACTTGTCAACAGGAAAAATTAAGGACCCCACTTTCGTGAGGTCCTGTTTTTCTATATGAAAACTTTTAATTAGTCTTCTTTTGGAGCATAGAGAGCCTGGAGACGAGTAAGGTGTTCATATCTTTCTTTTGCTGTTTCCTCAGCCTTAGCGAAGAGAACTTCTGCTCTTTCTGGGAATGCACGAGAAAGTGATGAGTAACGTGCTTCGTTCATAAGGAAGTCACGGTAGCTTGTCTTAGCTTCTTTGCTATCAATTGTGAATGGGTTCTTGCCCTGTGCCTTGAGAGCTGGGTTGTAACGGAACATATTCCAGTAACCACAGTCAACAGCCTTCTTCATTTCAGCCTGGCAGTTAACCATACCACCCTTGATTGAGTGCATTTCACAAGGAGCGTAAGCGATAATGATTGATGGACC
>JAZNJX010000054.1:0-21189 GCA_045578245.1 Candidatus Fimenecus sp. | reverse complement strand
CGATATCAATATGGAATATCTTTACGCATTTATGACAAGAACAGAAAAACACGCTTATGTTGTTCTTCGTGTTGCCGATAACGATATGGCAGAAAAAGTATTGGAAGACGCAGGTTTCCATATGATTACCGATGCCGATGTAGATAAGTTATAAAATAAAAATCTCCCAATCCGTAAGGAAAGGGAGATTAATTTTTTTGTGTAATTATTCTCTTGTAAGTATTTCACCGACATTTTCGAAAATGTATTTAGGTCTGTATGGGAAAAGGTCGATAGTCTCCATTGAGGTAACGCCTGAAAGTACGAGAACAGTATCAACATTTGACTCGATACCGGCGATAATATCAGTGTCCATTCTGTCACCGATAAATGCGATTTCCTCACTGTGACAGCCCAGCTTGCGAAGTCCGTGACGAAGCATAACCGGGTTTGGTTTACCAACAAAATATGCCTTTTTGCCTGTTGCAATTTCAATCGGTGCAATAAGTGAACCTGTTGCAGGCATAATACCTTTTTCAGTAGGACCTGTGATGTCAGGGTTTGTACCGATAAGCTTTGCACCCTTAAGGACTAATTCAATAGCCTTTTCAATTTTTTCAAAACTGTATGTTCTTGTTTCACCAACAACTACATAGTCAGGGTTAACGTCATTCATGTAAATTCCCTGGTCATAAAGTGCCTTTGCAAGAGCACCTTCACCAATAACATAAGCGGTACAGCCGGGTTTCTGTGAATTCAAAAATGCAGCAGTAGCCATAGCGCTTGTGTAGAAATGGTCAGCAGAAACTTTAAGACCCATTCTTTCAAGCTTCATACTTAACTCGTGAGGAGTTTTTTCAGGACTATTTGTTAAAAATACAAACTTTTTATCATTGTCTATCATCCAGTTTACGAATTCAGCAACACCTGGGAGAATTTTGTTACCGTGGTAGATAACACCGTCCATATCGCTGATAAAACCTTTTTTGTTTAAAATCTCATTCATAGGTGACACCTCCGTCAAATTAGATTCTAAAGGAAAAAACTGTAAAAGTCAACTTTTATCTATGACGAAATATCCGTTTTTTATATTTGTTTTTTGTATCATATTTACATATTGATTTTTTCGCTTTACTTTGCTAAAATAATAACATTATTTTTAAGGAATGACATATATGATTGCAATTATCGACTATGGCGCAGGAAATCTTCAAAGTGTTAAGAAAGCACTGGATTTCATCGGCGCAGAAAATGTAATAACTGATAATTCCGAAACCATTCTTTCTGCGGATAAAGTTCTTTTGCCGGGTGTTGGCTCATTCGGTGATGCTATGGACTCAATGGCTAAAAGCGGACTTGTAGAAACTGTAAAAGAATGTGCTTTGAGTGGAAAACCATTTTTAGGTATCTGTTTAGGTCTCCAACTTCTTTTTGAAGAGTCCGAAGAATCTCCTGGAGTAAAAGGTCTGGGAATTTTCAAAGGAAAGATAAAGAAATTCTCACCTGAAATGGGTCTTAAAATTCCTCATATCGGCTGGAATTCATTGAGCATAAAGCAAAATGATACTCTCTTTAAAGATATTCCCGAAAACGCCTATGTTTATTTTGTTCATTCCTATTATCTCCATGCAGAGGATGAAAATGACATCGCAACTGTTACAAACTACGGAATAGATTTTCATTCTGCTGTGGGTAAAAACAATATTTTCGCAACCCAGTTCCACCCTGAAAAGAGTGGTGATGTGGGACTTCAGATTCTTAAAAATTTCGCATCAATGGAGGTAAAATAATGTACGCTAAAAGAATTATACCATGCCTTGATGTGAAAAACGGACGAGTTGTAAAGGGCGTAAGCTTTGTGAATATCCGTGATGCAGGTGACCCTGTGGAATGTGCTATTGAGTATAATAAAAAAGGGGCTGACGAGTTAGTACTACTTGACATTACTGCCACACATGAGGGCAGGGGAACAATGCTCGAAATTGTCCGTCAGGTTGCCGATAATATCTTTATTCCGTTCACAGTTGGTGGGGGAATAAGAACGGTTGAAGATTTTAAAGAATTACTCCGTGCAGGTGCTGATAAAATTTCAGTTAACTCTGCTGCTGTGCGAAATCCTGACCTTATAAGTGAGGCTGCTTATAAATTCGGTAGTCAGTGTGTGGTTTGTGCTATTGACGCAAAACGAAATGATAAGGGTTGGGAAGTATATCTCAATGGTGGACGAATTCCAACAGGCATTGATGCTGTTAAATGGGCAGAAGAAGCAGTAAAAAGGGGAGCAGGTGAAATCCTCCTTACAAGTATGGATTGTGACGGACAAAAACAAGGCTATGATAATGCCCTTAACCGTGCAGTTTCCGAGTGCGTTGGCGTACCAGTAATCGCATCAGGTGGTGCAGGTGCAAAATCTCATTTCCTTGATGCCTTCAACGAAGGTAAAGCTGATGCAGTCCTTGCAGCATCCCTTTTTCATTTCAACGAAATTCCAATCATGGACTTAAAACACTATCTCAAGGACAACGGAATATCAGTAAGATTATAAAATGCAAAGTGCAAAGCGCAAAGTTTTGGCTTTGCAAAGTAAAAGTAGGGGACGATGTGAACATCGTCTCCTACTTTTTTGCATTTCTTTAAATACTTTGCAAGTATCTTTAATGGTTGTTTTGGATTTGTTGAAAAGTTTAAAATCCTATGATATAATGTTATTAGACTAAGAAGGAGTTGACAGATATGAAAAAGGTCAAAGTTTTTCCATATATAATTGGTGCAATTGTAGCCTTATTGGTTTTCGGGCTATGCTTATATGTTTTTTGCCCTGCGCTCAATATTCATAATTTTGGACTATGGGTAATTATTGATGTTGCACTTTTTACCTTTATTCTTGTTGAACGACTTGCAAAGGGCTATAAGGATTTTGGTTGGGTAACCGTAAAAAAGAAAACAGGTTCAAAAGGTAAAAGTAAGAAAACCACAAAGTTTAATTTAGATATTAAATACTATATTGTTCCGTTTGCTTTTATGGTACTGTTGATTTTTGTTGGGATTATAGGAAGTACGATTTTTAATGCTACTTCTTATTCCAAAATATTACAGGTTACTGATTCGGATTTTTCAGTAGATTTAGCCGAATCAGTTGGTACGGATTCGATTGCTTTAATGGATACTGCTTCGGCACAGATGTTGGGAGATCGTGAAATAGGAGCCCTTTCTGATGTGGTAAGTCAGTTTAATGTGTCTTTCGATTACACACAGATAGATTATAACGGAAAACCTATTAAGGTTTCTGCGTTAGAATATGCTGGATTCTTCAAGTGGATGAATAATAAAAGTAATGGTATTAAGGGCTATGTAACTGTCAATCCGGTTACGATGTCTGCTTCGTTTGAAGAATCAGACGGAATGAAATACGTTCCTTCAGCATTTTTCTCACAAGATGCATACAGATATCTTTGGACAAAATACCCTACACTAATGTTGGAAAACTTGCATTTCGAAATTGACGAAGGTGGAAAACCTTATTATGTTGCGACAATTATACAGAAGACAATTGGATTGTTTGGAGGCAAAACTGTAAGTGGATGTGTTATTCTTGACCCTGTAAGTGGTGAAACTGAAAAGTATAGTGTTGCAGATATTCCAAATTGGGTAGATGTTGTTTTTTACGGTGACCTTATTTGTGAACAATACAATTGGTATGGTATGTTCCAAAATGGTTATATGAACAGTTTGTTTGCAAAAAAAGGATGCAAACAGGTTACTACATATTATTCGGGTGATGACGAAACCGATGAAACACCTATTTCTGATTATGGTTATGTGGCTAAAGATGGCGATATTTGGATTTATACTGGTGTTACTTCTGTAAATGGGGATAGTTCAAATATTGGCTTTCTCTTAGCAAATGAAAGAACAGGCGAAAGTCGTTACTATTCAATTGCTGGTGCTGACGAAAAATCTGCCATGACAGCGGCGGAGGGGGAAGTTCAAGAAAAAGGTTATCAGGCATCTTTTCCATCACTTATCAATATTGACGGACACCCTACATATATAATGGTTTTAAAAGATTCCGGTGGTTTGGTTAAACTTTATGCAACAGTAAATGTTGAACAGTATAATATTGTAACAACAGCAACAACTCAGGCTGAATGTATAAAGAAATATAAATCTGCTCTCGGCATTGTGAATGATGAAATTATCGATGATGTGACAGAAAAAGAAATGACAATTGCATCAATAAAATATATTGATATTGACGGAAATACTTATATTTATTTGATTGATAGTGATAACAATATATTCAAGGCGAAGGCAAGTTCCAATGAGAATATGCTCTTGCTGAATGCTGGTGATGTAGTTAAAATTTCCTATTCCGAAAAAGCAATTGTTTCTTGTGAAAAAATTGGATAAAAGAAAGAAACTCCGAGTAAACTTTAAAATTTACTCGGAGTTTTATATAATATAGTATTCTGTCGTTCATTCAACTACCACGCAAACATCTTCCAATGCTTTTCTGACTTTATTTCTTGGTTTTTCGTCTGCTGAATATCCTGTTGCGATAACAAGTCTTACTTTGTCTTCGATACCGAAATATTCACGGACCTTTTCTTCTTCAACCATACCGATAATGCAAGTACCAAGTCCCAAATCTGCAGCCTGTAAGCAGTAGTGAGCAACTGAAAGACCAATGTCGTTTTCAGCCCATTTCTGGCTGTTTTTAACTGTTTCTATAACAAATGACTTGAGAGTAGCAGGTCTTTCTGTCACAATAGCAAACGCAGGACAATTCTGTACAAATTTGTTAGCACCATTTGGCTGGATGCATTCTCTGATTTTCTCTGCATTTTCTCCACCATTGATAATATAATATTTCCAAGGCTGTGAATTGCAAGCAGAAGGGCTGAGTCTTGCTGCGTCAACACATTTAATAAGCAAATCTGTTTCTACAGGTTCACCATTATAATTTCTGCAACTTTCTCTCTTTAAAATAAGTTCATTAAACATAATAATATCTCCTTGAATCTGGGTATAAGACGATTATATATCAAAATCCTTGGATGTTCAATAATTTGTTATAGACTTTTATAGAATAATTTGATAAAATATTATCAGGAGTGATTAGTATGGTTAATAATCGTTTTTTAATGACAGAACTTTATGAACTTACAATGGCTAACGGCTTTTTCATGAGTGGAAAAGCAAGTGAAATTGCTCATTTTGATTTGTATTTCAGAAAAGTTCCTGATAAAGGTGGTTTTGCAATTTTTGCAGGACTTTCAAGAATGATTGAACTTATTAAAAATATCTCATTTAAAGACGAAGATTTAGAGTATTTGAAAACCTTGGGAATCTGTGATGAATTTATTGAGTATCTTCGTGATTTCAAGTTCGAGTGTGACATCTGGTCTGTTCCAGAGGGAACACCTGTTTTTCCTAACGAACCTGTAATTAAAGTTCGTGGACCTATCGTTCAGGCTCAGCTTATCGAAACACTTTTGCTTGTTTGTATGAACCATCAGAGCCTTGTTGCAACAAAGGCAAATCGTCTTGTCCGTGCAGCAAAGGGTATTGCAGTTGCTGAGTTCGGTACTCGTCGTTCAAACGGCTTTGATATGGCTTTTTATGGCTCACGTGCTGCCTATATTGGTGGTTGTGTGGGTACTTCAGGTGTTGTTCAGGGTGAAAAGTTCGGAATACCTACAATGAACACTATGATTCACAGCTGGGTGCAGATGTTTGAATCGGAGTATGAAGCCTTCTGTGAATTCGCAAGACAGTATCCCGATAATTGTTCGTTGGTTATTGATACTTACGATACAATCCGTTCAGGTGTGCCGAATGCTATCAAGGCATTTGATACAGTTTTAAAACCTATGGGAAAACGTCCTGTAAGTGTCCGTATTGATTCAGGTGACATAACCTATCTTTCGAAGAAAGTACGAAAAATGCTTGACGAAGCAGGTTATCCTGACTGCAATATTACAGCATCAAACTCACTTGACGAATACATTATCAACGATATGATTTCTCAGGGTGCAAAGGTTGACTGCTTTGTTGTTGGCGAAAGACTGATTAACTCTGCATCATCACCCCTTTTCAGTGGTGTTTATAAGCTTTCTGCTGTGGAAAAAGATGGGGAGATTATACCAAAAATCAATCTTTCCGAGAATGTAAGCAAAATCACAACTCCACACTCAAAAATGCTTTACAGACTTTTTGACTGTGAAACAGGTAAGGCTATTGCTGATGTGCTTACTCTCGACAACGAAGAGATTGACGATAATAAACCATATACACTTTTTGACCCTGACTTTACTTGGAAACGCAAAGAAGTTGAAAATTTTGTGGCAAGAAAATTGCTTGTTCCTGTTTTTGTTAAAGGTGAATGTGTTTACGATGAACCGTCAGTTAATGAAATCAGAGATTATTGTTCAGAACAGATTGACAACCTCTGGGAAGAAGTTAAACGATTCGAAAACCCACATACTTACTATGTGGACTTGTCTGAGAACTTGTGGAGAATCCGCAGGGACCTTATTGAAGAACATAAAGGAGCGAAAAAATAATGACAAATATCTGGCACGATATATCTCCTGAAAGAATAACAAGAAAAGACTTTGAAGCTGTAATTGAGATATCAAAGGGCAGTAAAATGAAATACGAGCTTGATAAGGAAACAGGTCTTTTGAAGCTTGACCGAGTTCTCCATACATCAACTCACTACCCTGCAAACTATGGCTTTATTCCAAGAACTTATGCTGACGACAATGACCCATTGGATGTGCTTGTTCTCTGTTCAGAAAAGATTGAACCAATGGCGCTTGTCCGTTGCTATCCAATTGGTGTAATATCCATGGTGGATGGGGGACACGCTGACGATAAAATCATTGCAATTCCATTCGGTGACCCAACATACAATGGATATAAAGACATCAGCCAACTTCCAAAACATATTTTTGATGAGATGTCTCATTTCTTTACAGTATATAAAATGCTTGAAAACAAAGATACTGCAATTAATGAAGCTCAAGGTGCTCTCGCAGCAGTGGATATTATAGAAGATGCCATCGAAAATTACAAAAAAACATATGTAAAATAGAGTAGAAAACTATCGAAATATCTCATTTCTTCGGAAATGGGGTATTTTTTTGTCTTTTTTTGCAAAATTTTGCGTTTGTGTAATATTGCCAAAATTTGGAGAAAAATTTTGTTAAAAGATTTTAAAAAATTCTTGCAATATCATATTTTTTATTGTATAATGAATTCAAAGTGGAGTAGAATTCCACTGAAATTGCACCTGAATGGGGAATTACTTAAAAATTAACTAAAAAGGAGTGAAGATTACGATGTTCAAAAGTGCATATTACCATAGTCTTGATGCGAAAAATCGTGTTTTCATTCCTGCTAAATTCCGCGATGCTTTGGGTGAAGAGTTTGTAGTCTTCAAAGGTAGTGAAAAATGCCTTTATGTTTACACAAAAGAGGGTTTTGAAAAAGTAAGCCGTCAGTTTATGAATACAAATAATCGTGAGATTCAGAGAGCATTCTTCAGTCAGGTAGTTGATATGACTGCAGACAAACAGGGAAGAATCACTCTCACAAACGATTTGCTTGAACACGCAGCACTCTTAAAAGATGTTGCAATTATCGGTGCAGGTTCAAGAATTGAAATCTGGGCAACAGAAAATTATAAAGTGGATGTTAAACCGTTAAGTGAACTTATCAACTTTGATGTTTTCTGATTTTGAATGGTGAGCAGTATGGAGTTTTCACACATCTCAGTTCTTTTTGATGAAACTATTGACTCACTGGGTATTAAAAAAGATGGTTTGTATGTTGACTGTACCTGTGGCGGAGCGGGGCATTCAAAGGCAATCCTTGAACGCATCCCGGACGGCGCTCTCGTTGCTATTGACCGTGACCCCGACGCCATACAGGTAATTACCGAAAGAATCGGTGGTGACCCAAGGGTAGAAATAGTCAACAATAATTTCAATAATATAAAAGATATATTAAATGGCAGACAGGCTGATGGAATTCTTGCTGATTTAGGTGTCAGCTCATTCCAGCTTGATACTCCTGAAAGAGGATTTTCTTTCCACCACGATGCACCTCTTGATATGCGAATGAGCAAAACGGGAAAAAGTGCTTACGATTTGGTGAATGAATATTCGGAAAATGAACTTAGCAATATAATCACCAGATATGGTGAAGAAAAGTTTGCACGTAGTATTGCAAAGAATATTGTAAAGACAAGAGAATCAAAACCTATTGAAACAACTCTTGAACTTGCAGAACTTATAAAGGATTCAGTTCCTGCAAAGTATCGTCGTGACGGACTCCCTGCAAGAAAAACTTTCCAGGCAATAAGAATTGAAGTTAACGATGAACTTTCAACTCTAAGCCGTGCTGTTGAAGATATGTTCCATTGTCTTAAAGTTGGTGGAAGACTCTCGATAATCACTTTCCATTCACTTGAAGACAGAACAGTAAAAGAAAAATTCCGTGAATTTACAGTAGGGTGTACTTGTCCTAAGGAATTTCCGGTTTGTGTTTGTGGAAACACCCCCGAAGGAAAACTTGTGAATAAAGGCTTGTCAGCAAAACAGTCCGAACTTGATGCCAACAACAGAAGCCGAAGCGCAAGACTCCGTACAATCGAAAGATTGAGATAACTTTAAGGTAAAGGAAGAGAAACATTGGCGCAACAAAACAGAAATGCATATGCATACAATTATAATTACAACCGAAACGAACGAGTAGTTTCTTATAATGGTTCAGCTGCGCCTAAGGTTAAGCCTGCACCACAGAAAAGACCGGACTTAAAACTTGTTCAAAAGACAAGATTAACTGCTCAGCAAGTTCGTCAGCAGACAGCAGCAGAAACAAGAAAAACTATAAAAATTATGTGTATTGCCATGGCGATTGTGATGTTTATGGCTTTGGCTATCTATAGCCGAGTTAAGCTTGACGAAATCAACCGTGAAATCAGTTCAGTAGAAAAGAAAATTGAACTTGCACAGAGTGATGCAGTTAAACTTCAAAACGAACTCAATGCAATAGTATCCATAAATAATGTTGAAGAGTATGCAACCAACGAGTTGGGAATGACAAAGGTTCAGGATTATCAGGTTTATTATATTGATATGTCATCTCAGGACAGAGTATCAGTTGTAAACGGTGAAAGTGTAGCATCATCGGAGAGCATAAATAACAATAATCAGTAATATATTTAATATGAAAACAAAGGAGAGTTGGGGGCTTTTGCCGTTGACTCTCGTTGCTTTATTAAAAAGCAAAATTTTATGTAAAGGAAGTGGCACAAAATGGGAAGAAAACCTACTAAAAAAATGGAAAGTCGTTCTTTAAAGGCATTCTGTATTTTTTGTGCTGCCTTGATTCTACTTATAGGAAATCTTTTCTGGATTCAGGTTATAAAAGGCGAAGAATATCGTCTTAAAGCGGAACGAAACCAGTTGAGTGATACTATTGTTGCTGCTAATCGTGGTACAATTTATGACTCAAATATGAAAGTCCTTGCGCAGAGTGCGTCTGCCTGGCTTGTTTATATAAATCCGTCAAAAATCAAAACTGACGAGCAGAAAACATTGCTTGTTGACGGTTTTGTTTCTATTTTTGGACTTGATGCTGAGACTGTTACAAAAAAAGTTAATCGTCAGCAAAGTGGATACGAAAAGATTATCGGTCAGATAGATAACGACCAGAAAGCACAGCTGCTTGAATACATTTCACAGCACAAGGATAAGAAACTCGGTACCATCATTGGTATTGACCCTGACACAAAGCGTTATTATCCTCTTGGCTCTTTTGCATCAACCGTAATTGGTTTTACAGGCTCCGAGGACACAGGCAGAGCAGGTCTTGAACTTAAATATAACTCAAAGCTTACAGGTTCACCGGGTAGAATTATCACTGCACAGAATGCTCTTGCAGGGGATATGCCTAATGATTACGAAACAACTTATGATGCAGAGCAGGGTAGTAGCCTTGTACTTACAATAGACGAGGTAATTCAGTACTATCTTGAGCAGCAGTTGATTCAGGCTGTTGAAGAAACTCAGGCAAAAAATGCGTACGGAATCATTATGGATGTTAAGACTGGAGCAATTCTCGGTATGGCAACAGTGCCTGACTACGATTTGAACAGTCCATATAAAATTTATTCTTCCAAGGTGGAAGAGGCTATTGCAGCTTTGGAAGATGCAAACGAGAAAAAACAGGCAGAGACCAATGCTCTCTATGCACAGTGGAGAAACAGAACAATCTCTGACTCTTATGAGCCGGGTTCAGTTTTTAAACTTTTTGTTGCAGCAGCAGCCCTTGAAGAGGGTGTAATGACAACAGAAACTACATATAATTGCACAAGCTCAATTAAAGTTGCAAACTATTATCAGCACTGCTTTAATCACCATGTTCACGGTGTACAGACAGTTGCCGAGGCTTTACCAAATTCCTGTAACACTTTCTTCATTACAATGGGACAGAAAATGGGGAAACAGACTTTCACAAAATATTTTGAAGCATTCGGATTTACTGAAACAACAGGAATTGACCTTCCATCAGAAGCAGTACCTGTTGCAGGAAAAACCTATTATCCGGTTGACAAAATGGGTATTGCAGAGCTTTCTTCTGCATCTTTCGGTCAGACATTCCAGGTGTCCCCAATTCAGATGATTACTGCCGTTGCATCATTGGGTAATGGTGGCAAACTTATGACACCTTACGTTGTAAAGCAGGTTCTTGACGAAAACGGAAATATACTTTCTGAAACGAAACCAACAGTTAAACGTCAGGTAATCTCACAGAAAACAGCACAGACAATGACAAAACTCATGGAAGGTGTTGTAGAATGGGGTACTGCAAAGAATGCCTATGTTGCAGGCTATCATATTGCAGGAAAAACCGGTACAAGTGAAAAGCTTAACACAGATAATCAGGTTATCGCATCATTCTCAGGCTTTGCTCCTGCAGATGACCCACAAATCGCAGTTTTAATCGCAGTTGATGAACCACAGCTTTACAGAACGGGTGGTGCAGGTGCAGCCCCTATCGCAGGTAGGATTTTTGAAAACATTCTTGCATACCTGAATGTTGACCCACAGTACACAGACGAAGAGCTTACGACAGCAACTGTTACTGCACCAAATCTTATCGGCTCAACAGTTGATAAAGTTAACTCACAGGCATCGACATTTACAGTTAAGGTTATCGGTAATGGCAAAACTGTTGTTTCACAGATGCCATCATCAAATCAGTCAATGCCAAAGGGCGGTATTATTGTAGTTTATACTGAGGAAAATGCTGATAGACAGAATGGAACAGTTCCAAACCTTTCAGGACTTACTATTTCTGAAGCAAACAGGATTGCAATCAATTCAGGCTTTAATATTAAGGTTTCAGGTGCAACACAGGGTGCAAACCAGGTTGTTTCCTACAAACAGAGTATTCCTGCAGGAAATACTGCACAGCAAGGAACGGTAATTACAGTTTATTTCCGTTCAAGTGAAAATGTGACAGACTAAAAATTTAATAATATGAGGTAAAACGATGAAACTTTCTTCACTTTTAAAGGGTGTGAAAACTCCGGATGTGAATGAGGAAAGGGACGTTGAAAGAGTAACGGATAAGGATAATGAAAACTTAAAAAATGCACTGTTTGTCTGTATCGATGGGAATCGTTGTGACGGTCATTCCTTAGCTCAAAAGGCTATTGAAAAAGGCGCTGTTGCTGTAGTGACAAACAGAGATTTGGGACTTCGTGAGCAGATTATTGTTAAAGATACAAGATGTGCTTTGTCCCAGATTGCATCAAATTTTTACGGAAATCCGACAAAAGAACTAAAAATTATCGGGGTAACTGGTACAAACGGAAAAACCTCAACAAGTTTTTTCATTAAAAATATTCTGGAAGCCTTAGGGCATAAGTGCGGAATAATAGGTACGGTGAAAAACAGTTGGGGAAACGAAAATCAAGATTCGATTTTAACAACTCCTGAACCCATGGAATTACAAAAAATCTTTCGGAGTATTGTGCAAAATGGTTGTGAATACTGCGTTATGGAAGTTTCTTCCCAAGCATTGGCACAAAAAAGGGTTTACGGAATAGAATTTTGTGCATCAGCATTGACTAATATAACCCCTGAACATCTTGATTATCACATCAGCATGGAGAATTATATAAGTGCAAAATTCGACCTGTTCAATCAGTCTGATTTTGCTTGTGTAAATATTGATGATGAGATAATAAAAGAAAACATAGATAAAATAAATTGCAGAAAAATCATATATTCAACCGTTGACGATAAGGCAGATTACACTGCAAAAAATGTTGTGTGCAATGAAAATGGTATAAGATATGAATTTGTTGGAATGGACTGTATAAGTAGAATTCAGTCCCCACTTTACGGTAGATTTACTGTATATAACACTCTGTGTGCAGTGTCGGTTTTAATAAATCTCGGCTTTGATATTGAAGAAATTTCAAAGGCAATCACAAAAGTCAGTTCTGTAAAAGGCAGAGCCGAAATCGTACCTATTAATAAGAATTTTACCGTGATGATAGACTATGCACATACACCCGACGGACTTCAGAATATTCTTTCCTGTGTCCGTGAAATAACAAAAGGAAAAGTTATTGTTGTTTTCGGTTGTGGTGGTGACAGAGATAAGAGTAAACGTGCCGAAATGGGAAAAATTGCAGGGGAGATGTCCGATGTGGCTGTTGTAACAAGTGACAATCCACGAAACGAAAACCCCTTGCTTATAATAAATGATATTCTCTGTGGAATGGAAAAATCAAAGGCGAGAATCGCAGTAATAGAAAATCGTCGTCAGGCAATAGAGTTTGCTCTAGAAAAAGCGAGAAAAAACGATTTGGTGCTTCTTGCAGGCAAGGGTCACGAAGTCTGTCAAATAGTTGGAAATGAAAAAATCCCTTTTGATGAAAGGGAAATAATAAAAGAGTATTTTAATGGTTTTTAGGAGAAAACAATGAACTTAAAAGTAGCGGAAATTGCAAAAGCATTAGGAACAATTGTTGATTCTCAAAATATAATAAATCGTGTGTCCATTGACAGTCGTGATGTGGATGAAAACACTATTTTCTTCGCAATAAAAGGTGAACGTTTTGATGCTCACGACTTTATAAAAGATGTGGCAGATAAAGGTGTAGGTGCTATTGTCAGCCACAAAAAAGTTGAGTGTTCAGCTCCTGTTATTTATGTTGACGACACCAAAAGAGCACTTCTTGAATTTGCTTCCTATTACAGACAGTCTATTGACAAATTGCTTGTTGTGGGACTTACAGGTAGTGTTGGTAAAACAACAACAAAAGAGATGGTTGCCTGCGTGTTGGCGCAAAAAGGTGAAACAATTAAAACAGAAGGAAATCTCAACAATGAAATCGGTGTTCCAAAAACCCTTTTCCGTCTTGAAAGTTCTACAAAAAACGCAGTAATTGAGATGGGTATGGACGGGGCAGGACAAATTTCTGCGCTTACAAGATGTGCAAAGCCTGACTGCGGAATTATCACTAATGTCGGTGTTTCACATATCGAGAATCTCGGTTCAAGAGAAGGTATTTTAAACGCAAAACTTGAACTTTTAGAAGGTCTCTCAAAGGATGCACCACTTTTCCTTAACGGTGATAATGACTTGCTCAGTACAGTGAAAACTAATGACTATAGAGTGGTTTTCTTCGGTATTGAAAACAAAAATTGTGATGTTCTGGCAGAAGAAATCAAGGAAATCGGACTTGCAACAGAATTTATTGCAGTCAAGGGTGATGTAAGACAAAAAATCACAATTCCAACCGTTGGAATTCACAATGTTTACGACGCTTTAACAGCATTTGCAGTTGGTCTTGAATACGGTGTTTCACCTGAAAAAATCGCAGATGGACTTTTAAATTATGTTCCGTCGGGAATGCGACAGAGAATCAAAGAGGTCGGCGGAATTACGGTTATTGAAGACTGTTACAATGCAAGTCCTGACTCTCAGAAAGCAGGTCTTAACTCACTTTCTAAAATCGCAAAGGGTAGAAAAATTGCTGTTTTGGGTGATATGTTGGAACTCGGCAGTTATAGTGAAACAGCTCATAGAAATGTAGGAGAATATGCAGCAGAAAGTAATGTTGACATGCTCTTCACCTATGGTAAAGAATCAAGATTTATGGCTGACAGTGCAAAAAAAGCAGGACTTAATAACGTTTTTGCTTTTACAGATAAAGATGAACTTACAAAATCTCTCTTAAATGAAATGAAATCAGGCGATACAGTGCTTTTCAAAGCAAGTCGTGGAATGAAGCTTGAGGAGATTGTTGAAAAAATTTATGAACAGTGGGATGTAAAATAAGGAGATGTTTATATGAATATCTATGTAGCATTGGGTGCGACAGCAATTTTAAGTTTTTTAATTGCTTTTTTATTGGGATTTGTACTCATTCCTTGGCTTAGAAAATTAAAATTCGGTCAAACTATTCTTGATATCGGTCCTGCATGGCATAAGTCAAAGCAGGGTACACCTGTAATGGGTGGCATAATGTTCATTATAAGTACAGTTGTTTCTGTTGCTTGTATTCTTCTCATTGATTATTCTATGGGTGGCAATCTTTTCGCAAGTGAACACATTATGCCTGACACATTAAAAGTAAAGCTTGTAGCAGGTGTGATTTTATCCCTTGGCCTTGGACTCGTTGGCTTTGCTGATGACTATATCAAGGTTGTTAAAAAGAGAAATTTGGGTCTTACAGAAATTCAAAAAACAATTCCACAGGTTGTAATCATTATCGGTTACCTTGTGGCACTTTATATGAATGGACTTACCTATATGAAAATACCTTTCGTAGGTACAGTTGACCTTAAATGGTTTTTCTGGATTTTCGGTGTTGCAGTAATCTATGGTGCAGTCAATGCAGTTAACTTCACTGACGGTGTTGACGGACTTTGCGCAAGTGTAACATCAGTTGCAGCAATTTCATTCTGTATCGCTGCTCTTATGACAAATTTCTTCGGAATCAGTATCCTTGCTGCTGCTTTAGCAGGGGGTTGTTTAGGATATCTTATCTGGAACTATTATCCATCAAAGGTTATGATGGGTGACACAGGCTCAATGTTCTTGGGTGGTATGGTTGTAGCACTTGCTTACGCTATCGACTGTCCTATCATCCTTGTATTCTTCGGAATTATCTATGTTATAGAAGCTCTTTCAGATGTAATACAGATAGGATATTTCAAAATTACTCATGGTAAGAGAATCTTCAAAATGGCTCCAATCCACCATCACTTTGAAATGTGTGGCTGGAAAGAACGCAAAATCGTAACAATATTCTCTCTTGTAAATATGATTGGTTGCACAGTAGGTCTTGCACTCTACTATTACGGCAACATTAAATAATAAAATTGATTTTAAAAAGGCGGTGAGAAAATGGCAACAAAAGCAAGAAAGACAAAGAAAAACTCTATAATTAACACATTCTTTACAAATGGCTCAATGGATATTCCTTTTCTTGTTATTCTGATGTCCATTGTTACAATCGGACTTATCATGCTGTTTTCTGCTAGCTATACTTATAGTTATTATAACCGTGGTGACAGCACACAGATTTTTGTTCGTCAGTTAATTTTTGCAGTTATCGGAATTGTGTTAATGTTTGTAATTTCTCGAGTAAGATACGAGTATTTTAAGCTTGCGGCACTTATTGGTGTTTTCGTATCGATAGGACTCCTTTTGTTAGTTCTTGTTTTACCTGAGTACAAACCAGGCTTCAAAAGATGGATTAACTTGGGATTCACAACATTCCAGCCATCAGAAATTGCTAAAGTCGGTCTGATTTTGATTTTGGCTTATCTGCTTGATAAAAACTACAAGGGTGTAACAGGTAAAATTCCAAGTGAGATGCCCGGAATCAACAAAATTCCTGAACTTACAAATGGTAAATACGTGGTTTATAAGTCATTCACAAGTGTTATTTGCTACGGATTGATTATTCTTGTGTTTGCAGGACTTGTTTATCTTGAACATCACGTGTCAGGTACAATCCTTATGCTCTTAATCGGTGTTGTAATGCTCTGGTTGGGAGAGATAAGAGGCCGTTGGTTTACAGTTGGTGTAATAATTGGTGTAATCGGTGTAGTTATTCTTATCGCAAATCCTGACATCCTTGCAAAATATGCGGGTGAGCGAATTACAGCATGGCTTGATAAGGACTATGACCCATTGGGTGCTCGTTGGCAGACAAATAACTCACTTTATGCCATCGGTTCAGGTGGTCTTTTAGGTACTGGTCTTGGTCAGTCAAAACAAAAACACCTTTATGTTTCTGAGCCACAGAACGACTTTATTTTCTCAATAGTTTGTGAAGAATTGGGTTTTGTAGGTGCAGTTGCTATAATTGTGCTTTTTGCTTTGCTAATTTATCGTGGAATTAAAATCGGTATGAATGCAAAAGACCGTTTTGGTGCACTTCTTGCAATGGGTATCGTGTTTCAGGTTGGTTTGCAGGTAGCTCTTAATATCGGTGTTGTAAGTGATTTCCTGCCAAACACAGGTATCTCACTTCCATTCTTCTCAGCAGGTGGTACTTCACTTGTTATCCTGCTTGGTGAAATGGGAATGGTGCTCTCCATTTCTCGTAGTGCACGTAAAAAGGAGTAAATCTTTATGAGAATTATGTTTGTTGCAGGTGGTACGGGTGGCCACATAAACCCTGCCGTCGCAGTAGCAACTGAAATTCGTCGTCTTGACCCCACAAGTGAAATTCTCTTTGTAGGTACAGAGGGACGAATGGAAACACAGATTGTTCCAAAAGCAGGTTTTGAAATAAAGACTGTAAAAATGAATGGCTTATCCCGAAAAATGACAATCAAGGGAATAATCGAAAACATAAAAACAGTCATTTTAACTCTCAAAGCATCTTCGACATCTAAAAAAATAATAAAAGATTTTAAACCTGATGTAGTTGTTGGTTTTGGTGGCTATGTAACAGGTCCCGTACTTAATGCAGCAGTTAAAATGGGTATAAAAACTGCAATTCATGAGCAGAATGCTTTTCCAGGAGTGGCTAATAAAGCCCTTGCCAAAAAGGTTGATAAGGTAATGCTCACCTCCCCTCAGGCAGAAAAATATATGTTTTGTAAAAATCCTCCTATTGTGACAGGCCTTCCTGTAAGACGAGAAATCGTAACAGCCGACCGTGATTTTGCCCGTGCTTCTCTTGGTATTAAAAACAACGAAATGCTCGTGCTTTCAATGGGTGGCTCTCTTGGTGCAGATGCAATTAACAACGCAGTTGTTGAGATGCTCGAGCTTTTGAAAAATGAAGAAAATATCAGATTTTTACATGCAACCGGTAAATTCGGAAAATGGGTTCCGGATAAACTTAAAGAAAAAAATGTTGCATTCGGCAATGGTACAAACATAGAAATCCGTGAATATATCGAAAATATGAATGTTTGTCTTCCTGCTTGTGATTTGGTAATCAGCCGAGCAGGGGCAAGTTCAATTTCAGAGATTCAGGCACTTAAGAAACCATCAATTCTCATTCCGTCACCAAATGTGGCAGAAAATCATCAGTTCCACAATGCTATGACACTTGCTGAACACGATGGCGCAGTGCTTATTGAAGAAAAAGACCTTAATGGTAAAGTTCTTGCAGAAAAAATCGTGGAGCTGAAAAACAATAAATCAAAGTTAATGAACATTTCTGTTAATGCAGGAAAAAACGCAAAAACTGATGCACTTTCCGAGATTTGCAGAATAATCACAAGCCTTTAAAAATAACAAAAAGCACACAAACAGCATAGTATGTGACGCATAGTACTATAAAGGGCGTGTGTTAATTGAATAAGATAGTTATAAACGGCGGCAGAAAACTGAATGGAGAAATAACCGTTCAGGGTGCAAAAAACAGCGTGTTACCAATTCTTGTTGCAACTCTTTTGGTTGACGGAGTTTCAATAATACATAATTGTCCGTTGCTTTCAGATGTGGATGCGACAATAAAAATACTTCAATATCTTGGTTGCAAGGTGAGTAGGGAAAATCACACCATAACCGTTGATTCTACTGATGTTTCAAGGGATGACGTACCTGATAATTTAATGCGAGAAATGCGTTCTTCCATTGTGTTTTTAGGTGGAATTCTCGGCAGAATGGGCAGGGCAAAGCTCTCGACTCCGGGTGGTTGTGAAATAGGATTAAGACCTATTGATTTGCACCTTTCATCCATGGAACAATTCGGTGCAACGGTTACTGATGAAGACGGATTTATAGTTTGTAAAGCAGACGAAAAAGGTCTTGAGGGTACAAGAATTACATTATCATTTCCAAGTGTTGGAGCGACGGAAAATATAATTCTTGCAGCTACTCTTGCAAAAGGGACAACTGTTATTTCAAACGCTGCACGAGAGCCTGAAATCAGTGATTTAGCAGATTTTCTCAACCGTTGTGGTGCGAAAATACGTGGAGCAGGTGACAGTACGGTTGTAATTGAGGGTGTGACTAAACTCACTCCGGCTGAGCATACTGTTATTCCTGACAGAATTGTGGCTTCAACCTATCTTATTGCAGCAGCAATGACAGGTGGAAAAATAATAATCAACAGTATCGTCCCTTCCCATATTGCCCCTATAATTCAACCTTTGAGGGAATCGGGTTGCAGTATTGAAGTCAATAAAAAACAGGTGGTTTTACAATCACCAAAAATATTAAAAAGAATAAGAATGATTCGCACAATGCCACATCCTGGTTTTCCGACAGATGTTCAGGCACAGATTATGGCATTGACTACGGTTGCCGATGGCACAAGCGTAATCGTCGAAAATATTTTTGAAAGCCGATATAAACATATCGGAGAATTGATTCGATTTGGTGCGAAAATCCATGTCGAAGGCAGAATGGCAGTTATAGAGGGAGTGAATCATCTTAACGGAGCCAATGTGAGAGCTACTGATTTGCGAGGCGGTTCGGCAATGATTCTTGCAGGACTTCAAGCTCGAGGAACAACAGAAATAACGGAAATTTATCATATAGACAGAGGATATGAAAATCCTGAAAAAACACTTAGTGAATTAGGTGCGGACATAAAAAGGGTGAACAGTAATGAAAAAATCGGAAATGCCTAAAAGACAACAGAATACAGTGCTTTCTAAGGACGAAAGAATTGTCAACCGCACTCAATCCCGCAGAAGACGAAACAGAAGAAAAAAGCTTATTATCCGTGCTGTTCTTGGTGGAACTTTTCTTGTTGCGGGCTTCATTATTGCAGTGCTTTTATTCTTCAATATCAATAAAATCTCTGTTACAGGAGATACTGTATATTCAAGCGAAGAAATTATAGAGGTTTCCAATATTGAAGTGGGAGATAATCTGATTTTTCTTTCAAAAAATAAAATAAATAAACTTGTAACAGAAAAATTACCATATGTTGGGTCTGTGAAAATCAGACGTCGTTTGCCTGCTCATCTTGAACTACAGATAATAAAAACTGATGCAGCTTATGGTGTGGCACAGAACGGATATTATGCATTGTTGGATAAAGAGGGTAAAGTATTAGAAGCGAATCTTGAATATATCGGTTCAGATAAAACTCTTATTATTGCAGAAAAAGTAACATCAGCTGTTGTGGGTGAAAAAATAGCTTTTGAAAATGAAAAGGTTTTTCCACGACTTGAAGAAGTGTATTCAGCTTGTGAAAAGGCAGGATTGTCTGATATTACCACAATAAATATGACGGACCTTAATAACATAAAAGTCGTTTATCAGGGCAGAATAACTCTTGAGTTAGGTAAAACTGACGGAGACAGATTGTCGAGAAAACTCGCTTTCGGTAAGGCTGCGATTGATAAGCAGAACGAAGAAGATATGCAGTTCAGAGGCACAATAAATCTTACTGTTGACAAAAAAGGTTACCTTCAGGAAGAAACAACTGAACCTGAAACAGAACCAACAACAGAGGCGACTACATTGCCAACCACTGAGCCTGTTTCTACTCCGGAAACAAGTGAAAAGGTGACTGAAAGTACTTCAAGTGCAGCATAGGGAGAAAAAACCCCTGAATATTGCAAAAAAATGCTAAAAAATTGAAAAAATATATACATTATATATTGAAATATTTTTTTAATAATGTTAAAATAACCTATAACTATAAAATCAATAGGTGTGAAATTATACATAGGAGGATGTTAAAATGGCATTCGAAATCAATAATGAGTATCAGGACATCGCAAACATTAAAGTAATCGGCGTTGGTGGCGGCGGCGGAAACGCTGTTGACCGTATGGCAAAAGCTGGTATTTCTGGTGTTGAACTTATCGCAGTTAACACAGATAAACAGGCTCTTACTCGTTCACTTGCTGACACAAAAATTCAGATTGGTGAAAAGGTAACATCAGGCCGTGGCGCAGGTGCAAAACCTGAAGTTGGTCAGAAGTCAGCTGAAGAAAGCCGTGACGCTATCGTTGAAGCACTTGATAAGACACAGATGGTTTTCGTTACTGCTGGTATGGGTGGCGGAACAGGTACAGGTGCTGCTCCAATTATTGCTGAAATCGCAAAAGGCAAGGGTATCCTTACAGTTGGTATCGTTACAAAGCCTTTCGCATTTGAAGGTACACACAGAATGAAGCAGGCTGAAGCAGGTATCGCAGAACTTGCACAGCATGTTGACTCACTTATCGTTATTCCTAACGAAAGACTTAAGTATGTTTCAGAACAGAAGATTACATTTGCAAATGCTTTCGGTATTGCTGACGATGTTCTCCGTCAGGGTGTTAACTCTGTTACAGACCTTATCACAATGCCTGCATTCATCAACCTTGACTTTGCTGACGTTACATCAGTAATGAAGGACGCAGGTCATGCTCATATGGGTATTGGTCGTGCAAGTGGTAAGGATAAGGCTGAACAGGCTGCTAATGCTGCTATTTCAAGCCCACTTCTTGAAACAACAATCACAGGTGCAAAGGGCGTTATCATCAGCATCACTGCATCTGCTGACATCACTCTTGAAGATGTTGATACAGCAGCAGGTATCGTTCGTGCACAGGCTGATGAAGATGCTAACATTATCTTCGGTGTTGCATTCGATGAAAAGCTTGACGACGAAATGATTGTTACTGTTATCGCAACTGGTTTTGGTCTTGATGCAAATGGTGTCGCTAAAAAGCCACACTACAACAGCGGTATGGAAGA
>JAZNJX010000053.1:0-1973 GCA_045578245.1 Candidatus Fimenecus sp. | reverse complement strand
GCGAACAGATGGCGGAGGTTATGTGGAAATACTTTTTCTTTTGATACCCCTGCGGTTTCGCACAATTGTTTCATCGATTTCCATATTGAGTGCCGATCCACCGGCTGTCCTTTTCTTGTTACGAATACACTTCCCGAAGTGATATGCTTTTCCTTTATATATTTTTTAAGGAGAGCACACAATTCTCTCGGCAGTATTATCATTCGGATTTTACCTTTCAACCTAACCTGAGTTTGACCTGTCATAACGGAATTCACATCCACATATTTCAATTCACTTACACGGATTCCTGTGGCACATATCGTCTGCATGATAAGATAGAGTCTTTCATTCTTTTTACTCTTTGCCGCTTTGAGTAGCCTTTCGTATTCAGCTTTTGTAAGCTCTTTTTCGCTCTGACAAAAGATTTGTCGTTGCACTTTTAAGTTCTTCACCTTGAGGTCATATCTTTCAATGTAACCAAAGTATCCATTGAGGGAAGACAGGATTGAGTTTACACTTGCAGGTGCATATTGCTGTACCAATATGTTTTTGTATTCAAGCACAAGTGTCTTTGTAATTTCTCTTCCGTCTGACCATTCTGCGAATGTATTTATGTCACGAATATATTTTTCAATGGTGACGGAACTTTTTTCTTCCTCGACTAAATAATTTTTGTAGTCCGCAATAGTGCGTTTAGTAATTTCATTCATGATTCAACAACTCCTTTTCAAATATTATATACCGAATAAATTTTTCGGATACCCTTTTGAAAAATTGTTGTCAATGTTTCAGCTTATATGAATATTAAAGGGCGATTGCTAATTCAAAAATGGAATTAACAATCGCCTTAAGTCATTCGTATGCTTTGCCATATTTTCACCTCCAGTGAGAGAAATCATACCACAACAATCCTCACAAGTCTACGAAGGAAATGCTGCCATGTGTCTTTTTCAAAAATTTCAACTCTAACTATTTTTAGAGCTTTTTTGAAAAAGAATTTTATGGCAGCGGAAATCAAAGTCACTCATTCGAATTTCTTTTTGCAGAAGGGAATGTAATTGCTCCGTTAATCTTTTTGACCTCGTTGGTACATTCAACGTGAAGGTCATTAAATTCTTCCCATTCAATATCAAATTCATTTGCGAGCACATGAGCGATTTTTGCAGACTCTACAGCAGATTTAAACATCTGTCTGCCGATTCTGTTCTCGAGATTTGATAGCATGGCTTCCATTCTGCCGAGGATTTTATCGTTGATATATTCCTCAGAATCCTTTACCTTCAAATACTCGTTATAGAATTCAAGAGCCTTTGTCACATACTCAGTCCGGGTGAGTATTTCACGGCCTCTCATACGATTGCTTTCGCATCTTTTATAGAGGTCATTTTCAAGCCATAGACTGATATGGTGTCTATTTTCTTGTCTTCCCATTGATTTTCCTCCTTTCTTAATATTTTTTGATTTATCACACGAACAAACCGCATCAAACGGCGGTTTATCCGTACTTAGCACACAAATTCTATTAAATCGTAAAAAACGCAGCACCAAGATTTCACACGATTTTAATGCGTTACAATGCGGAATTTCTCGATTCTGTCACACAAAACAGCACCAACCCTCCTCGAACAGCACCTGTTTTAAAAGCCCCGAACGGCACTGCCGGTCGGTGTTTAACCGCACTGGGGCATTTCAAATGCACCAGTGCTTTTTCCTGCTTCATTTTATTCTTTTGACTTTCGTTCAAAAAGGGGCGCCCCATCAGGTGATATCTTATACTTTCGTTTGTTCTTTCAAATCGATTTTAAGGTGTTACAACCGCTTGAAAACCCCTTGTTTCAGCAGGTGTTTTTGTTTGGTGGTATAACTACCTTACCCCGAATAGTTATATGTCGAACACCCCTGCTTAACCCCTTGTCACAACACTATAATCGATTTTAAGGTCTTAACTCTTCCTGACACACGATGATTTACGAGGTTAACTTTCTTGGGTA
>JAZNJX010000052.1:0-16783 GCA_045578245.1 Candidatus Fimenecus sp. | reverse complement strand
CTTAATTCTACAATTTCTCTTTCATATTCCTGTATGTGTCTATAACTTCTTGGCATAAAAATTCCCCTTATGGTAGTTTTCTTAAATTCTACCATAAGGGGCTTCTTTTTTCTATTGTCCGTTTTTACTGGACTTGTTCACTTAACTCCTGCTGCTCGTCTGCTTTATTTACTTTTTATTTGACATAAGCTTTGCCTTTTCCAAAAGCATTACAACGATTGGAATAAGAATGATTTGTAAGATAATCCCAGGAATTGCATTAACAAATGCACCTGTCCAGAATGCAGTAAGACCGAATTTTGAAAAATCAAATCCCATGATACAGAACATTACAAATCCCCAAACAATACGACCAACTATCATTGCACCTACAAGTGAAACATAGATATTGATTTTCTTTTTTGGTAATGCTTTATAAAGAAATCCTGCCATAAAACCGTAAACAGCAAGTTCAAATGCCATTGCTGTTGCACTTGGGAAAAGAACAGGCATACCAAGTGTGACTGAACGGAGAATTGGTACAATAGCTCCAACGACAAGTCCATAAGGTGCACCACATATTAATCCGCAAAGAAGAACAGGAATATGCATCGGGCAAAGCATTTTACCAATTTGTTGAATCTGCCCTGTAAGGAATGGCATTACATAAGCCAAAGCCAGAAACATGCCAGATAAAGCGATATTAAAAATAAGTTTTTTTGTTTTCATTTGAGAGCCTCTCTATAAAAAAGGTGCAGTTATCTCTTATGAGCAAACAACACCTTCATATCATCGTAAAAATAACTTGTTCCACATTAATTTTCTGAACAACTGCGATAATTCTATTACAAAACTTATCAGATTTCAAGTATTTTTGCTATGAAAGATATTTTAAAGAATACTTATTTTTGTTGTTCTGATAGCAACTCCTCTGAAATACCTTTCTTTTTTAGAAAAAATAGTGTGAAATAATTGTATTTTTGCCCATATTCCGATTGACAGGTTTGGCTCCGTGTGTTATAATTATCCAAATGAAAACCTTATATCGACATACAACTTATTTATCCGTCTTGCCATTTTATTGAGCGGGACATTTTTTAAGTAGAAAGGGAATTAATATGAATGCGAACACTAAAATAAATATTGCTTCTGCTTCCTTAGGTTCTAACCTTGTTGACGATATTGGTATTTCTATTTCTAAATTTGATTTTTCTGCTGTTGATTTTTCACGTTGTGTAGTTTTTCCTGGTTTCTGTGATGTGCATGTGCATTTCAGGGAGCCAGGTTTTTTTTATAAAGAAACGATAGCTTCAGGAAGTTTGGCATCGGCACGAGGTGGCTACACTGCTGTATGCACTATGCCCAACTTAAACCCTGTACCTGACAGCATAGAACATCTTAAAATTCAAAGGGATATAATTGAAGATTCTGCTTGCATACATGTATATCCTTATGGTTCTATTACGGTTGGACAAAAGGGTGAACAGCTTGCTGATTTAGATGGTATGGCGCCGGATGTTGTCGGTTTCTCCGATGACGGCAGAGGTGTTCAGTCCGATGAAATGATGCGAAAAGCTATGAAAAAAGCAAAAGCATTGAACAAACCAATTGTTGCTCACTGCGAGGTTAACGAACTTCTTCGTGGTGGATATATTCACGATGGTGCTTATGCCGCTGAACACGGACATCGTGGAATCTGTTCCGAAAGCGAATGGATGCAGATTGCAAGGGATATTGAACTTGTAAAGGAAATTGGTGTTAAATACCATGTTTGCCATATATCCACAAAAGAAAGCGTGGACATTATCCGTAAGGCAAAAGCAGAAGGTGTAGATATAACCTGCGAAACTGGACCACACTATCTTGTAATGGATGACTCAATGCTTCAGGAAGATGGCAGGTTCAAAATGAATCCACCTTTGAGAAGTAAAGAAGACCGTGATGCTCTTGTTCAAGGAATCATCGATGGTACAATAGATATGATTGCTACCGACCATGCACCTCACTCTGCTGAAGAAAAGTCAAGAGGTCTTGAAAAGAGTGCTTTCGGTGTGGTTGGAATCGAAACTGCATTCCCAATTATGTATACTTACCTTGTAAAAACTGATATTATTACAATGGATCGTCTGGTAGAGCTTATGGTCATCAATCCAAGACAGCGTTTCAATATTCCGCTTGGTTGTGACTACTCTATCTGGGACCTCGAAGAAGAATACACTGTGGACCCTGCAGAATTTGTTTCGCTGGGCAAAGCAACTCCATTCGAGGGATGGAAAGTTAATGGTCGATGCCTTGCCACAGTATGTGACGGAAAAATTGTTTACAAAAAGTAAATCCATCAAATTTATTTAAATATAGACTATAAGAATTTCAGGAGGAAATAACCAATGGCTAAAAGAACAGATATCAAAAAGATTCTTATTATCGGCTCAGGTCCTATCGTTATTGGCCAGGCTGCCGAATTTGACTATGCAGGTACTCAGGCTTGTCTTGCACTTAAAGAGGAAGGCTATGAAGTTGTTCTTTGCAACTCCAACCCTGCAACAATCATGACTGACACCATTATTGCTGATAAAGTATATATGGAACCTTTAACTCTCGAATATGTGGCAAAGATTATCCGACATGAGCGTCCTGATGCTATTATTCCAGGCATTGGTGGTCAGACAGGTCTTAACCTTGCTATGCAACTTGAAAAAAAGGGTATTCTCAAAGAGTGCTGTGTTGAGCTTCTCGGTACTTCAAGTGCTTCCATTGAACGTGCAGAAGACCGTGAAATGTTCAAAGAACTTTGTGAATCCATTGGCGAGCCAGTTATCCCTTCAGAAATTACTTATTCATTAGAAGAAGCAAGAGAAGCAGCAAATCGTATCGGTTATCCGGTTGTTCTTCGTCCTGCCTTCACTCTTGGTGGTACAGGCGGTGGCTTTGCATACAACGATGAAGAACTTATGGAAATCGGTGTTAATGCTTTCAACCTTTCACCTGTTCATCAGGTTCTTATTGAAAAATCTGTTAAGGGTTATAAAGAAATTGAGTTTGAAGTTATGCGCGACTCAAACGACCATGCAATCACAATCTGTGGCATGGAAAATATTGACCCTGTTGGTGTTCATACCGGTGACTCTTGTGTTGTAGCACCTATTATGACACTTAGCAAAGAAGACGAAAAAATGCTCAACGATTCTGCAATCAAGCTTATCAAAGAGCTTAAGATTGAGGGTGGCTGTAATGTTCAGTTTGCTCTTAATCCTTATACTTCAGAATACTACCTTATAGAGGTTAATCCACGAGTTTCCCGTTCATCTGCACTTGCATCAAAAGCTTCAGGTTATCCTATTGCTCGTGTTACTGCAAAGATTGCTGTGGGCATGGCTCTTGAAGATATTCAGATTGCTAATACAAATGCAGCATTCGAGCCTAGACTTGACTATGTTATCGCTAAATTACCTCGCTTCCCATTTGATAAATTCGCTTCTGCAACCAACAAGTTGGGAACTCAGATGAAGGCTACAGGCGAAATCATGGGTATCGGTTCAAATCTCGAGGAAGCTATTCTTAAGGGTATCCGTTCTCTTGAAATCGGTGCTAATCACCTTTACCTTTCAAAATTTGACAATATGAGTGTTGATGAGCTTCTTGATTACATCAAGGAATTCCGTTCTGACAACATTTTTGCTATTGCTGAACTTATCTATCATGGTGTTTCTATTGAAAAAATTCATGAAATCACTATGATTACTCCTTTCTTCCTTCAGGCTTTCAAAAACATCATTGATATGGAAGAAACTCTCCGTACAAATAAAGATATTGAAACTCTTACTGCTGCTAAAAAGATGGGCTTTAGTGATAAATACATTGCTCGTCTTTGGAACTGCAAAGAGATGGATGTATATAATATTCGTAAGGAAAACAACCTTTTCCCTGTATTCAAAATGGTTGACACATGCCATACAAATGCATACATTCCTTACTTCTACTCTTCATACACAGGTGAAAACACTTCTCGCTTGACTGATAAAAAGAAGATTATCGTTCTTGGTGCAGGTCCGATCCGTATCGGTCAGGGTGTTGAATTTGACTACTCAACAGTTCACGCTGTTATGACAATCAAAAATGCAGGTTATGAGGCTATTATCATCAATAATAACCCTGAAACTGTTTCAACTGACTATACAACCGCTGACAAACTTTACTTTGAACCTCTTACTCCGGAAGATGTTATGAACATCGTAGAGTTTGAAAAGCCTGAAGGCGTTATCGCTTCACTTGGTGGTCAGACTGCTATTAACCTTGCTCAGCCACTTCATGACCGTGGCGTTAAAATCATCGGTACAGACTGTGCTGCTATTGACCGTGCAGAAGATAGAAATGCATTTGAAAATCTTCTTAATGAACTTGATATTCCTCGTGCAAAAGGTAAAGCAGTAACTAATATGGAAGATGGTATCGCAGCTGCAGCTGAAATCGGCTACCCTGTTCTTGTCCGTCCTTCATTCGTTCTCGGTGGTCGTGCAATGCAGATTGTTGCAAATGAAGAACAGCTTCGTCATTACCTCAGAACAGCTGTTGAAATCGACGAAGATAAGCCTGTTCTTGTTGATAAATACATTCAAGGCCGCGAAGTTGAAATCGATGCTATATGTGACGGCAGAGACGTTTTCGTTCCTGGTATTATGGAACTTGTTGAACGTACCGGTGTTCACTCAGGTGACTCAATTTCAGTATATCCTCCTTTTTCAATCTCAAATAAGGTTAAGGGTATTATCCTTCAATATGCTAAGAAACTCGGTCTTGGTATCGGCATTGTAGGTCTTTTCAATATCCAGTTCATTGTTGACGACCACGACGATGTTTATATTATCGAAGTTAACCCACGTTCATCACGTACAGTTCCTTTCCTTTCAAAGGCTACAGGGTATTCTCTTGCTGATATTGCAACTGAAGTTATTCTTGGCAAGAGCCTCAAGGAACAAGGATTCTTCGACATTTATCCTGATGAAAAAGAACGTTGGTATGTTAAGGCTCCTGTATTCTCATTCAATAAGATTCGTGGGCTTGATGCTTACCTTTCACCTGAAATGAAATCTACTGGTGAAGCAATCGGTTATGACCGTACAAGAACTCGTGCAGTTTATAAAGCACTTCAGGCTTCAGGTATGCACCTTCAGAACTATGGTACTGTATTCTGCACAATAGCAGACAAGGATAAGGAGGAAGCTCTTCCTCTTATAAGAAGATTCTACAAGCTTGGTTTCAACATTCAGGCTACTTCAGGCACTGCAGCATTCCTTAAAAATAACGGTATCCGTACTCATGCACTTGCTAAAATCAGTGAAGGCAGTGACGAGATTCCGGATGCATTACGTCAGGGTCATATTGCTTACTTTATTAACACAAAAGACCCAGGCTCACACAATACAAATGATGGTGCTCAGCTCCGTCAGGTTGCAACAGAGTACAATGTTACAATGTTCACATCTCTTGACACTGTAGATGCTCTCCTTGATGTTCTTGAAGAGACTACACTTACAATTTCAACAATTGATGCATAACAAAAAATTCATAAGGGGAAGGACACACCTTCCCCTTATAGCGAATATGCACAGTTCCCCTAAATACTAAAAAGTAAAGGAGAAACTATGAAACAGAGTATTTTTGAAATCCGTAGTAATGAAGCGCTTACGGATTCTGTATATAAAATGATTCTTGTTGGTGATACTTCTGATATCACTAATTGTGGTCAGTTTGTAAACATCCAACTTGATGGGATGTTCTTGCGCCGACCTATCTCAGTTTGTGACTATGACAATGAAACGCTTACACTTGTCTATAAGATAGTTGGTAAAGGCACAGAGGCTATGGCTTCAATGGTCGCTGGTACAAAACTTGACATTCTCACCGGACTTGGTAATGGTTATGACCTTACTTTGGCAGGTGAAAAGCCTGTTCTTCTTGGTGGTGGTGTAGGCGTGCCACCTATGTACAACCTTGCAAAAAAATTAAGAGAACAAGGTAAAGAGGTTAAAGTTATTCTTGGCTTCAATACAGCAAATGAAATCTTCTACGAGGGCGAGTTTAAAGCCCTTGGATGTGATGTCACTGTAACAACAGTTGACGGCAGTTATGGTGTTAAAGGTTTTGTTACTACTGTTCTTGAAAATATGGATTATACCTATTTCTACACTTGTGGTCCAGAACCTATGCTCAAGGCAGTTCATAAAACATCCGTTACCTCAGGTCAGATGAGCTTTGAGGAACGTATGGGCTGTGGCTTTGGTGCTTGTATGGGTTGCTCATGCAAGACTCTCACCGGTTATAAGCGCATCTGTAAAGAAGGTCCTGTTATGAAGAAGGAGGAAATCTTATGGGAAGCTTAAATGTTAATCTCTGTGGTATTGAACTTTCTAACCCAATAATTCCTGCTTCAGGTACTTTCGGATTTGGTTATGAATTTGCAGAACTTTACGATATAAACGAACTTGGTACATTCTCTTTCAAGGGTACAACTCGTGACCCTCGATTTGGTAATCCTACTCCACGTATTGCAGAATGCTATAGCGGTATGATTAATGCTGTCGGACTTCAGAATCCAGGTGTAGAAAAGGTTATTTCTGAAGAATTACCAAAACTTAAAGCTTGCTTTAATAAGCCTGTTATGGCAAACGTTTCAGGCTTTTCAATAGAGGACTATGCTTACACATGCGAAAAATTGGACAAGGAAGAACAGGTAGGTTGGCTTGAAGTTAATGTTTCCTGCCCTAATGTTCATGGTGGTGGTATGAGTTTCGGCACCCAGCCTGAAGCTGCTGCCGAAGTTACAAAAGCTGTTAAAGCAGTTACCACAAAACCAGTAATCATCAAGCTCTCTCCTAATGTTACGGACATTGTCTCAATCGCAAAGGCATGTGAAGAAGCAGGTGCTGATGGTATCAGCCTTATCAACACATTACTCGGTATGCGTATAAATCTTCGCACACGTAAGCCTGTTATTGCTAACAAAATGGGTGGTTTCTCAGGCCCTGCTATCTTCCCGGTGGCTGTAAGAATGGTATATCAGGTAGCAAACGCAGTTAACATTCCTGTAATTGGTATGGGTGGTGTTTCTACTGCAGAAGATGTAATTGAAATGATGTTGGCAGGTGCTACTGCAGTTGAAGTTGGTGCTGCTAACCTTGTAAATCCTTATGCCTGTCGCGACATTATCCGCGACCTTCCTAAGGTAATGGAAAAATATGATATTAATAATCTCAATGAAATTATTGGAGGCGTAAAATAATGGGTAAAGACGTAATTGTAGCTTGTGACTTTGCTTCTGCTGAAGCAACATTTGCATTCCTCGACAAATTCGCAGAGTGCACTCGCAAACCTTTTGTTAAAATTGGTATGGAGCTTTTTTATGCAGAAGGTCCATCAATTGTAAAAGAAATCAAGGCAAGAGGTCATAAGATTTTCCTTGACCTTAAACTTCACGATATTCCTAACACAGTAAAGAAGGCTATGGCTGTTCTTTCAAACCTTGATGTTGATATCACTAACCTTCATGCTGCAGGTGCAACTGCTATGATGCAAGGCGCTATCGAAGGACTTACTCGTCCTGATGGTACACGTCCTCTTCTTATTGCAGTTACTCAGCTTACATCTACTGACCAGGAAACTATGGAAAGAGATATTCTCATTAAACAGCCTATTGACGAAGTTGTTATGCACTATGCTGAAACCGCTAAGAATGCAGGTCTTGACGGTATCGTATGCTCCCCTCTTGAAGCAGGCAAAGTACACGACCGTTGTGATAAGAACTTCCTTACAATCACTCCAGGTGTACGTTTTGCTGATGGTGATATTGGTGACCAAAAACGTGTTATGACTCCTGCAGCTGCTAAAGAAATAGGCTCAGACTACATTGTTGTCGGCCGTCCTATCACTGCTGCAGCTGACCCTGTTGCTGCTTATGAACGTTGTGTAGCAGAATTCTGCGACTAAGAAATACTATATAATAAATTCAGATAGGAGATAGAATTATGGAAGCTTACAAAAGAGAGTTTATTGAATTCTTGCAGGATGCAGGAGTTTTGAAGTTTGGCGACTTTACTGCAAAGTCAGGCCGTAAAATCCCTTACTTTGTTAATGCAGGTATGATTAAAACTGGTGACCAGATTACAAAAATGGGCGAATTCTATGCAAAGGCTTACTTTGATAAGCTCGGCAAGAAGGATGCTGTGCTTTATGGACCAGCTTACAAGGGTATTTCCCTTTCAATTTCAGCAGCTGTTGCTCTTTCTAAGAATGGTCTTAATGTACCTTTCTTTTTCAACCGTAAGGAAGTAAAAGACCATGGTGAAGGAGGTACATTCGTTGGATATATTCCAGAAGCAGGCGAAGAAATCGTTATTATTGAAGACGTAATCACTGCAGGCACTGCTATCCGTGAATCAATGGAAATTCTCAAGCACCTTGAAGGTACAAAGGTTATTGCAACATTTATTATGGTTGACCGTAAAGAAAAAGGTCAGACTGAAAAGGGTGCTATGCAGGAAATTGAAGAACAATTCGGTTTCCCAGTTTACTCTGTTGTGGATGTTTACGATATCATCGAGTATCTTGAAGAAGACCCTGCAAACGAAGAAAACGTTACTCGTATCAAGAACTATCTCGCAGTGAATGGAGCAAAATAATGAAAAATTTGATGAATATTACTGATTTGACAGTAGAGGAAATTGACGAAATTCTCGCTGTTGCTGAAGATATTATTGCTAATCCTGTAAAATATCAGGATGCTTGCCGTCATAAGTTATTGGCAACACTTTTCTTTGAACCTTCAACTCGTACTCGTCTTAGTTTCGAGTCCGCTATGCATCGCTTGGGTGGTAGCGTAGTCGGTTTTAGTGATTCAAACTCTTCATCTTCTTCAAAGGGAGAAAGCTTGTCCGATACTGCTGAAATCGTAGGTAACTATGTTGATATTATTGCAATGCGTCATCCTAACGAGGGCGCTCCTGTAGTTGCTGCTCGTCGGGCAGGTGTACCTATTATCAACGCAGGTGATGGTTCTCACAACCACCCTACCCAGACATTGACTGATTTATTGACTATCTGGCGTACAAAAAAACGTCTTAACAATATGACTATCGGTTTATGTGGTGACCTTAAGTTTGGTCGTACCGTTCACTCACTTGTCGGTGCTATGGCTCGTTATACTGGTATCAAGTTTGTATTCATTGCTCCTGATGAACTTAAATTCCCTCGTTACATTATAGAGTCGGAACTTGATAGCCGCGGTATCGAATACAAAGAAGTTACAACTTTAGAGGAAGTTATGCCTGAGCTTGATGTTCTTTATATGACTCGTGTTCAGCAGGAACGCTTCTTCAATGTAGCTGATTACATGCGTTTAAGAGACACTTACATTCTCACTCCTGAAAAACTTATTCCTGCAAAGGAAGACCTTATAATTATGCATCCGCTGCCTCGTATCAATGAAATTAGCGTAGCTGTTGACGATGACCCAAGAGCATATTATTTTACACAGGCTAAAAATGGTATGTACGTTCGTATGGCTTTGATTTTAAAGATGTTGGAGGTAACAGTATGAGATTAGGACATATTGAAAATGGTATTGTTTTAGACCACATCACTGAAGGCAACAGTATGAATATTTACAACGTTCTTAAACTTAAGGAACTTGATTGTGCTGTTGCTTTGATTCAGAAAGTAGATAGCGTTAAAATGGGTAAAAAGGATATCATAAAAGTCTATGCTAATATTGACCTTGACCTTGACATTCTCGGTTATCTTGACCCAGGTATTACTGTTAACATCATCAAAGATGGTGCTGTAGTAGAACGCAAGAAACTTACATTACCTGAGTGTGTTGTTGGCGTAATCAAATGTGAGAATCCTCGTTGCATCACTTCTGTAGAACGTGACATCTGCCACGAATTTGTACTCACAGACCCTGTTAACAAAGTTTATCGTTGCATCTACTGTGACCAGCAAACCAAATAATCTAGTATATATAAAGATTCCCCCATGGTAATTTTCTACCATAGGGGATTTTTATTGTCCGAATATTAAATTATGATTTCAAAAATTTTTCTGCCTCATTTAAATCTGATGCAGTATTGATATTGAATTCCCTTTCTGCAACGAAAAGTGCTGAGCCAATATAACCCGATGCAGTCAGATAGTTAGAAGAGTCACATAAATCATATAGCTTATTCGGTTCGGATTCGTATGTTTCCTTTATAAGCTTCTGCACCTTGCCACTGAAAATTGTAAAACCGGTACCTTTTATATTATTAGTAACAACCTGTGGCTTCTCAATGCATTTTACAAGCACAGAATTCTCGTCCATTTCCACAGAAAAGTTGTTTTTGATTTTTTGTGGATTTTCTTCAAAGGTAACACCACAATAAAAGTCGGAAGTATCATCTTTTAAAGCACTTTTTATTGCTTCGGTATTTAATCCCACGAAAATTTCATCGGATAACTGCAATACTACAGTTTCATCATTTTCAATTACTTTCAAAGCTTGCACAAGAGCATTCATAAGGCCTTTTTGCTCCCGTTGGCAAACATAATGGATTTCTAATCCCTGATACTTATCACCAATGGCATCTTTAATTAAATTTCCTTGTTTTCCAACAACAATATATACCTCAGTTACCGATAATTCAATCAGATTGTTGAGTGCAAATTCTATTAAATGTGTATTATTTATTTTCCTTAAGGGTTTGCAAATGTCCTGACCGGTGCTCTTTTTCAAACGAGTGCCATCACCGGCAGCTAATATAACACCAATCATAAACAGCCCTCTTTTCGTATGGTGATTAAGTATTTTTAATAGTTAATTCTTCTCTCTTCAATAATGATTGGCTTTTCACCATTGTTGCGAGGAAGTGAAATAAGATGCTCTGCACAGAAAGATACCATCAACAAGAGTAATCCGATAAAAATGAATACCAACCTTAACATAATACTGCTGATTGCTTCACTAAAGGATAAACTGAATGCATTAGGTAAGCAGAAAATTAAAAATTCTAATATGGTTATAACCATTGCGATTAAAGATACACCGATTACTCGTCTTGGTAAAACTTTTGAAGCATTTACGATACCACAAACGGCAAAATCGTAATATTTTGAAAGAGTAAATTTGCTTTTACCTTTCTTTCGTTTGTCCTGAAGATAATAGACAAATTCAAAGGATGAGCCATATTCATAAATAAGTCCACGAAGGAAAGGCTCGTTTGTATTGATTCTCTTGAGAATATCAATAAAACTCTTGTCAAATAATTCAAACTCAGTAGCATGAGGAACCATTTTAACACCGAAAACGTTATTGATTACCCAATAGAAAATTGTTCTGATAAAGTAAACGAATTTGTTTTCTCGGCTCTGATTTTTTACACCGAAAACAATCTGAGCGCCGGTTTCCCATTTTTCAACAAGTCTTGGAATTTCTTCAGGTGGATTCTGCAAATCAGCGTGAAGAATCACAGCACAGTCACCCTTTGCCTGCTGAAAACAATAGAAAGTACCCTTTGCATAACCGAAATTCTTTGAGTAAAAAACTGCCTTGATATGCTCATCCTTGTTGCAAAGCTCTTCTATTTTCTGTTTTGAACCGTCAGTTGAACCATCGTCAAAAAAGACAATTTCGTAATCGTATTCTGAGAGACTTTGCATAACTTTTGTTGTTCTCTCGTACAACTCGTCAAGTGTAGCAGCCTCATTGTAATTAGGAACAACAATTGAAATTAGTTTTTTACTCATTTTATCTCACCTTAATAAGTTTTATCTAAATCGTATTTCTTAATAATCTTTGGATAAGCGTGTGAAAACCAGAAAATATAAAGGAATTCATACAAAGCCTTGAATCCGTCAATGAAGAAGTTAATCGGACCTTTAAGTGAAATGGAGTGAAGTCCGTTAAGGATTGTTTCCTTTGCGAACTCAAATGCACCATGCTCCTGCAAAGCACCCTTGTTTGAGAAACTCTTCCACAGGTACCAGCTTCTGATTACTCGTAAATCTACACTTGGAACATCAGAAAGGTTTACACCCAATGATTCAGTTGCAACAACCTTACTCATTGCTTTAAGGGTTTTTGGTGCTTTATAAGTTCCGTCAGCCACAACCTGGTCATAAAGCTCAGTACCAGGAATAGGTGTGAAGTGGAAAACAGGAGTAAGATTCGCTTTTACAGTATTGAGAAGCTTTACGGTATCCCTTAATTGGTCAACAGTTTCATTTGGGAAGCCAATAATGAATGAACCGATAGTTGTAATACCAATTTTGTTAAGTATTTCAAATGTTGGTGCAATTTTTGAATAATCAATATTTTTGTGAACAATCTTCTGCATTTCCTTTGAACCGGTTTCAATTCCAAAGAAAATCCATCTGCATCCTGCGTCATAGAGCATCTGATATTCTTCTTCACCAAACATACCGATACGAAGTTCAACACCCCATTGGAATTTGAGACCACTTTCGTGCACTTTTTCGCAAAAATCAACCAAATCTTCCCTTTTTACAACCCAGAGCTCATCCGAGAAGAAGAAACCGTCAGCACCGTGATTTTCTATAAGATAACGGATTTCCTCGAGCACATATTCGTTAGGACGTTTTCTGTAGGTACTTTTGTGGAAATTCATATTTGAACAAAACGCACATCTGCAAGGACACCCCTTTGCAGAATATATGTACATCATCTTTTTACAACCAAGATATGTCTGCATATATTTTGATGGGTCAATGAGTGTGTAGTCGGAAACCGGCATATCACGAAGGTCAGCAAATTTACGACAAGGAGTAACAACGACTTTTCCATTTTCCTTGTATGCCAAGCCCTGAATCTCGGAGAATGGTCTGCCACTTTCAAGAGCATCCATCATTTCAAGCCAGGTTTCTTCACCCTCAGCATAAGATATGTAATCAACAAGGTCAAGGGCTAACACCTGCTCCATCTGAAGGGAAGGCATCTGCCCACCCCAGACAACAGGTATTCCCTTTGCTCTTGCAGCTTTTGATATTTTTTCAGCATCAATAAGACCACGGGATGACATAAGGGATACACCGATAATATCAGGCTTATATGCATCTAATAATTTATTGATATTTGACTTGTTAACACAACGGTCCTCAAGTTTTACCTCGTGTCCGTGTTGTTTTACATATGTAGCTATTGAGAGAAGTCCCAAAGGATTCGAAAGAGCTCTTGTATAATAGCCGACAGATGGGTTAATGAATAAAACTCTCATTTGTTACCTCAAAAAAGATTTTTCTTTAAAAGCTTAATTGCGTGTTGTGCATAATTCTTGAATTGAGTAAAGGATGTTATGCACTTTTTTAGTGTTTTGAAAATATATATTGGTCGCAGATAGAATTTAAGCTGCATCTGCTTTTTCATTTTTGTTACTTCCTGCAGGCTTACTGTGCTTGTGCCGATAGTATTCGGAGCATAGTAATCGTTACCCCAAGCCAAATCGTTCAATGTGTTATACTCCACGCAGTATTGATAAAGTTCGGTGCCATAGTAAGGCATTGCGATATGTATTTCAATAAAATCAGGATTTAACTTAAGAATGAACTTTTCGGTTGCTTTAATGTCATCTTTTGTTTCCCAAGGGAAACCTACCATAAAGAATCCGAATAACGGAATTCCTGCTTTCTTTATAAGGGAAGCTGCACGGATACTGTCTTCAAGAGTTGCTCCTTTTTTTATGAGTTTCATTGTCTTTTCGGAGCCTGTTTCAAAACCGACAGCAAGCATAAAGCAACCTGCAGCCTTCATTTTTTGCAATAATTCAAATGATAATGGTTTTGTTCTTGAGTTTGCAGTAAATTCAATTTTACCGTTAAGAGGAGAGTTGATGATTTTATCACACAAAGCCGATGCCCATTCGTTATCAATAGTAAACGTATCTGCCTTAAAGAAGAAATTGCGGATATTGAACTTATAGTAACATTCTTCGATTTCGGCAAAGACATTTTCTACACTTCTTAAACGGACATTTCTACCTGAAATAATTGGAGTAAGACAGTAAATACATTGGGAAGGACAACCCTTAGCAACGGAGATTGTTGCCATAGGTTCACCTGTATCTGGTCTTGTATATATAGCGTTGTTCATTAAATGTCTTGCAGGGAATGGAAGCTCGTCAAGGTTCTTATTCCAGCAGTCAAACCTTGTTGAAACAAATCCGTTACCATTGTTGTAAATAATTCCATGGATGTCATCAATGTTGCCAATACCTCTTAAAAGATAATCAGTGATAGGTCCCATAATGAATTCAATTTCTCCACCGACCAGGCAGGAAACATTCTGAAGGTCAAGAGTTTCGAGAAGACTCTTTTTAGGATTGTAGAAAATTGCACCCTTGATAACAAATTTACAGTCGTGAAATGACTTTATCCATTTAATAAAATCAAGGTCGTCGTAAATAGTTGCGTTAGTGATACTGATAAAAATCAGGTCAGGTTTAAACTCTTCAATATCAGCTTTAACCTGTTCTTTAGTAGCAAATTCTGTTTGGTAATCTCTGAGAAAAACAGAATATCCCTTCTGGAGCAAAACTGCTGCAGCATAGCCGATGTCATTACATGCATGAGTGGACGCTACTGCGGAATCTTCAATATTACACTGCGCACGGTCTTCACTGCGCTGATATTGTTTCCCAGGGGGATAAAGCAACATTACTCTGTTCATCGCATACTTCTCCAAATTATTATTCACAGTATTATATCACAAAAAATGAACTAATATCAAGTATTTACAACCAATTATTATTAATTTCATCAAATAGTACAGACAATTTGACTTGATATATTTTTTGTGTTAGAATTATTCTATATAATAAGTTATTCTTTAGAGGTTATTTATGGTTAAGAAACTAAAAAAGACGAATTTTTTATTTGCAATAATGATATTAGCAGTGTTGTTAATGCACATCTTTTTCATTTTCATCGTTCCATTTTCAGATGATGAGAGTCACTATGCAACTGTTCCATTTCGTCTTATAATGGGAGACAGTTTAGTTAAGGATGAGTGGCATCTTACACAATTTGCATCCCTGTTTTCATACTTGCCAGTGCGAATCTGGACAGCTTTGAAAGGCACTGCTGATGGTATTTATATTTTCTTAAGATGTGTATACCTTGCACTTCATACATCAGTATCTATTTTAATATATAACTTTTTCAAGAAGTATGGGAAATGGGCAATCATAGCTTCCATAATGTTCTATGTGCAACCACCTTATAACATTTTAGCGATAAGCTACCAATCGATATTTGTTATATCTTTGTTGTTGCTATCACTTTGCTTGCTTTCAATTTATGAAAAAAATGCCGTACATTTTTATATTTTTGCTGGTATAAGCTTCGGCTGTTGTTGTGTGTGTAACCCGCTTTTTTGCTTTGTATACGTGATATACCTCATTGTCTGTGTTTTGTGGACAAAACGACAATCAATAAAAGACTATGTAATTATGAGGAAGTTTTCAAGCAATGAAAAGAAGGATAAAAAGCTCACAAAAAAGCAAAAAAGAGAATTGAAACAACAACAGGTTGAATTTTTCCCTGATATGGAAAATTACAATTGTTTTTTTTCCAAAAAGGCTGTTTTGTGGACTGCTTGTGGAATATTAATTGTTGCTGTTATTGCAGTTGCTTTCTTTTTATCAACAGGTGGTACAATCAAATCGATTTTCAACAATATGGAAAATCTTTTGACCAGCACTGAATATGATATTGCATCGGATTCTATTTTTTCAAAGTTTATAAAAACACTTGTGTATTTTAGCAAAGCAAATTTTGGAATGCCTTGGATTTTACCAGTTATGTTTGCTGTATTATTGTTTGACAAGAAAAGAAAATGCAACTCACACCGTTTTGCCTATTTGTCAGTTTCAATAGTATGGTCAATAGTGTTTATAATTGCTGTTCTAGTTGTTGCTGAAGTTTATTTATGTGCTATTTCATTACCATTTTACATTTTTTCCATCGTATGCTATTTGCTGACAGAAAATAAGAATAAAACATTGTTTTATTGTATGTTTATACCTTGTTCATTTGCTGCATTTGTACAATACCTTGCTGCAGATACCCATTGGGGTGCAATTGGCATAGTGCTTTCAGTTTGTAATGTAGCAGGAGTATTTTTTTCCAAGGATTTATGGAATGAAATGTGCCTTGATTATCAAAACAATAATGAAACAACCGCGAATGAAAATAAAAACACCATATATAATAAGGTGATAGCCATAGGTTGTTGTATTCAGATAGTGTTTTTCATTGTATTCCATTATTATTTTCAACCTTTTCCAAACGATGCTACTAAAGCAACTGTCGGACCTTATTCGGGAATGTATATGTCCGAAATTCAATATGACAAATATAATAAAACCATAAAAGATTTGGATTATATAAAAGACATCAGCAAAAAAAATGAACCAGTATTAGTAGCATCATATAACAACTGGATGTACGTTCATCTTGAACGACCTGTTGCAATATATAGCACATGGTATCGAGGTGTTCTCGATTACAAGCAATTAAGTCATTACTACGAGGTAAACCCGGAGCAAAAGCCTAAATACATATATATTGAGTCGTCAGACCCTAGTACTGTCCACACTCAAGAATTCAGCCAGGTGTTTAATTTTACACGTCAAAATTTATCAAACGGCGTTCTTCTCATCGTAGAAAAGAATTAATAAAAAATGCATAAGGTCACTTGAACTGCCCCAATTTGTACAGACAGTACAAAAAAGCACCTATGGTAAGTAAAATTTAATTTTAA
>JAZNJX010000051.1:0-3775 GCA_045578245.1 Candidatus Fimenecus sp. | reverse complement strand
GCTTTGCGTTCTTTTTAACTCTGTTTATCACAGAATTACTGTTTCTTGTTTCTTCTCTGTTGAGTTTCTCTACTCTCAAAGAATCTACAGGGTTCCTTTTACTTATCTCGTCGTTGTTTAATTTTCAAGGTCCAGTTTGTGCGCTTCAGAACCGAGTTCGTTTTGCCCTCTGTCCTTGGCGCTCGTATATATTATCAAAACAAGCGACAAATGTCAACATCTTTTTTTAATTTTTTTGAGTCTTTTTGAAAACTTATCCGGGTGTTCCGTTTTTGGTATTTTAAATAAATAAAAACATTGTTTTTTGTGCAAGATTTATGTGCAAAATGACAAATGGCACAAAAATATGAAAAAACACGGACAAAAATCACTTTGTCCGTGTATGAATTAATGGTGGTGATGATGGTGATGGTGATGCCCTTTTTCATATTTAATACAACATGTTTCTTCATGGCAATTTTCGTCCTCTTTTTCAAGCTCCAGAGTGACATGTTCAATACCATGTTCCAACATTTCTTCTCTTATCAAATGCTTAATATGATGTGAATCTTCATTAGTCACAATATGCATAGTTGCGTAATTGTGGAATCCATCCATGCTCCAGATATGAACATGATGAACATCTTTTACTCCATCAATATCTTTAATATACTCTTTTATTTCATCTACACTAATATTATTCGGTATTTTCTCGAGAAACAAATCAAGGACTTCTTTAAGATTCTTTATTGCGTTTATGAAAATGAATATTGCAACACCCATTGACATCAACGGGTCAATAATAGATATGTCTGTGAACCTCATTATTATTGCACCAAAAAGTACAACTATCCACCCAAGCACATCTTCCAACATATGAAGATTTACTGCCTTCTGATTTAACGAGTCCCCTTCTTTTGTGAAATAGGCTGCAAAAAAATTAATCAACGCTCCGATAACGGCAAAGACAATCATACCATTATAGTTTATTTCAACAGGATTAAACACTCTGATAACAGCATTATAAATAACTGCAACAGAGCCAAACAACAATATAAGTGTTGTAATCACACTTCCTATCACTGAAAAACGTACATATCCAAATGTATATATATCATCAGGTTGCTTTTTGCTTTTCTTTTCAAGGAAATATGACACACCGATACTCATTGCGTCACCTATATCGTGAACAGCATCCGATAGAATTGCCACACTACCTGTGAAGATGCCACCAACAAATTCAAATATGGAGAAAGATATATTAAGTATAAATGCAATTAAAATATTCTTTTCTGTTTTCACTTTATCACCTGCTTATGACTAATATGTTTTATTCCTACTTCAAAAATCTCTGAAATATGCTTATCATCCAATGAGTAGTATACAGTTTTTCCTTCTTTTCTGAATTTAACGATTCCTGCATCCTTCATTTTACTTAATTGATGTGAAATCGATGATTTTGTCATTGATAATACATTTGCTAAATCGCACACGCACATTTCATTTTGCAACAAAGCGAAAAGCAATTTACATCTTGTATCATCCCCCATAATCTTAAATAATTTTGCGAGATTACATAAAAGATTTGATTCTGGCATTTTTGACAGTGTATCTTGTACCATTTCTTCGTGAATCATATTACAATCACACACAAACTCATTTTTCGACATAAGTTAATTCCTTTCAGTTGAATGTTTACTCAATTATTATAGTTGAATATTCATTCAACTGTCAAGAGGTAAAATAAAAAACAGCCCTGATTTTTCAAGGCTGTATTTCTTTATACATTTATAGCATATGTTTGTCCAATTTGTGTATCAAATTCCACTACACCATTTTGCGACTTGATACCATCAATCTCAAACGCACCCTTTGCATAGTAAAGTTTACACTTTCCACCTGCATTTGACGTGATTTTTGCTGATTTGAGTTTATTGTTATCCCATTCGATATCCAGAGTGAAGTTACCACGAGCTACGATACCTTTAATGCTGCCCTTTTCCCATTCTGTTGGAAGTGCAGGAAGTAATTCGATACAACCATAATTACTCTGCATAAGCATTTCGTTAACACCTGATGTAAAACCAAAGTTACCATCAATCTGGAATGGTGGATGATAATCAAAGAAGTTTGGATAGATACCATTCTTAAACAAGTCACCGATGATTTTTAAAACTCTGTCACCATCACCTACTCTTGCCCAAGTATTGATTTTCTGTCCCATAGACCAACCTGTACTCTTATCTGTACGGTGATTCATTGAAATAATTGAAGCATCAATAAGTTCAGGATTTTCGAACTTATTCATTACATTACATGGGAACAAGCCCAAAAGATGTGACATATGTCGATGGTGATGCTGACCGAATTCACCAAGTTTCTTTTCATGGTACCATTCCTTAATCTGTCCATCTTCGCCTATTTCATATACTTTAAGTCTGTTCTTAATATCCTGCCATTTTGAGATTAATTCGTCATCAACACCCAATGCAGTTGCGCTTTTGATTGAGTCGTCGTAAAGTTGCCATAAAAGAGCCTGCTCATAAGTATTACCCATTGTTCTTGGACCATGTTCAGGTGAATAACAAGGATATGTAACAAGTCTTCCGTTATTCTCAATCAAAAGTTTTGAGAAGTATTCAGCACATTCCTTAAGCATTGGATAAATATCCTCTGCAAGCATTTGTTTATCAAGAGTATATTCGTAATGTTCATAGCAGTTATGTAAAATCCAAGGCATTGCTGCAGGTGACCAACCCCAGTCAAAGCTCCAACCAGGACAAGTCCAGCCAAATGGTGTACATTGAGTATGGAAAAGGAAACCATTCTGCTCTCCTTCTTTGCTTTCAATGCCTGTATAATATTTTGCAGTAATTCTGCCAGGTTCAACCATTGATTTAATGTATCTGATTAATGGCTTTGAACATTCTGCCATATTACCATTAAATACGGGCCAATAGTTCATCTGAAGATTTACATTGGTATGGAAGTCACTGCTCCATTTAGGATTATTTGACACATTCCATATACCCTGAAGATTGGATGGCAGAATATCAGTCTCTCGAGAAGATGATACTGTCATATATCTTCCGTACTGATAAAGCAATTCAGCTGCATTCTTTCTATATGATGCATCGTGTGAATATTTGTACAGAAGTGTGTCTGCTGAAACATCCTTTGCGCCATCAAGGTCAATGGATACACGTTTCATAATCTCGTTAAAATCTTCAGTATGTGATTTTAATAATGCATCATAGCCTTTTTCAGTTGCCTTGATTACAGTTTCATTAACCCTATTATAAAGAGCATCTGCATTCTCGCCTGTTCTATAAGCAGGATATATATCCATATAGTCAGTATCTGCAGAAAAGATTATTGTCATTTCAGTTGCATCAGAAATCTTCATGCTCTTTGCAGTAGCAACTGCATTACCATCTGTAAAAACATTTGCAATAAGACAGAATTTGAGTGCATTATCTTCCAATTCTCCTGAATGGACAATTCTGTCATTTTCATATTTTACAGTTCCGTGTGCAGAAGAAAGCTTAATCTCTGTATTCAACTTTTCCCCTGTTCTCTTAATACGGATAACACCACATTTATCGGGATACGACACAAAGAAAATTTTATCGTCATGGAGTTTCTTTGTAAATCCCATCTTTGCATCGTAGGAAACTGTGCAAACACCCTTTGACATATCAAGTTCACGATGATAATTATGTTCGCTGTGTATGCAACCGAAGTCAAAGTCAAGAGTACCCCAACAGCGATATCCACCGTAGCCATCCATAATACC
>JAZNJX010000050.1:0-42544 GCA_045578245.1 Candidatus Fimenecus sp. | reverse complement strand
TTCCGTATGTTGTAAGCGAACCGATAAGACCGATGTTAGGACCTTCAGGAGTTTCGATAGGACACATACGACCATAATGAGATGTATGAACGTCACGAACCTCGAAGCCTGCTCTCTCTCTTGAAAGACCACCAGGACCTAATGCTGAAAGACGTCTTTTATGAGTCATTTCACTAAGAGGATTGTTCTGATCCATAAACTGTGATAACTGAGAGCTACCAAAGAATTCCTTAATAGCAGCCATTACAGGACGAATATTGATAAGGGCAACAGGAGTAACTTTATCAGGTTCCTGACCCTGAAGAGTCATTCTTTCTTTAACAACTCTTTCCATTCTTGCAAAACCAATTCTAAACTGGTTCTGAAGAAGTTCACCAACTGAACGGATACGACGGTTACCAAGGTGGTCGATGTCATCTGTAACACCGATACCTGATGCCAAGCCGTTAAGGTAGTTGATTGTTGCAAAGATATCTTCCTTTGTAATATGTTTTGGAATAAGGTCATCTGCACGAAGAGACATTTCTTCTGCGAGTGCTTCCTTATTGTCACCACATTTATCAAGAACTTCCATAAGAACATTGAAGCTAACTTTTTCGTTGATGCCGATTGCTTCAAGTTCATCTTCTGTGAACATAGGAACATATTCACCGATATCAACCATACCGTTAGAGTAAACTTTTACTTCTTTACCCTCAACGTCAAGGATAACAGTGTCAACACCTTCCTGTTCCATTCTGTAAGCAAGTTCTTCACTGATTACGTCGCCTGTATCAGCCATAATCTCACCTGTGAGTTTGCTGATAACCGGTTCTTTAACAGTTTTACCTGCAAGACGAGAAGAAATAGCAAGCTTCTTATTATACTTGTAACGACCAACTCTTGACATATCATAACGATGTGCGTCAAAGAAGAGACCATCAAGGTGTGCCTGAGCTGTTTCAAGTGCAGGTGGTTCACCTGGACGAAGCTTCTTATAAACTTCAATAAGAGCCTGTTCTGTATTAACAGTAGTATCCTTATCAAGAGTTGCTACGATTCTGTCGTCATAACCAAAGAATTCCATAATTTCAGCATTTGAACTAAGTCCCAATGCACGGATAAATGTTGTGATGAAAATCTTTCTGTTTTTATCAATTCTTACATAGAAAAGGTCATTCTGGTCTGTCTCATATTCCAGCCAAGCACCACGGTTAGGAATTACAGTTGTTGTGTAAAGTTCCTTACCTGTCTTGTCATGAGTCATTCCATAGTACACACTTGGTGAACGTACAAGCTGTGAAATAATAACACGCTCTGCACCGTTAATAACAAATGTACCACTGTCTGTCATCAGTGGGAAATCGCCCATATAAACTTCGTTTTCCTTGACCTCACCTGTCTCCTTATTGAAAAGACGTGCGGTAACTCTGAGGGGAGCTGCATAAGTTGCATCTCTTTCTTTACATTCTTTGACTGTGTACTTTGGCTTATCATCCATACGATAGTCCACAAAAGTCAATTCGAGATTTCCTGTGTAATCGGTGATTGCATCGATATCACGGAACACCTCTTTAAGTCCTGTTTCAAGGAACCACTTGTATGAATTTTTCTGTACCTCAATAAGATTAGGCATCTGCATAACCTCATTAATTTTTGAGAAACTCATACGGGTATTTCTGCCAAGTTTTACCGGTTTGACATTTACCATAGGGCTTATCACTCTCCGTTCGTTTTTTTATTCCTGAGCCCCATATCTATATACATAGTATATAAGGCGTGGAGATTATTAAATTAAAGTTGTTTTACGCCTTGCTTTTCGTAGTAAATTATGGTAAAATTCAACTTACGAAAAATGCTCCAGCGTATACAATTCCATTTTAATAGCAATTTACTATTATATACATGTCAAGTCAATATGTCAATAGTTAATTTTCCAAAAATGGAAATTTTTTAAGGAAGTCAGATTATGAAAAATTACACCGATTTAACAATCTCTGCAAAGGCAGTTGTTATATTTAAAAATGTAATGACAGACAAATGCCTTTCTTCACTTTTAAATCTTCTTAAATGTGACGGAACTGACAAAGACGAATTTGTTTCACTATATTCCGACTTTGTTTCAGCACTTTACGAAAAAACTGACGATTTATGTGAATACATCAATCAGCTTTTGCAAAACGATGAGAATATATATGTAAAGGAATCTGCAAAAGGAGATGCCTCCCCTCTTATACAGAAAGCTGTTGAAAACGAGTTGGATTTATTTGAGAAGCTCTCTCAGATTAGTTGTGATGATATAAAGGTATTATGCGATACTGATGTATATCTACCTCAATGGAAGAACAGTAGCCTTTCAGTAAAAGGTGAATATATTAAAAAGATTTCAACAATTAAAACTACGGGATACGGCATTTACGCTACTCACCACATGTTCTTATATAAGGATGAAAAAATCATTCCTGTAAAATTCCCTGACCCGCAACGTCTTTCACAGATGAGTGGCTACGAATTGGAAAGACAAAAGGTTATTGATAACACTATGGCTCTTATTCAGGGAAAACCTTGCAACAATGTTCTTCTTTATGGTGATGCAGGTAGTGGTAAGAGCAGTACAATCAAAGCCATCGTCAATGAATACTGGAAATTGGGACTTCGTCTTATTGAAATCAAGAAAAATCAGCTCTATTCCCTGCCCGATGTTATTGAACAGTTGGCAGACAATCCTTTGAAATTCATTATCTTTATTGACGATTTGAGTTTTTCCACAAACGACAATGATTTTGGTGCTTTGAAAGCAATTCTTGAAGGTGGCGTTTCAGGCAAAACTGAAAACATTGCAATTTACGCTACAAGTAACCGAAGAAATCTCGTAAAAGAGAATTTCAACGACAGAAATGGTGACGACATTCACCTTCAGGACACAATTCAGGAAGTTATGAGTCTTTCTGCAAGATTCGGACTTAAAATTACTTTCTCAAAACCTAATAAAGATTTGTATTTATCTATTGTAGAAAATCTTTCTATACAGTATAATATAAGTATGGACAAAAACGAGTTGCATTTAGCAGCCGAAGCCTTTGCACTTCGCAATGGTGGAAGAAGTCCACGAACAGCAAAACAGTTTATTGAATATTTAGCATCTAAAAGTGAATAACCTTGTTGGAGGTAGAATATGAGAAATTATACTTATGATTGGGAAAACCCTGCAATTTTCAAAAGAAATAAGGAAGACGGTCACGTTATCGCCTTTTCTTATGACAGCGAAGCAGACGCATTGAACAGAGTTGCTCCCACAACAAAAATGACTCTTAACGGAAAATGGAAATTCCACTGGCAGAGAGGTCTTCAGAATTGTCCTACAGATTTTTATCTTGACAGCTTTGACCCATCTTTCTGGCGTGATATTGATGTTCCATCAGTATGGCAGATTGGTCAGGATACTGAAAGTTATCCTTACTACTATGCAAGTACATATTGCCGTGCTATCAGCAGAAGCAAGAATAAGATTCCTTCAATCGACCATGATATGCAGGAAATCGGTCTTTATGTAAGAGATTTCGATATGCCTGAAAACTTTGATGGTCAGGAAATCTTCTTGCACTTTGGTGCTGCAAAATCTGCTATCGAGGTTTATCTTAACGGTGAATACGTTGGTTATTCACAGGGTTCAATGACTCCTCACGAATTCAACATCACAAAGTTTGCTCGTAAAGGCTCAAACAGAGTTGCTGTTAAAGTTTATCGTTTCTCCGACGGTGCTTATCTTGAAAATCAGGATATGTGGCTTCTTTGTGGCCTTTACAGAGAGGTTTATGTGTTTGCTGAACCAAAGAAATGTATTCGTGATTTCTTTATCACTACTGATTTAGACGCTGAATACAAGGACAGTAACACAACTCTTGAAATTCAGGTAAACAACTACGATAAAAATGGTACAGCAAAGGTTAAGGCAGAAATCATTGATGGAGAAAAGAGAATTCTCCTTGGTGAAACAGAAACTGACGGTGGAAAAATCACATTTAACAAATTGATTGAAAACCCGGAAAAATGGTCTGCCGAATCACCTTACCTTTATAAATTGCTCATCAGCATTACCGCCGACGGTAAGACAACATATAAATCAATCCGTTTCGGTTTCAAGAAAGTTGAAATTATCGGTGAAAGATTCCTTTTCAATGGTAAGCCATTGATGCTTCGTGGTGTTAACCGTCACGACTTTGACCCTGACAACGGTTGGGCAGTTCCTACTGAAAGATATCATCAGGACCTTAATTTCATGAAGAATGCGAATATTAACTCTATCCGTACTTCTCACTATCCTGATGACCCATATTTCTATGAACTCTGTGACGAATATGGTTTCTATGTTATGGACGAATGTGACCTTGAAACTCACGGTGTTCGTCGTAAGGGCGTTCCAGGTGACAACCCAATGTGGACAGCAGCTGTTGTTGACAGAATGGAAAGAATGGTACTTCGTGACAGAAACCACGCTTGTGTATTTATGTGGTCACTTGGTAACGAGGCTGGTGACGGCAGCAACTTTATGGAAATGAAGAAAGCTGCACTTAAACTTGACTCAACTCGTCAGTTCCACTATGAAGGTGACTTTAACTTTACAAAGAGTGATGTTATTTCAAGAATGTATCCTGTTGAGAGTGTTATGAAGAAGCTCTGCAACAAAGAGCCTATCGAAATCTCACTTTATGACAATATCGCAAACGCACTTGCTGCTGACTCAAAGCCAATCAAGAAAGAGGATTACTGCAGACCTGTTCTTCTTTGTGAATATGCTCATGCTATGGAAAACAGCCTTGGTAATTTCCAGGAATATATGCACGACTTCGAAGCTCACGAGCATATGTGTGGCGGATATATCTGGGACTTTGTTGACCAGGCAATCCGTAGAAAGACTGACAAGGGTGACCAGTGGCTTTACGGTACTGACTTTGAACCTTATGAACCAGGAAGATTTACACATCTTCCAAACACAACAGCTATGACAGGTTCAAATACATATTTTAATGCTAATGGTATTATCACAGCGGACAGAAAACCTCACCCATCATACTTCGAGGTTAAAAAAGTTTACTGTGAAATCAAGGTTAAAGAAAGAGATTTACAGAAGGGCGAATTCACTCTTATCAATAAGAAACTCTTTACCGACCTTTCAGACTTCGATTTCAAATGGAGTTTACAGGCTGAGGGTGTTGAAGCGCAGAGTGGCATTGTTGACGTTAACTGTGCTCCGCTTTCAGAGATTGATTTCACAATTCCTTATGATTTGACAAGCCTTCCTGAAAAAGAATGTGTACTTATCGTTTCATTCCTTAACAAGACTGCACACGCTTGGTGTGAAGCAGGATATGAACAGGGATTTGACCAGTTTGTTGTTAAGTCTGTTAAACCGGCAGAAAAGACTTTCGTTGATGGTCAGATTACTTATGTTAAGAATGGTAATATGGTATTTGCCAACAGTGACGGATTTGCTGTTAAGATTGACGGTGGCAAAATCACATCACTTAAATATGATGGCAAAGAATATCTTAAAGCAGCAGTTACTCCTAACTATTTCCGTGCTGTAACTGACAACGACCTTTCAAACACAAACTTTGTACCATTCCTTATTCCATTCCACCCATATTTCAACTGGCAGAGAGCAACAAATTCTGCAAAAGGCACTGTTAACTCTGTAAGCAAAAACTCTCTCGGTCAGGTTGTTGTGGATATTAACTGGAGTGTTCAGTTCTTCTCAGGCGTTACATCAAAATTTGTAATCAGCCCTGACGGAAGCATTGAGGTTACTCATACTGGTACACCTAAGAATTTCAATCTTCTCCGTTTTGGTACAAAGATGGGACTTCTTCGTGAGTTTGACCAGGTTAAGTGGTATGGTCGTGGTCCTCAGGAAACATATTTTGACAGAAAAACTGGTGGTAAGATTACTCTCCACGAAAAGAGTGTTGCCGACCTTGAACATCACTATATGAGACCTCAGGAAAATGGTAACCGTACTGATGTAAGATGGGTTGAAATCAGAAACAAGGAAAACAAGGGTCTTCGTTTTGAAGCATTAGGTGACACACCAATATGCTTCAGCGCATGGCACTACACACAGGACCAGTTACAACTTGCAAAGCATATCCACGAATTACCACATTACGACATTACAACATTCAATGTTGACTTGAATCAAATCGGTGTTGGTGGCGATATGCCAGGTGATGCTCAGGTTCGTGAAAAGTATCAGTTGAAACCAAACAAGGTTTACACATACACATTCCGAATGTCACCAATTAAATAAGTGCAAAACGCAAAATGCAAAGTGCAAAGTGCAAAACAAAAACCGGACAGGATTTCCCGTCCGGTTTTTGTTTTATAATTAGTTGCTTTTTATGCTTCTACTTTTTCAAAATGGTACATATCTTTTGCATTATCCTTTGTTACATCAATTACCGTCAATGTGCATGACGGAATTAAATCGTCGGGGTGTGATGCATTATATCCACTCACACTACTCAACTGATAATATCTTCCGTTATAGAAATGACACATGTTGTTGCTATGAACATGACCTATTGAAATAAGTGAAATATATTCGTTATCCGCTGTCATTTCGTCAAACAGTTTGTTTTCTTTTATTGTATCAAGCGCATACTCATAAGAAGATGGGAAGCCCTCGTATGCTTCACCTTTTTCAAAGGCATCTTTAAATGCAGGTGTATTCATATGGAAAAATACACTTGTTTTTACTTTTCTGCTTTCAATTCCATCAAGCAACCAATTAATTTGGCTTTCCTTTATATAATCATATTTTCCTATTGCCTTAATTGTCCTTGCATTACTATCCATAATAGCGAGTGAATGTGCCAATTCACCCTTATATTCAAGGTCAACAAAATATTGCATATCGCCATCAATGTCTTTCTCATTTCCACAGACGAAGTTTTTGTACTGCATCATATATGCAATCACATCTTCATTGTCACCATCAAATTCGCTGTCATTGTTACCAGGAATAAATGTCCAAGGAATATTATAACTATCAATTAGTTCGGCAAAAATCTGGATTGCACCATATTTATCATAATCAGAAACAAGATTAAATCCGTCAACCATATCACCATTGACAACAATAAAGTCACAAGGTGTTTTATCAAGAATAGTTTTTAAATCAGCCATTGTTTTTTTATCATTCTTGCAAGTGCCGTTAAAGAAATGAGTATCATTGATTTTTAAAACCGAAAACTTTCCGTCAACACCTGCATCATAAGTAATTTGATTTTGATTATAAATTTCTTCATAACTGTGAGCAAGGTCTTTGGGTCCGTTAAAATTAAAACGATATAAAACATATCCACCAAAAGCACCACCACATATAAGCACAACAGCAAGAACAATAGCAATGACTTTAATCATCGTCTTTTTCATAATATCATCTCCTATAAATATTCTAATTTTTCACATACTATTTCTCATAATATATCGCAAATTGAGATAATTGTCAATATCTCGTTCTGCGATAATGTAAAATCTGATTAAGGTGATTAGTATGCGATTGAAAGATTTACGCGAAGATAATGATGTAAAACAAAAAGAACTTGCAGAATATCTTAACATAAAACAAAATACCTATTCACAGTATGAAAATGGTAAACGTGAAATTCCATTAGATACGTTGTGTAAATTGGCAGATTACTATAACACAAGTGTTGATTACCTTATTGGTAGAACAGATAACCCAAACAGAATATAAAAAAGCGTACAGGGTAAAATCTGTACGCTTTTTTATTGAAAACCTACTCAGTATGATGTATAATCTTATCATTACAAAAAGGAGGAAATTTTTATGAAATCAATCCGTTTAAAAATCGTTTCTATTATCCTTGTACTTTCAATGCTTATTTCTATGTCAGCATTTGCTGCAACTGCTGTAAGTACACCTTGTGATTGTGATAACTGTCCGTCGATTGTTATTCCTGGACTTTTCCAGTCAGATGTCCGTTACCTTGACGAAAATGGTGAACCAATGCTTAATTCTGAGGGTGAACCATATTCTGCTCCATTCTTTATGGAAGCATCAGGTGATGTTGTGAAAAAGGCACTTGAAGAAGCTTTAGTTCCATTAGCTTCATTACTTTTAACACAGCGTGATATTGAAAACCGTTGTGCAAACGCAATCGCTGATGTTTTAGGCTGGGCGTTATTCAGCAATCTTGAACTGGATGAATATGGTCGTCCAATCAAGAATATTCAGGCTGACAAATACAATACAAGCTTTGCAAATCTTACTGATGAGCAGGTTGCATATGCACTTGACCAGATTCCACTTAATGATTATATAGATATCGCAGGTTCTGACCATCTTTATTTCTTATCTTATGTTCACACAGGAAACATCATTGATACTGCAAATGAACTTTATGAGCTTATTCAAATTGCAAAAAGAGAAACAGGTCACGATAAAGTGAATCTTGTGCCAATCAGTCAGGGTGGCTCTATTGCAAATGCCCTTATGCAATTATATATTGATAAAGGTGAAGAATTCAGTGACGATGTAAACAGAGTATGTTATGTTGTTCCTGCTGCCGATGGTGCTTGTATCCTTGGTGATATTTACCGTTACGGATTTATCGACGACCCTGAAGCACTTTATGGCTATATGGTTCCATCACTTATGGACGAAGAAAGCGAATACCTTGCATATATTATCAACATTGTTCTTCGTTTATTCCCTGAAGCTGACCTTAACAACATTCTCGATACTGCTGTTCACACACTTGTTGAGGATTATTTTGAACGTTCAACTTGTCTTTGGGGACTTATTCCGTCTTATGATTATCCAACCTGCAGAGAAATGTATTTAAGCGATGCTGACGATATTCATATCCGTGAACAGACAGACTGGTACTACAATGCACAGGTTAATTCAAGAAAACACATTCTTGATGCACAGTCAAAGGGTGTAGAAATTTTTGACATTGTTGATTACAACTATGTTAAGTACAAGATTTTTGATAACTGGGATAACATGAACAGTGATGGTATTATTCATACTGATTCAGAATCCTTTGGTGCAACTTCCGTAGCAGTAGATGTATCACTTCCTGATGATTATGTTCAGGCAAATACATATTGCACTGACCCTGAAAATCATAACCACATTGATGAGGAAAGACTTGTTGATGCATCATCAGGCATTCTTTGTGAGCGTTCATTCTATTTTGTAAACCAGAATCACGAAAGCACTGCAAGAAACGATGTCATTATCAGACTCGTTACCAGAATGCTTACTGATTCATCTTTTGATAGCATTTATTCTGACCCTGCGTTCCCACAGTTCAATTATGCAAGAAACTCCATTGATGCCATTGAATTGTACGAGAATTGGAAGGATTATGACACATCGACCTTAGATGAATCAACAGCAAAAGAATTTAAAGAAGCATCTGCTGAGCTTTGTACAGCAATTCAAAGCACCTATATGCCTACTGAAGAATTTGATGCTGCAGTAGAAAGATTTGAAAATGTAGTTTATATCATCGAAAATGGCGAACCAAAAGACACAAGTGAAGACGGCTTTATGAAAGTAATTACAATAATTCTTCGCATTACAAACACAATTATGTTTGAAATCTTCGGTGGAAACGGATTTTCAGATATGTTTTTTAAATAAGTATAATACAACAAAGAAAACGGACAGATTAAAACCTGTCCGTTTTTTCATAATATTTAGTATTTAAACAAGATTGAATTATTTTTTCGTTAGACAATCTTGCCGAAACGAAACTGTATCAGATATACTGCGAGTTGAGAGCAAGGCAGTTTAAGGTCAAATGAATCAATCTTTAACTATTGCTATTGTTTCAACTTCAACAAGTACATCTTTTGGAAGCTGCTTTGCTGCTACGCATGAACGTGCAGGTTTACTTGTAAAATACTCTGCGTAAATTGCATTGAACGCTGCGAAGTCTTCCATATTTTTAAGGAAGCAAGTTGTTTTTACGACATTTTCCAAATCACTACCTGATGCTTCAAGAAGATTTTTGATGTTTTCACAAACTTGCTTTGTCTGCTCTTCAATTGTTACTGCCTCAATCTCACCATTTGCAGGGTTGATTGCAATCTGTCCTGATGTGAAAATCATGTTTCCTACAACCTTTGCCTGCGAATATGGTCCGATTGCAGCAGGTGCTTTATCTGTACTGATTGTTTTAATCATAGTGATTTCTCCTTATACAAGTTTATAGCCTTGGTTAATAAGCTTATTTTTAATAAGTTCAATATGCTCGAAGTTTCTTGTTTCAAGCAAGATGCGAAGATAGCAGCCATTGATTTCCGAGTTTTCGGATGCTCTTTCGTGATGGATTGAAATAACATTACCACCCAAATCAGCAATAATATTTGAAACGCCTTTAAGCTGACCTGGCTTGTCAACGAGTTCAATTGTAAGTGAATATGTACGACCCGATGTTAAAAGACCACGTTTAATTACTCGTGAAAGAATTGTAACATCGATATTACCACCTGAAACAAGGCAAACAACCTTTTTGCCCACAACAGGGATTTTATTGAACATTACTGCTGCAACAGAAACTGCACCTGCACCCTCTGTAACAAGTTTCTGCTGTTCAATAAGTGTGAGAATTGCTGTTGCAATTTCGTCGTCAGAAACTGTTACAACTTCATCAACATATTTCTTTACATATTCAAATGTGTTTGCACCTGGTTCTTTTACTGCGATACCGTCAGCAATAGTTGAAACATTGTCGAGACGTTCAATTTTATCGTCCTTAATTGAGTTGTACATACTTGGTGCACCTTTTGCCTGAACACCGTAAATCTTAACATTAGGATTAAGTGCCTTAATTGCAAATGAAACACCGCTGATGAGTCCACCACCACCGATTGGCACAACAACTGCATCAACATCTTTAAGTTGGTCAAGGATTTCAAGACCGATTGTACCCTGACCTGCAATAACATCGTCATCGTCAAACGGATGAACGAATGTATAGCCTTTTTCATCTCTTAACTGTAAAGCTTTATTATATGCATCGTCATAAACACCTTCAACAAGGCAGATGTCAGCACCATAGCTCTTTGTTGCCTCAACCTTTGAAATCGGAGCACCGTCAGGAAGACAGATAAGTGACTTAATGCCATTCTTTGTTGCAGCAAGTGCCACACCCTGAGCATGGTTACCAGCTGAACAAGCAATAACCCCCTTTGCCTTTTCTTCTGCTGAAAGCTGACTGATTTTATAAGCTGCACCACGAACTTTGAAAGAACCAGTTACCTGAAGATTTTCTGTTTTAAGATAAACTTCACAGTCCTTACAGATTTTTGGTGCATAAATCAAATCTGTTTTACGGATAACGTCCTTTAAAACAAATGATGCGTGATAGATTTTATCAAGTGTTACCATAATATTACTTCTTTCTGAAAAAGATTAGAGTTATTCTAACACAATAAAGTATTGAATTGCAATAGGGAAATCCAAAAAAATGGTGGAGGTAATCCCCCACCATACATTTTTACCATTTAATTGTTTCGTTATAGTCGTCGTAGCCGTAGTTACCTGCTGTATTTTTAAGTAATCCAGCTATATCAACTTTTTCACCATAAGGATCTTTTACAGTAATTCTCTTAAGTATCGGATTGATTCGCTTTAAGAATCCTATGAACACATCACCCTCAGGTGTGCCTTCGTTATATGTTTGATTACCACGGAAGACATTTCGCACAAGGACAGTTGCATAATCAATGAGCTTAGCTTTCTTTATACTCTTATCACATTTGATAAAGAGTAATCTTGCCAGTGTACCGAGCTTTATTGAGCAGAGAAGTTTGCCTACTGTACGAAGTGCAAAAACAAGACCTTTACTCTCTTTGATATGGAATTTTCTCATTGCTCTTGTAGTGTCATCACGCAAATCAATAAGAATATTTCTAATCATTGCGTCAAAAACAGATGTGAGATATTCCTTACAAGTCATACCCTTTGTATCATAGTCAAAGTCAGGAGTCGGAATGCTCTTGATTTCAGCTTGATTTTCACTTATATTAACAAGTCTTATGTATGATGGGTCAGCAATAATTGAACCCGTTGTAACATCAAAGAATTTGTTTCCCTTTTCTGTTATAAATTCATTGATGCTTTGATTATGCATATGACCTGTGAAAACAAGATGAACACCCTCATCTGCAAGAAGTGTTGCAACAGATTTATAGTCATACATAAGGGCAGATTTGATAATTGAAAAAACGGGTTGAATAGGTAAAACGGGATAGTGACAGATTGCAAACATTGTCTGGTTTTCTTTCCTTGCCTTTTTAGTCTGCACCTTAATCCACTCAATCTGCTTTTCTGTTAAACTGAATTGACCGTGAGTCTTGATATCAGCATTAATTGCTAAAAGTCTTACGCCATCGCTCAACTGTGCAACATAGGAAAGATGTTCTTCATCAACGGCAATTGCATCGGAAAAGCCGAAATCTTTATATAATGTAATAAGTTCTTCTTTCTTTGTGCCTTCGGGCTGATATCTACCATTCTCACCAAATGCAAATGGGTCATTCTTCCAGTCGTGGTCAGCAGAAATAAGATAAATTTTTTTACCCTTTGCCTTTATGTCATAAAGAAGTTTGATAAACTTTTCGTGGCTCTTTTTCTCACCATTCTGTGTCAAGTCACCTACGATAATAACTGTGTCAGCTAAGTCGGTTTCACCCAAGTATTTAAAAACAGCATTGTTGATACTCTCAGTTTCTGCAAAGCATTTCTGCTCGTAGTGCATAAAGTCCTCATAATCAGGGCCACTACAACCTAAATCAGTATCAAAAAAATGTGGGTCAGTCAAAACTAAAAATTTGAAATCCATAATATCTCCTAAAAATAAAGCCTACAATTAAGTAGGCTGTTATTTGTTTATTCGTTAACTACAAAACCTTCTGCCTCACGTTTTGCCTGAAGAGCAGCAACCATATCTTTCTTCTCTTTTCCTGCAATTTTGTAGAAGAACATTGGAAGTGCACAGAGAAGCATACTGATACCAGGAACGATTGAAACAAGTGAGAACATTGCAAATCTCATATCAGCAGGCATATCAAGGGCTGAAACTACTGCAGTTGATGAAAGCATCTGTGCAGGGTCAAGACCAATTACCATATACATAATAACGATACCTGATGTTGCAAATGCATTACCGATTTTGTTGATAAAGCCCTGGCAAGCTGCACCGAGTGCATTGTCACGGAAGCCTGTTTTAAGTTCCATATAGTCAAGGCAGTCACCAATCATTGCAAGAGTTACTGTATTGATAACACCAAGAGGAATACATGAGATAACAATAAATGGAATACAAGCATAGAGATTCATTGTAAACCAGCCAACAATTGTTGTAACGATACTTGCTACAAATCCAGCAAGGCAAGTTACGATAACAAGTTTCTTATAGTCAAACTTTTTCATAAGTTTTGGCATAAAGAGTGTTGCACCAAAAAGACCTACGATTGAACTAATCTGGAAAACAGTTTTAACTGTTGAGATACTGCCTTCAATGGCCGCAATTCTGTCCGCTTCTGTTGCAAGAGTTGCAAGGTCAGGACCTATGTAGAACGAGTAACGAGCAACGTGGATAGCTGCTGCAGAAACCATATAACGTCCACTTGAAAGAATACCCATCAAAAGAACAAGAACAAGTGGTTTACACTTGAATACTCGAGCAAGTTGTGATGGTTCACCAGGCTGACGTTTACGGACAGGCATCTTAACGTGTTCCTTAACACCTGTGCAAGCACGTGAATACATAATTATACCAAGACCAACTGTTACGATTGCCATAATGAGATATTTTCTCTTTTGTAATAAAAGCGGGTCAGGTGCAACCTCTTGGTTCTTAGCCCAAGACACAAAAATAAGACCAATTACAAGGAAAAGGACTTCAGGTACTGCTGAACCGATTGAGTTGTAAATTTTACTTACAGAAATAACGGAACTACGCTCTTCTGAGTCAGGAGTCATAACATTTGGAAGTCCCCAGAATGAAACGTCACCAATTGTATAAATCATACCCCATGCAACATAGACAATTGCTGAATAAATCATCATTTCCGTTTTACCGAGATTTGGACTTAAATACATAAGTAATGTTACGATTGCAATTGGAATCAATGCCCAACGGATAAACGGAAGCATCTTACCACTTTTGAGATTACTTCTGTCAACAATCATACCCATAAGTGGGTCGTTGATTGCATCCCAAACTCTTGCCAAGAGCATAAGCAAAAGTACAAACATTGGTGTTAACTGTAAAACGTTGAGATAGTAGTCACTAATATAACTTGACATAAGAGCATAAATCATACCCTGACCTAAACCAGCAACGCAAAAAGCAGTCATTTCATTTTTCTTAACAAACTTTTTCTGTTCCATATCTTACTCTCCTTATCACATAAGAATTGATAATGCTAAAATAAATTGTGATGTAAAATATACTGAGTGATTCAAAACCACATTGCGACTTGTATTTCCACCTTTTTTGAAGAACACGAATGAAAGCACCAAATCCGAAAGTGCAAACATTACTGTTCCCATATTCATACATAAAAGTTTGGGCATAATTTCAGGCATCGGTGCTCCTGCAAGAATCGGCAGCCAGCCAAAAGCATTCACTGCATTAAGAGCAAACGTTACTGTCAGCATGGTAACAATAGAATAAATCAATGTTAATAAACTGAATTTACCATAATTGAATTCCATTTTCCTTGATGCCAGACGAACAACCAATGTTACAGACACTGCGCTGAAAATCGCAAGTGCAATCTGCCAGCCTATATACTCCGGATATGCTGCAAGAATTCCCACAACATAGAAAATGTGTCCTATCAGAAAACTTATCATGCCTGCAAAGGTATATGACTCGTCAAAATCTCTATGTACAAATTTCAAATCCAACCATATATCACCAAGCATACCAAACACAAGACCTATTACAATAAACACACCATAATAATAGTTTTCAGGTTTAATTGAAAGTGCAACGAAGGATGAAAGGATGAACAATACTGCCGAAATTGTTTTTAAAAACAAAGCTTTTACTCCACCCTGTTTGACTCTTACCACAAGAAATGCGATAACAAAAACAATAAATGCTATAAGTAGTGCCAAATACAAAATATTAAGCATCTTTTATTTACTCCTTCCCTCTTGAAAACTCATATAAAAAATTATACCAATAATTGCAAGAATTTACAACTATCAGTATAACCAAAATTAATATTTAATTTTTAAACACTGTGACTATTTAAGCAACAATGTGCTTGCGAAAGTAAACTGCGCCGCATAATAGAGAAGATGGTTAATTACAACATTTATTTTTGTGTTTCCACCTTCCTTAAAGTAAATGTTAGAAAGCACCAAATCTGAAAGTGTAAAAAGAACTGATGCAATTGCAAGCATTAATAACTCTTTTGAAAATCCTTTAAAGAACATTCCATTAATTGCTGTAAACATTGTGCAGGAAAGAAGCATTCCATAAAGGAAAAGAATTTTCTTATATCTTCCGTATTTTACTCTCATTGGCTTTTCAAGTGCCAGTGTTACAGTTGCAAATACCACACAAGCAACAATATTGATTACACCGTACCACCATTCAAATTCTCCCTCGCCATATTTGAATGCAACAGCAGGAATATAAAAAACATGATTCATAATAAAGCATATAATTCCTGCGTATGTATAAATGTGATTATGTTGCTTATAAACATATTTCATATCAAGCCATACATCACCCAAAAGTCCAAAAATAAGACCCATAATAACAAGGATACCATATTCAAAACTTTCCTGATTATAAGCAAAGGCCGAAAATGCTGTTCCGATAAAGCAAACCGAAGCACCTGCTTTTAAAAACATTGCAGCTACACCACCACGCATAACACGCAAAATCAAAAACGCAATTGTCACCAATAATCCTATAATAACCGCAACAGCATATATGTATTGATACATATCCAAACCCCCATATCCAAGATTATATACCCTATATTGATATTATAATGTTATTTTTTTAACAAATCAAGATTCATAATACACAAAAATCAGTTTTGTTTTTTGACAACACCATATTCGTCATCAAGTCTAAAATATGGACAACGATAATTGGGAGAAGATAAAAACCTCATCATTTCATCTTCATCAAGGTTAATGTCACAGCAATACTCCTGTAATTCATCATCATAATAGAAATTTGCACAATTCTCACACTGTGTCATATTATACCTCACTTATAATTTCATCATAGGACTTTCTCTTCTTAGTTGGGATGGTACTTCCCTCTTTGGCATAACCAAGAGCAACAACAAGTCTTGCAGGAGTTTTAAGATTACAGATTTTACGAATTTTTTTATCGTCAAACCAACCTAAAATACAAGTACCAAGCCCTTGAGCTGCAGCCTCTGCAGTTAAATATGCAGTCGCAATACCGATATCGATTGAACGGTAGTCATTTCCCTTAACTTTTGAGCCAAGTGCAGCCGTTTTGTTATATTCATCTTCAGAAATTACAATCATCACAGGAGCATCATTTGTAAATTTATTCATACCCATACTCTGTGTAGCTTTTGCAACCTCTTTTGCTTTCTCACCCTTACATACCGTAAAATGATAAGGCTGACTGTTACAAGCAGATGGCGAAAGTACTGTGCTTTCAAGAATTGATTTGATTTTTTCGTCTTCTACTACCCTCTCTGAATCGTAGCTACGGCAAGAGTATCTGCTTTTTGCAATTTCATTGAAATTCATAGGATTACCTCATATTATTCTTATGTTTTACTATAAACAGTTTAGCACAAAATCATTACAAATACAATTACACAATATCAAATAAAGCAAAAAAATAACAGCCCAACTTGTGGACTGTTATCGTGGTGACCCGGACGGGAATCGAACCCGTGTTACCGCCGTGAAAGGGCGGTGTCTTAACCGCTTGACCACCGGGCCATATATTGGTAGCGGCAACGGGACTTGAACCTGTGACCTTCCGGGTATGAACCGGACGCTCTAGCCAACTAAGCTATGCCGCCATATAGCCGCCGATTTGACGGCTTCGTTATTATAATATAACAACTTCATTTTGTCAACACTTTTTTACAAATATTTTTTCACTTTTTTGAAATTTATTTTCTAAGCTAAAATCAAGTATTTTAAGATAACTTCCTTTACAAAAACTGTTTTGTGTGCTACAATTCACTTGTTATTTTTAATATTTACGAGGTGAAAAATAATGGAGCTTCAAGAACAAAGACAATGGGTTTTAGATGAACTCAACAGTGTTGCTGATTTCTGGCTTAAAAATGGTATGGATAAAGCTCACGGTGGCGTCTATACTTGTCTTGATAAAGACGGTAAAGTCTTTTCAACTGACAAGAGTGTCTGGATGCAGGGTAGATGCGGTTGGACTTTCGCTTACCTCTGCCATATTTATGGTGTAAAGCAGGAGTGGCTTGATGCAAGTAAGAGTTGCATCGATTTCCTTGAAAATTATTGTGTAAACAAAAATGCTGACGGCAGACTCTACTTCACTGTTACAGAAGATGGTAAGCCACTTCGTCAGAGAAGATACTGCTACTCAGAAGCTTTTTATTGTATTGCAAACGCTGAATATTACGGCATTACGGGTGAAAAAGAGCATCTCGAACGTGCAAGAAGAGCTTACGATATGTATTGGAATCTCAACCATGGTATGGCTGACCCAACAGGTCTTGGTCCTAAGACTGAACCTGAAACAAGAACAGGTCGTGCACTTGGTATTCCAATGATTATTCTCAATGTTACATCTGTTATGCTTCGTGTTGACCCTGAAAATGCTGACCTTTATAACAAACGTGCTGACGAATGTGTCAGTGATATTTTCAAATATCACGTTAAGAAAGATTTAGGTTGTACACTTGAATCTGTTGCACTTGATGGAACTCCTCGCCTTAATGTTACTGAAGGCAGAGTTGTAAACCCTGGTCATGATATCGAATGCAGCTGGTTCCTTATGGAAAGAGCAAATCAGACTGGTGACAAAGAGTTACACGCAAAGGCTATTGAAATTTTTGATATGGCTTTTGAAAAAGGCTGGGACAAGGAATTCGGTGGAATTCTCTATTTCTTTGACTGCCTTGGCAATCCACCTGAAGCATATGAACACGACATGAAACTCTGGTGGCCACATAATGAAGCACTTATTGCTTCCCTTATGATTTACAGAGACACGAATGACGAAAAATATCTTAAAATCTTTAATCAGTTGTTCAACTACACAAAGGAACGTTTTGCTTCAGCACCTTGTGGTGAGTGGTATGGTTATCTTCGTCGTGACGGTAATCCTACTCTCCCTGCTTGCATTGGTTCAACTTTCAAAGGACCTTTCCATGTGCCACGTTGTCTTATTATGCTTGACCAGATGTTAAAAGAAATAGAAGAAAGAGGTTAATTAAAATGAGTCTTGAAAAATATAAGGGTGTTATCCCTGCATTCTATGCTTGTTATGATAAAAATGGTGAGGTTTCAGTTGATGGTACAAAGGCTTTAGTAGAATTCCTTATCGAAAAAGGTGTTGACGGTCTTTATGTTGGTGGTTCATCAGGTGAATGCATTTATTTAAGTGTTGAAGACAGAAAAAAGACACTTGAAGCAGTTATGGAAGCTAACAAGGGCAGAATTACAATTATTGCTCACGTTGCTTGTAACAATACAAAGGACAGCTGTGAGCTTGCTCGTCATGCTGAAGCACTCGGTGTTGACGCTATTGCAACAATCCCACCAATTTATTTCCGTCTTCCTGAAAAAGCAATTGCAAAATACTGGAACGACATTTCAGCAGCAGCTCCAAACACAGATTATGTTATCTACAACATTCCACAGCTTGCAGGTGTTGCACTTACAATGAGTCTTTTCGACGAAATGCTTAAAAATCCAAGAGTAATTGGTGTTAAGAACTCATCAATGCCAATTCAGGATATTCAGATGTTCCGTCGTCAGGCAGCTATGAATAACCGTGATGTTGTTATCTTCAATGGTCCTGATGAACAGTTTATCGGTGGTCGTATGATTGGTGCTGAAGGTGGTATCGGTGGTACATATGGTGTTATGCCTGAACTTTTTGTTACACTTAACAACATGATTAAAGCCGGTGATGTTAAGGAAGCATATAAATTGCAGGACGACATCAACGAAGTCATTTACACAATGTGCTCAACAAAGGGTAATATGTATGCAACCGCAAAGGCTGCTCTTAAAAAGAGAGCAGGTCTTGAATTAGGTGGGGTAAGAGAGCCACTTCTCAATCTCCAGGACGGTGACGAAGTAATCGTTGACAAAGTTGTTGCGCTTGTTGAAACAGCCGTTGCAAAATGGGTAAAATAAATTCGCAATTCATAATGCGTAATGGCTCTCCATGTCAGAGGGAGGCATAAATTAAGGGGCGATAGAAATATCGTCCCTCTTTTATTATCATCTAAACTTCATATAGAAGTCATTATTTTTGAGCAGGTTTTTCGCAATACAATGTGTCAAAGGCGAAGCTGTATAAAAATACCGCGAGCCGAAAGACACGCGGTATTGCGAAAAATATGCCAAAAAGAATTATTTGCGTTCCATTAATGTGACCATAACTGCCTTTTGTGCGTGGAGTCTGTTTTCTGCTTCATCGAAGATTTCGTCAGCGTGTGATTCAAACACTTCTTCTGTGATTTCTTCGCCACGGTGTGCGGGAAGACAATGTTGTACCATACAACCGCTGTTTGCAACGCCCAAAAGATTGCGGTTAATCTGATAAACGCCCTCAAACACCTTGCGACGCTCTGCGGCTTCTTCTTCCTGCCCCATTGATGCCCAAACATCTGTGAAGATTACATCTGCACCCTCGCAAGCTTTCAGCGGGTCGCGATAAAGACCGAAATTACCGTTTTCGTTTGCAAAATCAAGAACTCTCTTATCCGGGTCATAATTTTCGGGACAAGCAACTGTCACATTCATACCCATTTTAAGACCGCCCACAATAAGTGAGTTTGCCATATTATTACCATCACCGATATAAGTCATTTTAAGTCCGTCAAGGTGACCTTTATGCTCACGAACTGTCATAAGGTCAGCGAGCACCTGACAAGGATGGCAGAAATCAGTAAGTCCATTGATTATCGGGATTGAGCCGTATTTTGCAAGGGCTTCAACCTCGCTCTGCTCGAAAGTTCTAATCATAATACCGTCAAGGTAGCGTGAAAGAACGCGTGCGGTATCCTGAATAGGCTCACCACGGCCGATTTGTAAATCACGGTTTGAAAGGAAAAGAGCCTGACCACCAAGTTGATACATACCTGTTTCAAAAGAAACACGAGTACGAGTTGATGATTTTTGGAAAATCATACCGAGAGTCTGGCCCTCAAGGCGATGATGCTTGATATTATTTTTTGTTTCGTATTTAAGCTGGTCCGCAAGGTTGAGAATATCTGTAATCTCTTCAGTTGTGAGAGCCAACATACTTAAAAGGTGTTTCATAGTTTTATACCTCTTCAATAATATTTTTAAGAATTGCCATACCTTTATCAATTTCTACTTTTGTTATGACGAGTGGTGGTAACATTCTCAATTTATTTTTAGCGGTGAGAATTAAAAGTCCGTTCTCACTGCATTTTTTTGCAATTTCGCCGGCATTTTTAGTCTTTAGTTCAATGCCGAGCATCAATCCAAGACCGCTGACGGATTTAACTTCTTCAATTTCACAAAGTTTTTCTCTTATGTAATTACCCTTTTCGGTGATTTCATTTAAGAATTCGTCAGTTAAACATTCAAGAATATATTTAGCGCCTGCGCAAGCTACGGGATTACCACCGAAGGTTGTGCCGTGAGTTCCTGCAGTTAACACATTCGCGCATTTTTCAGTACAAAGGCAAGCGCCCATAGGAAGTCCGTTACCGATACCCTTTGCACTTGTAACCACATCGGGTGAAATGCCCGCGTGCTCAAATGCGAACAGCTTACCAGTTCTGCCCATACCCGTCTGTACTTCATCAATAATTAAAAGAATATCCTTTTCTTTGCAAACCTTTTCTACGGTTTTAAGGTATTCAAAATCTGTGGGCACTACTCCGCCCTCGCCCTGAACAACCTCAAGGATAATCGCACAAACCGTATCGTCTGCAACACTCAAAAACTCTTCTGTATTGCCTGATTCTACATATTTAAATCCGTCAACAAAAGGATTGAAATACTTGTGGTAATGTTCTTGTCCCGTTGCAGTAATTGTAGCCATTGTTCTGCCGTGGAAAGAATTCACGAGAGTTATTATATTGTAACGGTTTTCACCGTATTTATCAAAACTGTATTTTCTGGCTAATTTTATTGCACACTCGTTAGCCTCTGCACCCGAATTGCAAAGAAAAACACGATTAAATCCTGTTTTCGCGGTTAACATTTCAGCATATTCGGCAACGGTTGAATTGTAATAAAGATTTGATGTGTGCTGAACTTTTTTAAGCTGCTCTGTTACTGCATTGAGCCAACCCTCGTTATTGTATCCGAGAGAGTTAACGCCGATGCCCGAGCCGAAATCAATAACCTCGTTGCCCTCGCTGTCAACAAATGTTGCACCGTTACCACGTTCAATTGAAACGGGAAAATGTGCATAAGTGGGCATTAAAGAATTATCAGCTTGGTTTTTAATTGTTTGTAAATTCATTTTATATCACCAATTATAAAAACATAGTTCCGATACCTGAATCGGTGAGCATTTCAATAAGAATTGAGTGTGGTATTCTGCCGTCAATAATATGTGTACGCTTAACTCCACGGCGAACTGCCTCAACACAGCAATCAATTTTAGGAATCATACCGCCCTTGATTATGCCTTGACTTTTAAGCTGAGGAACTTCGCTGACATTTACCACATGAATGAGTGTGTCTTCGTCATCTTTATCTTGCAAAAGACCACGAACATCTGTCATAAGAAGTAATTTTTCTGCACCGAGAGCCGCAGCAATTTTAGCAGCCGCAATATCTGCATTGATATTGAAAACCTCACCATTTTCACCACTGCCAACAGTTGAGATTACGGGGATATAATGCTGTTCAAGAATACCGTCAACCAAAGTTGTGTCAATATCAATAATATCGCCAACAAATCCGATATCCTTTTCAACTTTTTTAGCTTTAATCATACCGTCGTCAAGTCCGCAAATACCGATTGCGTGACCGCCGTGGTGATGAAGAAGATGCACAAGTCTTTTATTGACCTTGCCCGCAAGCACCATCTGTACAATATCAACGGTTTCTTCGTCAGTATAGCGAAGTCCGTCAACGAATTTTGACTCCTTGCCGATTTTTGCGAGCATTTCGTTGATTTCAGGTCCACCACCGTGAACAAGCACAACATTAATGCCAACTGAGCGAAGCAGCACAATATCGGTCATAACGGCGTCCTGCAAATCTTGATTTACCATTGCATTTCCGCCATATTTAATAACAACTGTTTTATTGTGATATTGCTGAATGTATGGAAGAGCTTGAACAAGCACCTCACTACGGTCAGCGTGAGTAAGTTTTGAAATATCCATAATATCCTCCGGATAAATGCAAAATGTATTTGCTATTAGAAATTAAGTACGATAATCACCGTTGATTTTTACATATTCATATGTAAGGTCACAACCATATGCTGTTGCACTATATTCACCATCGTTGAGTTCAACGATAATATAAACTTCGTCTTCAATAAGAACTTTTTTTGCGATTTCTTCAGAAAACTCGATTCCTGCGCCATCTTTACAAACTGCGATTTCGCCACCCTTTGACTTGAATGAAACATCCACCTTGTTTACATCAATATCTACTCCTGCATAACCAAGTGCACAGAGAATTCTTCCCCAGTTAGCGTCAGAGCCAAACATTGCAGCCTTAACGAGCGATGAGCAAATAACACTCTTTGCGCAAACCTTTGCGATTTCCTTACTCTTTGCACCGCTAACTTGACATTCAACAAGTTTTGTTGCACCCTCACCATCTTTTGCCATAAGTTTAACTAATTTTTCACAGATATCATTAAGTGCAGATACAAATATAAAGTAATCTTCATTCTCTGTTTCAATTCTCTCGTTTTTGCAAAGACCTGATGCCAGAACTGCAACAGTATCGTTTGTTGATGTGTCACCGTCAACTGAAAGCATATTGAAACTGTCCTTTACAACTTCCAGAAGTGCTTTTTTGAGCATTTCACTTGAAATGTTGGCATCAGTTGTGATAAATCCAAGCATTGTTGCCATATTAGGATGAATCATACCACTACCTTTTGAGATAGCACCGATTTTACATTCCTTACCACCGAGTGTAAATGAAACTGCAAATTCTTTCTTTACTGTATCTGTTGTCATAATAGCCTGAGCAGCGTTGTCAGAGCCATCTTCGCTTAATTCAGCAACGAGTTGAGCCATTCCATTCTGAATCGGCTCAATATCAATTGGCTGACCAATAACACCAGTAGAAGCAACAACAAAATCAGTTGGTTTAAGATTTGTTGCTTTTGCCACGATGTCGCACATCATTTCTGCTTTTTCTACACCATCAGCATTACAAGTGTTTGCAATACCACTGTTACAGATTACGCCATAGGCCTTTCCGTCTGCGATATTGTTTCTTGTAACTGTAATTGGTGCGCCATAGACGAGATTCTGTGTGTAAACAGCAGCTACGTCACATTCCTTTTCACAAAGAATAAGTGCTAAATCCTTTTTTGTTTTATTTTTTCTGATTCCACAGTGAATACCGCTTGCCTTAAAGCCTTTAGGAGCAGTAACACCACCATTTATAAATTGCATATTGTTCACCAAATCTTATATGTTTAATTGATATTTTGGGTCAATTCCCATTTTTACATTCAAGCATTGTACAGCAGCACCACTAGCGCCTTTTCCGAGATTATCGTATCTTGCAATAAGTAAAATTCGGTCGTCATTACCACAAACTGTAATTTCCATACCATCATTTTCGCTCATTTTATTACCTGAGATAAATCCGTTTTCGTCAATGCTTTCTTTATATTTTACAATATCAGAATTGTATTTTTCTTTGTAAAGTGCCTTAATATCTTCGGCTGTTTTGCCATTCTTCAAAGCTACTTTGAAAAGTGGTACTGTCATAACCATACCGCTGAAATAATCGCAAATATATGGTGAGAAAATCGGCTCGTTATTAAGACCTGAAATCACTTTCATTTCTTTTAAGTGCTTATGTTGTTGAGTAAGAGCATATTCTCTTGGAGCATCTAAAAGCACATCTCTGTTTTCGTCTTCATATTGTGCAATACCATTCTTACCTGCACCGCTGTAGCCTGAAATTGCATGACAAGCAAGGTAAATATCCTTGTCCACAAATCCTGCATCAACCAAAGGTTTAACAAGTGCGATAAATCCACTTGCATAGCAACCTGGCACTGCGATTCTCTTTGAATTCTTGAGTTTATTCTCAAATTCCTCTGATAATTCAGGGAAACCATAAGCCCAACCATCATTTGTACGATGTGCTGTTGATGTGTCAATTACTATTGTGTTTTCATTCTCGATAAGACTTACTGCTTCAACTGCTGCTGCATCAGGTAAGCAAAGAAATGCAATATCAGCAGAATTGAGAGCCTTTTTACGAGCCTCTGTATCTTTTCTTAATTTTTCAGGAAGAGTTATAAGTTCAATATCTTCCCTTTTTGCAAGACGGTCAAAAATTTTAAGTCCGGTTGTACCCTGACTACCGTCAATGAATATTTTAGTCATAGTATATATTCCTTTTAAATTATGCACACTATTCCCCTCCCTCCGCGAGGGAGGTGGCATTTTCGCAAGAAAATGACGGAGGGAGCAACTCCCCCAGTCAGCTTCGCTGACAGCCCCCTCAAAGATGGGGCGGAATATTGGCTGTTAGTATTAAATTGTTATTATTGTTTATTTAATTCTTTCACTCTCTGTACTTGTGCCAGCACATTTTGTGGGGCAGGTCCACCAAGTGATGTACGGTCATTTACACATTTATCAAGGTTTATTGCCTCATACACACCTTCGTCGAAAATGTCGCAGACTGCCTTATACTCTTCAAGTGGTAATGTTTCAAGAGTAAGTCCCTTGTTAATGCAAAGTGCAACTAATTCACCAGTTGCTTTGTAAGCATCACGGAAAGGAAGTCCCTTTCCTACAAGGTAGTCAGCACAGTCAGTTGCATTGATAAATCCACCTGCTGCTGCTTTTCTCATATTTTCAGGAAGTGCTGTCATTGTGTCAAGCATTGGGATAAATGCAGTTAAACACATTTTAACTGTATCGAAAGCATCAAAAATTGCTTCCTTATCTTCCTGCATATCCTTGTTATATGCGAGTGGGAGACCTTTCATCATTGTGAGAAGAGTTGTAAGGTCACCGAATACACGACCTGACTTGCCACGGATTAATTCTGTAATATCGGGGTTTTTCTTCTGTGGCATAATCGATGAGCCTGTTGAGAAAGCGTCGTCAAGTTCAACAAACTTGAATTCCCATGAGCACCACAATACGATTTCCTCTGAAAAACGAGAAAGGTGTACCATAATAATTGAGATTACGGATGCTAATTCCATACAGAAATCACGGTCAGAAACTGAGTCGAGAGAATTCTGCATAGCACCGTTAAAGCCGAGTGATTTTGCTGTCATTTCACGGTCTGTATTATATGTTGTACCTGCCAATGCACAAGCGCCAAGAGGCGAATAATTCATTCTGTCCGTTGCCTGCTGGAGTCTTTCTTTATCACGGAGAAGCATTTCTGCATAAGCCATTAAGTGATGACCGAATGTAATAGGCTGAGCACGCTGAAGATGAGTATATCCTGGCATTACAGCACTTGCATATTGCTCCGCTTTTTTGCAGAGAACATCAACGAGTTCCGTTAACTGATTGTAGAGTGCATCACATTCGTGACGGAGATAAAGACGAATGTCAACTGCAACCTGGTCATTACGACTTCTCGCTGTATGTAATCTCTTACCTGCTGCACCGATACGAGCAGTTAATTCACCCTCAACAAAAGTATGGATATCTTCAGCATTAGGGTCGATTTCTAATTCTCCATTCTCAATTTCAGCCTTGATAGCTTTAAGTCCATCTGTAATCTGAGCCAAATCCTCTGCAGAGATAATACCCTGTGCACAGAGCATTGCTGCATGAGCAAGACTACCGTCGATATCTTCCTTGTACATACGGCTGTCAATCTTTATTGAAGAGTTAAAATCGTTTGTTTTAGGGTCGATTTCTTTTGAAAATCTGCCTTTCCAGAGTTGCATAATTATTCTCCTAAAATCAATATTGCCTCCCTCTGACGAGGGAGGTGGCATTTTCGTAAGAAAATGACGGAGGGAGAGATACACAATCCCTCCGTCATTATTATCATTTAATTATTTATTTTCTTCTCTTTGTTTATCCAACAAAGCTTTTACTTTTATAGACAATCCAAAGAGGTTGATAAATCCTGCTGCGTCCTTCTGGTTGTAAGCACCACCATCGTCACCGAATGATGCAACGTTTTCATCATAGAGTGTGTATGGAGATGTGATACCTGCATTGATGATGTTACCTTTGTAGAGTTTAAGTTTAACATCACCTGTAACTGTCTTCTGTGTTTCGTCAACGAAAGCTGAAAGAGCTTCACGAAGAGGTGTGAACCAGAGACCGTTGTAAACTACTTCACCGAATTTCTGTGCTACAAGCTTCTTGTAGTGCTGTGTATCACGGTCAAGACAAATCATTTCAAGAAGTTCGTGTGCTTTGTAAAGGATTGCACCACCTGGAGTTTCATAAACACCACGTGATTTCATACCAACAAGACGATTTTCAACGATATCAAGAAGACCGATGCCATTTGCACCACCAACTTCGTTGAGCTTTTCAACGATTGAAAGAGGACTCATTTCTACACCATCAATAGCTGTTGGAACACCTTGTTCAAAGTGAATTGTGATGTATGTTGGAGCATCAGGAGCATTTTCTGGAGAAACACTCATTTCAAGGAAACCAGGCTTATTGTACAATGGTTCATTTGCTGGGTCCTCAAGGTCAAGACCTTCGTGAGATAAGTGCCATACGTTCTTATCCTTTGAATAGTTTGTTTCACGGTTAATTTTAAGTGGGATATTGTGTGCTTCGGCATATTCGATTTCTTCTTCACGAGAAACGATATCCCATTCACGCCAAGGAGCGATAATTGCCATTTCAGGAGCAAAAGCCTTTAATGTAAGTTCAAAACGGACCTGGTCATTACCTTTACCTGTACAACCGTGACAAATTGCATCTGCACCCTCTTTGATTGCGATTTCAGCAAGTCCCTTTGCAATACAAGGACGAGCATGTGATGTACCAAGGAGATACTGTTCATATTCAGCACCTGCTTTAAGGCAAGGCCAGATATAATCCTTAACATATTCTTCTTTAAGGTCAAGAACATAAAGCTTTGAAGCACCTGTTGCAAGAGCCTTTTCTTCAAGACCGTCAAGTTCAGTACCCTGACCAACGTCACCTGATACTGCGATAACCTCACAGTTATTATAATTTTCCTTTAACCAAGGGATGATAATTGATGTATCAAGACCACCTGAATAAGCTAAAACTACCTTTTTGATATCTTTCTTTTCCATTGTAAATTCCTCCGAAAAAACGAGTTATAATTTGTGCAAATTGCAGTATGGGATATATTATACACACTTTTTTTATGAAAGCAAGTGTTTTTCCAGATTTTTTCATTATTTTTTGTATTTTTATGCATTATTTCAATAAATAAGTGAATATATATGCAGTATTTATGCATTTTTATTACATATTTTGCATATTTTATACATTTATACACAATTTAATGCATAAAAGCACAAAAGAACGGCTGAGATTTTGTCCCAACCGTTCTGATTTTTGTTTATTTTACTGAATTTACTGCAACAATTTCACCTGCTACATCTTTATTAACAACGAATGTGATTGTATCACCAACATTAAGAATTACAATCTTTTCTGCATCCTTCACAGCAACCTTATAATATGTTGCGTTATCCTGGAGTTTAATATAGAAATAAGTTTCGCCACCTGTAATGACACTTCTTATTTCTGCAACCGTACCTGTTACTTCAACAGTTTCATCCTTTGGCTCGTCAGGTGTTTGCTCCTCACCCATTGAGTCAACATCAACATCCACATTGACACCACTCTTTTCCAGTTCGGATGCGTAGTTTTCCATACATTCGGTAAGGGTACCACCGACGCCAACAATTGTTGACTGTTCAACATTAACCATTGCATACATCTTAACAAATTCACTTGCATCCTTAAGAGCCATGAAATATGTTGGTTCACCACTCACATTAAGAAGAAGTGGGAATGTGGCAACATAACGCAAGTCAGCAACTCGACCCTGTGCTGATGCTCTGGCTGTTTCTTCAAGAGCACCTGCTTGCTGATAATAAACAGCCTCTTTTGTTCTCTGGTTAATAAGAACGAAACCAATAATTGACTGGTCAGAGCTTATTGATGTTACGCCTGTGTACATATAAACGTCATCATTAAGAGCAAGGTAGTTATAGCCCTGGCTTGTTACACGAACATTTTCCTGACCGATAATTGAGTTTATGAAGCCTTTGTTATATTTACCGTAATAATTATACTGTTGATTCACAATTGTTGAAGAATAGATTCTGTCAATCCACTGGAATTCCTTATCATTTGCAAACTTGTCTGTAGGAAGTTTTGTTGTACCGTCAAGACTTGTTGAAATGAGTGTTGTATTACCATTGATTGAATCAACAATAACTGCACCAATTACGTCTGTACCACCAAAAAGTCCGATTGTTTTATCAAGAACAGGAACAATCCAGAACGGTCTGCCTGATTCATCAATTTCAAATGCTGGGTCACCAAGCATAAGTGTTGGATACTTAAAGCGGACGTGACGGATAAGATATTCGTTAAAATGCTCGGCAGGTGAATATTTCATTCCCTCTTCAAGTCTTACAGGCTCAGCCTTACGAGTTGTCATATCAACAATAATATATGCAGGAATACCTTCTTTTGTATTCTTAAGCCATTTGAAAACGTCGCCATAATCAAGTGACTGAACACGAACAGGAGTTCCTTTATAGTTAATCTGAGTTGAATAATATGAATTCACAACAAACTGTGAAACATAATCTGAAAGGTCACCGAGTGCACGGTTTGCAAGCATGTCCGATGCATCTTTATCCAGACGAGGTACTGATGAGAAATCAATTTCTGCAACCTCTTCAGCAAAATTTCCCTCTTTGACATCAATAAGTTTAGCATAGTCCTTTGCACGGAATACCTCTGCACCAACAAGAGAACCAATTGCAACTACTGCAACCAAAACAAGAATAAGTATAATAGGAATTTTAACTTTATTCTTTGCGTACTCCATATACTCAGGACGGAAATATGCCTTTGAAAACACACCGAATGCTGCAATGTATGACATAATTACCACGCCAAGATAAATATAAAGTTCCATTGCTTTAAAATTAAGAGCAGGGAGCATTAAATAATAAGCAATTCCTGCAACTGCCAAAGATACCAAAAGGCTTGCAAGCACCTTTTTCCATGTGCTGCCTTTTGGAGTTTCCGGCATAACAGTCTTATTGCCAAAATCAACATTAATAGGGTCCATAAAATTTTACCTCATTTCCATTTTATGTTAATAGTATAGCATATATTGTATATAAAATACAATAAAAAATTCAAAATGCAAAGTGCAAAACGCAAAGTTAAGGGTCTGCGATGCTGATTATAAAAAGAGGTGAACAAGATACATCTCATTCACCTGCAAATTATTTGATAATCTTTTTACAGTGTTCGTTTAACGAACAATTCTCACAGTATGCCTTTCGGGCAGTACAAACTGCTCTACCGTGTAGCACACAACGGTGACAAAAGTCGTTACTCTCTTCAGGTGGAAGTATTTTCTTTAATTCCATCTCGACCTTTTTAGGGTCTTTTGTATCGACTAACCCCATTCTGTTGGTAAGCCTTATTAAATGTGTATCTGCCACAACAGCAGGCTTTTTATAAACATCACCAACAATTAGATTCGCAGTTTTTCTGCCAACACCCTGCAAAGAAGTCAAATCTTCAATATTATCGGGAACAATAGCATTAAATCTATCCCTTACTCCCCTTGCCATCTCGATTATATCACGAGCTTTTCCATGGTAAAAACCACAGGAGTGAATTATATCTTCAATATCTTTAACATCAGCATTCACATAATCATCCAATGTTCTGTATTTACTGAAAAGTGCAGGTGTTACAAGATTAACCCTTGCATCCGTACACTGTGCAGAAAGCCTTGTTGCAACCAACAATTCGAACGGATTATCTGCTGTCAAGGAACAAATTGCCTCAGGGTATTCTTTTTTCAGTGCCCCTACTAAAAGGATAGCACGTTGCTTTTTAGTCATAGCTTACTCCGGAAAATTCATATTCTTTGGCAAACCAAGAAGATAGTCAGCAGAAACATTGAAATATTTACAAAGAGCCTTTATATCTTTCAATGATGGTTCAGTTGTACCTGTTTCCATAAAAGATACCTTTCGCTGTGTAACACCCAATGCATTTGCCAAATCCTTCTGAGTTATCGTTGGGATTTTTGAGCATCTTAAATACTTTAATCTTTCACTAAATTCCATTATTATACATCCTTCAAACACGCCATATCACAACATGGCCGAAATTTGTGGTAATATATTAGCATAAAAATAGTTTTAATGAAAGACGTAGAATAAAAATAACTATACAAACTTTTCACGAAAATTTTGTATAGTTTTACAAAGGTTTTCGACAATTTGTCTATAGTTAATATTTGTCTGCTGGTTTTTGTTGTATTTTTATTTAAATGAGTATATAATTACTATAACCAAATTTTGTAAGGAATGATGATTATGTATAAAGAAATCAATATCAGAGAACTTAAAGATAATTTTGTTAAAATGATTAGCAATGACTGGGCTTTACTTACAGCTGGTAAAAAAGAGGACTTCAACACTATGACTGTAAGCTGGGGTGGAATCGGTGAACTTTGGGGTAAGGATGTATGCTTTGTTTTTGTAAGGCCACAGAGATATACCTTTGATTTTATGGAAAAGAATGATTATTTCTCACTTTCATTCTTCGGTGGTGAATATAAAAAAGAACTCGGCATTTGTGGAAGCAAATCCGGTCGTGATATTGACAAAATGGAAGAAACGGGCTTTACAATAGTTGATTTTGACGATGCTGTTGGTTACGAACAGGCAAAGGTTAACATCGTTCTTAAAAAACTTGCATATCAGGATATGAAGCCTGACGGATTCATTGATGAAGGCATTATATCAAACTACGCTAACAACGATTTTCACAGAGTTTATGTGGGAGAGATTGTTAAAGTTATTGTGAAATAATTTCCGAATACAAAATTATATAAAAAATCCCAAGGAAACAATCCTTGGGATTTTTCTTATTCACCTACAAATTCTGCAATCTGGTGTTTTTCTTTTGCACCAACAAATCGTTTTACTTCCTGTCCGTTTTCGAATAACAGGACTGTTGGGATACTCATTACACCGAATGTGATTGCCAATTCTGTTGCTTCATCAACATTGAGTTTGCAGACTTTCACTTTGTCAGTTCCTTCTGCAAAAGACTCAATCTCAGGTGCCATCATCATGCATGGACCACACCAGTCTGCATACATATCAAGAAGTACAGGTTTTTCTGATTTTAAAACTTCTTCTGCAAAATTATTAACATCAACTTTAATTACTGCCATTATCTCACCTTCCAATATAATGCTCTTGCTTTATCAACATCTGTTTTATCAACTCCACACTTATCTGTGTTTCGTGCAAGAGTTGCTCCACAGAGTTCAATATTAAGTACTGTAAACGCTTGTAACAACTGATGTTTGATTACCTCGTAACCGATTTCACCATCACTACCACTTGTAACTATGAGTGCGGCCTTGCGATGCTTTTCAATAGGATTTTTCATATTACGACGGAAACGAGCCTCATAATAACGCTGAAAACGGTCAATCAACGCCTTGAATGGAGCAGGTACACCCATAAAATAAATTGGTGTAGCAAAAATGATTATATCCGTTGTTTCAAACTTTTTAAAAAAGTCCTCCATGTCCTTTTTTGAACATCCATTACCTGTTTTACAATAACCACAAGCATTACATGGCACAGGATTAAGGTCATAAAGATTTATGATTTCAATATTTGTACCTTTTGGAAATTCTCTTAAAAGGCTACCTAAAAGTTTGGCAGTATATCCCGACTTTCTAGGAGAAGCCATAATAGCCATAACAGAAAGACCATTTCTGCTATTTTCAGTGTTATCATACTCCAAAAACATTATATTATTCCTCAACTTCAATGTTTATTGTTTCTTTGTTTTCCTTCTTTTTCAAATTAGCATGGCGTTTGATTTTCTTTGTTGTTGTCTTTTCAAACTCAGTTTCGCTAATCTCAATATTTCTGATTTTCTTATATTTAGGAAGTTTCTTATTAACATCCTTAACTGCTTCTTCAACAGATTTCTGAACATCCTCTTTAGTGATATCCTGTCGTTTGAGATTGTTCTTAATCTGCTCATAGTTAGGATAAATCTGTACACTTACTAAAGTTTCGTCGTCAATATCATCTGCATAAACGATACTCTCTTCAATTACAGGGTTAGTATTCAAATACAATTCAACCTCTTCTGGGAAGATGTTTTTACCATTTTTTGTAACAATAACATTCTTACAACGGCCTGTAATCTTATAACAATTATGACGGTCACAAGTTCCAAGGTCACCTGTTCTGAACCATCCGTCAGGAGTAATCACTTCATCAGTAGCCTCCTGATTTTTATAATATCCGTTCATAACCATAGGTCCACGAACCCAGATTTCACCAACACCTAAATCATCAGGATTGAAAATTGCAACTTCAGCCCCTGGCATTGGTGTACCAATGGAGTCAGGAAGCATAAGACGGTCATTATTACAAGCAACAAGTGGTGCACATTCCGTAAGACCATAACCGATATAAAGGTCAATACCCATATGCATAAAGTCTTCAGCAACACGTGGGTCAATAGCTGCAGCACCTGTCACGATAAGACGAAGTCTGCCACCAAATGTTTCAATAACCTCTGAGAAAATCTTTCTGTCAAGGTCTTTAATTCGCATCGCTCTACCGAATTTAGATGCATACTTACCTATTTTAAAAATAAGCTTACCTGCTGTTTTTTCTTCCATCTTCTTCATAATCTTTGCATGAACCTTTTCAATAAGAAGTGGAACAGTAATAAAACAAGTTGGTTTTACCTCTTTAAAATCTCTTGTTATATATCGAAGTCCCTGGTTAAATGAAATACAAGCACCTGAATAGATAATATAAAGAAAACCAACTGTGCACTCATAAGTGTGGTGAATTGGAAGCACGGACAAAAGTTGGTCTTCTTCTGTTACCTTAATGCAACCTGCCGCACCCATTACAACGGAGCAGATATTCTTCTGACTAAGACAAACACCCTTTGAAACACCTGTTGTACCAGAGGTGAAAAGAATTGCAGTTGTAGCTTCAGGGTCAACTATAATGTTGTCAAGATGTTTTGTGCCACTTCTGTAAAGCTCTCTACCAACATCAAGATAGTTCTCATACAACTCAACACCATCAATATCCACTTCATCAAAACAAATGAAACGGAATCCCTCAGGCAATTCGTCTTTTCGTGCAAATACAGCTTTGATATATTTCTTATCACCAAAAAGAACTGTTGAATCAGAATCCTTGATAACGTCCATCATATTGTCGGTTGTCAATTCTTTATCAATCGGGACAATAACATTATCACTACAAGTAACTGCAAGATATGTTACAGACCAATTGTATGAGTTTGCACCAACAACTGCAACATGTGTCCTTGAATAGCCATCCTTCACAAGGCTGTTCGCAAGATAATATATGGAATGACGGAAGTTGCTATAGGTAACCTCATAGTAAACTCCGTCTTTATTTCTTAATTTATATGCCGGACGTGCTGAAAAAAGACTTTCACTTTGATTAATCAAGTCCTTAAAATCCCTTATATAACGAATATCATAAAATGGGTTATTCACAGGGAAACGACTCTTAACATTCATATCTGCACCTCATAATAAGTGTAAAAATTGTTAATCAATTTATTGTATCACAATATAACAATTTAGGAAATACTTTTTAGAAATTTTTACAATTCCGAAACATTTTTTCGAACTTTACCAATTGATTCTTTATATTCTTCGTAAGTCATATAAGAATTTATGAGTTTTAATAGAGATGACGAACTTATTCTTTCAGGCAAATCCAACTCTTTTGCCAAAGACTTACGGATTGCACTGCTATTCTCTCCACCGGTGATTCCATCCTCATAAAAATCAGTGTGAGTTATCTCTCGAGCAGTTGCACTTTTATTCTCATCACAAAATACTCCTGCTTTTTCAAGCGCTTCAATTATTATTTCCTTTTTTATACCCTCAACACCCAATTTACCCTCTTTGGATGCCTCCGTTTTTCTTTTTTCTTTACCGTAAACGTCGGGTATAAACACATTTTTTATGTTTTCACACTTTGTTATATTCTGTATGAAGGAACGAATTTTAAATCCTGCCGAATCGGAATCTGTTAAGATTATAATTCCTCTTTTTTCTGCTAAAAACCGAATCAACTTTTGTTTTTCTTTATCTTTAAATATACCAAACCCATCGGTTTCAATAATTACAGTATCAACAATTCCCGACAACTTTATTTTATCGTATTTTCCCTCAACTACTATTGCTTCTTTAATTTTAATCATAAAATCACCTTGCAAGAATAAGAGAAATCTTAACAATAAGTCTTTCTAAAACCATTTCAGGATTTTGTGCTGTGCTTTTAAGAGCAGTATCACTTTCCGAGAAGCAATCAAAGCATTCCCTGATTTGTTCAACCGAAAGCTTCTTTGCAAACTTATCGGCATTTCTCAGACGGAATTCCTTGTTTTTATAATTGAAAACTTTTGCAGGATACATACTGTTTTCCCCACCAGAAACTGCAGTTTTCACCCTATAAATATCAACAAATGCTGTAAGGATTACACCCAGGATATCAAGAGCCTCAGTCTTCTGCAACATAAGAATATGTAACAATTCCAAAGCTCCTTGCGCATTTCCATTAAGAATAAGCTTTGATAAATCAAATATTTTTGCTTCAAGTGAACGAACAGCAACGCTGTCAATGCATTCTTTTGTAATCTCATTACCCTGCCCTGCAAAATTCACTGCTTTCTGAATTTCGTTAAACAAAACATTGAGACTGTCACCTGACACCTCAACAAGATATGATGCAGTATTTTCATTCATCATACAGCCCTGTTTTGATGCATAAGCACACAGAAATTTCAGAAGATTTCTTCCCTCAGGTTTTTCAAAATTAACTGCAGTTGCATATTTTGTGAAGTTTGAAACAACCCAGTCCCATTTAGATGTCTTAGTTTGCACTTCTATTCCGTCCATCCAGAAAATTGTAATTGATGTATCGGGTAGATTTTCCAAAAAAGTAACGAGTTTATCTTTATCGTCACTTACAAGAGAATCCAAAGGAAAATCACGAGCAACAACAACACAGTATTCACTCATAAAAGGCATGGACTGAGCACCCTCAAGCACTTCGTCGAGAGTGTTTTCCTTACCGTCATACTTTCGAAGGCTGAATGTTTCGCTACCTTCCGTTACAAATGTTTTACAGATTTTTTCAGCATAAAACTGCTTTAAATAATCTTCACTACCGTAAAACAAATAACAGTTTGACATATTCTTTTCTTTTATCTGTTTTTTAAGGTCAGATTCATAAATCAATGCCATAACTTTCACCCATTACTCAACATAGATAGTCATACGCTTATTCTCTTCAGATACATACAATTCTGGTGTTACATCCGGATTTTTCTGCTTAATGGTTTCAGCACATTCCGAAGCACTTTCACCATAGATAATTATTATATCATAATCTTTTATATTTTTAAAGTCATTTTCTTCCTCACTGTTAATAAACAATAATTTCTTGTTTTTACTTGTAATTTCAATAGCCTTTTCCGATTCATGTAAAATTATTTTTAGACTTTTATCCATACTCATTTCCTTTACATTCTCCATTGAATGAGGCTGAAAGACTTCGGGTGATTCGTCGCAGAAATATGTTTTTGTTACATCGAAATAATCGTATGTTGCCAACAACTGGGAAATCGTTTCATTTTCATCATCCGTTACAATAATCCCATCTGGTTTCTTTTCATTATGTGAGTTTAAAATTTCTTTCACATCACGAAGATATTTCTTATTGAATGTACCCACAAGCATACTTGTATCCCTTGATTTAACCATAATTACAGGCTTATTATCGGTAAAAAGGATTTCCACACTAGGATTGTTATAGTCATAACCGGTTGTATAACAAGTAATCAATACAAATACTACGGACAAAGCCACTACAACATGTTTCACAATGTTTTTATTTAATTTTCTGAGAATAACAGTTATCAAGACAAGTGCTGATACAACAACAAGGAAGTATTCGAAATATTTATGTGATACCGAAATTGTTGACCAATCCGCCATACCAATTTTCTTCGCAACCAGTACAAGCAAGTCAGATATTAAACCTACAATAATAAATAATGGTCGTGCAAAGAAAATGAAATGAATTGAATGAAGCAACACACCAACTACAGTCAACATCATCAACAGCAAAGCTAAATCCACCATTATAAGATTTGCGACAACTGCGCCTATGGACAGCATTCTCATTTTAACGATAAAAACAGGCAATGTGCAAACTGCAACCGACAAGCTAATTGAAACGGAATCAGCAACAAATCTCACCACACCAATGACTGAAAAAAGTTTTTTGTTACAAAAATCTAAGAGATACCGATTCAATGGTCGTGAAAATACTAAAATTCCCACTGTTGAAAGTATCGTCAACCAAAGTGAAACTGACATAGTTGCAAAAGGATTTCCGACTAAAATAATTACTAATGCCAGTCCGATTGAATTTGTACTATCAGCCTCTCTGTCAAAGAGTTTACTGATAATCACCATTCCTGCAAGCATACTTGCACGTATTACTGATACCCCAAATCCTGTTATCGCAGAATAAAGTAACAAGGTAAACAAACTGACTACTACTAATATCTTTTTATTTTTTATAAATCTTTCAAGAATCCTGATAATTCCCAAAGACCACATTGTGACATGAAGTCCCGATATAACAAGAAGATGTGATGTACCTGAATAATTGAAATAACCAACCATTTTATCTTCTAATCGAGACCTTTCACCAATAGTCATAGCCTTTGCAATATTTCCAGCCTCGTTTGGTAGATATTCTTCAACAACGGACGAAAAATAGAGTTTGATTTTCCCTATACTCTCATAATACCAATCTTTCCCGTTAAGCTTTTTAAAAGATGAATCATCTCTTTCAAAAATCGTGAAATATATCCTTGATGACAAAGAATATTCAAAAAAATCTTCATTTAAACTATCATCTGAAAACTCAGCTTTAAATTTTACTCTGTCACCCTCTGAAAGAAATTTATCTTCCCTTGTCACATATCTTATTTTGTAGTTTTCGTCATCACATTTTATTACATATGTAAAAGCATAGTCCGACATTGTCGGTGTCTGACAGATTATACCTGTTATCTCTTTTCCCTTTTCCATTTGTTTTTTTGCATTATAGTAACCATATTGAGCCACCAAGAATGAAAGTGAATAAAGTGCAACTGCCACAACACTAAAAATAACAATTTTGTTTTTTCTCAGTTTCTTAAAAAGTATGGAAAAACACAAAATGACTATTGCTCCAACAATCAGAGCAACAGCCATTTTAAAAGATAATTTTATTATAAAGAGTGATGCTATAAGCATTGAAAAGCCAATTACAGCAAATGGTCTTTTCAAGCATCTCACCCCTTAAACTAATTTTTCTGAAAGATTATCTCCACTTAAAATGTGGAAATGAATGTGTTTAACAGTCTGTCCTGCTTTTTCACCACAGTTATTGATAATTCTGTAACTGTCAACACCTGCAAGACGAGCTATTTCAGGAATCTTTGAGAAAAGGTAACCGATTGTTTCACAATTATCTGCATTCACATCATTTGCACTGCTTGCAATATGGTCTTTTGGAATTACAAGCACATGCACATCAGCCTGAGGGGCAATATCGTGGAATGCAAAGATTTTATCATCTTCATAAACCTTGTTTGATGGGATTTCGCCATTAGCTATTTTACAAAAAAGACAATCCATAATAAACTCTCCTTATTTAAGCATTGAAGCAAGAATTTCTTTTGCTGACATTAAAGCATCGTCAATTTTTGCAATTTCCTTACCACCAGCCATAGCCATATCAGGTTTTCCGCCACCTGAGCCACCTGCAACCTTAGCAACCTCACGGACAATGTTACCTGCATGTGCGCCACGGCTGATTGCCTCTTTACCACAAGCACAAGCAAATGAACAAGTTCCTTTTTCTGCATTTGAACCTGCAATTACTGCAACTGTATTTGGTGCAGAATCTCTTGCTGTTTCAGCCATGGAACGAAGTCCGTTAGCATCAAGTTCACCTGCGTAGTAAACAACAAGCTGAACACCATTTACATCAACTGCACCTGCCATAATACCTGCAGTTTTGAATGAGTTGATTTCTGCTTTAAGACTTGCAATTTCTTTATCCTTTGCTTTAAGGTCGTTTGCAATTGCAACTGCTTTCTGTGGAAGTGCAGATACATTACCTACCTTAAAGCTTTCTGCTGTTGCGAAAAGAAGTTCATTCTTTTCATCAATATATTTAAGAACATTCTTACCTGTTACAGCCTGAATTCTACGAACACCTGCTGCAACTGAAGATTCAGAAACAATCTTGAAAAGACCGATTTTTCCTGTATTGTCCACGTGAGTACCACCACAGAGCTCTGTTGAGAAGTCCCCTGCTTTAACAACACGAACAACATCACCGTATTTTTCACCAAAAAGAGCCATTGCTCCCATTGCTTTTGCCTCATCAATAGGCATTTCCTTAACAATCATTTCTGTTGCGTTAAGGATTTCTTCGTTAACAAGGTCTTCCACCTTTTTAAGTTCTTCTCCTGTCATACCTGTAAAGTGAGTAAAGTCAAAACGAACTTCCTTAGCATCTACAAGCTGACCTGCCTGCTCAACATGAGTACCAAGCACTGTACGGAGAGCTGCCTGAAGAAGATGAGCTGCAGTATGGTTGCGCATTGTAGCTTTTCTGTTTTCTTCATCATAAGAAGAAACAGCTACGTCACCAACTTTAATAGCATCACCTGTAAGTGTACCGTGGTGAAGAACAACACCATCAGCATCCTTTGTTGTGTTAGAAACTTCGAAAGTGCTGTCTCCAATTGTGATTGCACCTTTATCTCCTGCTTGTCCACCGCTTTCAGCGTAGAAAGATGTTTTATTGAGAACGAGAATCGCATCCCCTGCTTCAACGAAATCTTTTCTTTCACCGCTTGCTACAAGTGCTACAACAGTTGCTTCTGTGTCATTCTCTTCGTATCCAGTAAATTCTGTTTTTGCAATATCCTTAAACGAAACACCGGTATTTCTCCAGTCAGTTTCTGCACCGTCACGCTTAACAGACTTCGCTTTCATTCTTGCTTCTTCAACAAGAATTCTGAATTTATCTTCGTCAACAGTCATATTGTTTTCTGCAACGATTTCTTTTGTCAAATCAATTGGGAAACCGAATGTATCCTGAAGCTTGAAGGCATCTTCACCTGAAAGAACACCATCTTTTGAGTTTGCCATCATTTCATTAAGAAGTCCTAAACCACTATCAATTGTCTTATAGAAACTTTCTTCTTCCATTGCGATAACTTTCTTAATGTAATCCTGTTTTTCAACAAGGTTTGGATATGCATTTGCATTTTCCTTGATTACAGTTTCGCAAACTTCACTGAGGAATGGTCTGTCAATACCGATAAGTCTTCCGTGACGAGCAGCACGACGAAGAAGACGACGAAGAACATATCCACGACCTGAGTTAGATGGAAGAACACCGTCAGAAACCATAAATGTTGTACTACGGATATGGTCAGTGATAACTCGAAGTGAAATATCCTTTTTAGCATCCTTATGATATTCAATACCTGAGATATCAATAATGTGCTTCATAATATTCTGAACTGTATCAACCTCGAAAAGATTGTCAACATCTTGCATAATGCAAGCAAGTCTTTCAAGACCCATACCTGTATCAATATTAGGATTTGCAAGACGAGTGTAATTATTGTTACCGTCATTTTCAAATTGTGTGAAAACAAGGTTCCAAACTTCTATAAATCGGTCGCATTCGCAACCCACTTTACAATCAGGACTACCACAGCCTTTATCAGGGCCACGGTCAAAATAAATTTCTGAACAAGGACCACAAGGACCTGCACCATGCTCCCAGAAGTTATCCTCTTTACCAAAACGCACCATATGTGATGGGTCAACGCCAACCTCTTTAGTCCAGATGTCATAAGCTTCATCATCTTCAAGATAAACGCTGACATAAAGCAATTCTTCAGGGATTTCAAGAACCTTTGTAAAGAATTCCCATGCCCATGCAGTTGCTTCGTGCTTGAAATAATCACCGAATGAGAAGTTGCCGAGCATCTCGAAATATGTTCCGTGACGAGCAGTTTTACCAACATTCTCAATATCAGGTGTACGAATACATTTCTGACAGGTTGTAACACGATTTTTTGGTGGTGTTACTTCTCCTGTAAAATATTTTTTCATTGGTGTCATACCTGCATTGATGAGAAGAATACTCTTATCTCCCTGAGGTACGAGTGAAAAGCTTGGAAGACGCAAATGGTCTTTGCTTTCAAAAAATGCAAGGTATTTTTCTCTTAATTCATTAAGACCTGTCCATTTCATACAGACTACTCCTATTATATAAAAATTATCCTATAAATTATACAATTATATAGGTTGAATGTCAATAAAAAATGCAAAGTGCAAAAGGCAAAATGCAAAATAACAGCTCCCTCGTTAAAGGGAGCCGAATAACAACTTTACAATTTGTATTTTAATAGAACACTTTATTTTTGAGCGGATTTTTCGTCAGACAAGGCGTGGCATCGAAGGAATATGAGGATATTTCGAGATTTCACAACGCAGTATCACGGAAAATATGCCAAAAAGAATTAGAACAAACCGTCGATTTTGCCGTCAGCGTCCACATCAATTTTATATGCTGCAGGAACTTTTGGAAGACCTGGCATTGTCATAATGTCACCTGTAAGGCAAACTATGAAGCCTGCACCTGCGCTGAGTTTAACTTCACGTACCGTCATCACAAAGTTTTCAGGTTTACCAAGCTTTGTTGGGTCATCTGAAAGTGAATACTGTGTCTTAGCAACACAAACAGGAAGCTTGTCCTGACCAAGGGATTCAATTTCCTTAATTGCTTTTTCAGCAGCTACTGTAAAGATTACGCCATCTGCACGGTAAATTTCTTTTGCTATTGTGTTGAGCTTTTCTTTAATTGAAAGTTTTTCGTCATAAAGAGGCTGGAAGTCTGCTTTGCCTTCGTCGATAACCGCACAAACCTTTTCTGCAAGGTCCATACCGCCTTCTCCACCTTTAGCGAAAACTTCTGCAAGGGAAACCGGCACTTGCATTTCTTCGCAGAACTCCTTGATGTAAGCGATTTCTGCTTCTGTATCAGTGTGGAATTTGTTGATTGCAACAACAACAGGTACATTGTATTTTCTCATATTTTCGATATGAGTTTTAAGGTTTACGATACCAGCTTTAAGTGCTTCAACATTTTCATTCTGTAAGTCCGCACGAGCAACTCCACCATTGTATTTAAGAGCACGGATAGTAGCAACAACTACAACACATTCAGGTTTAAGACCTGCATAACGGCACTTGATGTCAAGGAATTTTTCAGCACCGAGGTCAGCACCGAAACCTGCTTCTGTAACTACATAATCAGCAAGCTTCATAGCAAGCTTTGTAGCTGTGATACTGTTACATCCATGAGCAATGTTTGCGAAAGGACCGCCGTGAACAAGAGCAGGTGTGTGCTCAAGTGTCTGAACGAGGTTGGGCTTAAGAGCGTCCTTCAGAAGAGCAGCCATAGCTCCCTGAGCCTTCAGCTCGCCGCAAGTTACAGGTGCACCTGTGTATGTATAACCTACAATAATTTTTGCAAGTCTGTTTTTAAGGTCAATAACATCGGAAGCAAGGCAGAGAACAGCCATAATTTCGGAAGCAACTGTGATGTCGTAGCCGTCTTCTCTGGGTGTACCGTTTGCCTTACCGCCAAGACCGTCCACAACGAAACGGAGCTGTCTGTCGTTCATGTCAACGCAGCGTCTCCAGGTGATACGTCTGGGGTCGATGCCCAGCTCGTTGCCCTGATAGATGTGGTTGTCG
>JAZNJX010000049.1:0-1708 GCA_045578245.1 Candidatus Fimenecus sp. | reverse complement strand
GTTTTCAAGTTTCCAGACCTCACCACCCGGACCTCTGCCATAAGACGGCGGGTCCATAATGATTATATCATATTTATTACCGCGTCGGATTTCACGCTGAACGAATTTGATACAATCATCGACAATCCAACGCACAGACTTATCAGCAACACCTGAACTCACTGCGTTTTCCTTTGCCCAGAGTGTCATTCCTTTTGATGCATCAACGTGGCAAACAGAAGCACCTGCTTTGAGTGCTGAAATCGTAGCACCGCCCGTATAAGCAAACAAATTTAAAACTTTTACTTCTCGGTCTGCATTTTTGATAATATCTGCCACCTTATCCCAATTTGTTGCTTGTTCAGGAAAAAGTCCAGTATGCTTAAAGCCCATTGTTTTAATATTAAAAGTCAAATCACGGTATCCGATAGTCCAAAAATCAGGAATTTTATTTCTTATTTCCCATTGACCACCACCCGATTGTGAACGGTGATACACAGCATCAGCCTTTTTCCAAAGAGGATTTTTCTTTTCTGTTTTCCATATAACCTGAGGGTCGGGACGAATTAAAGTAATATTCCCCCATCGCTCAAGTCTTTCACCGCAGGAGCAGTCAATAAGTTCATAATCTTTCCAATTATCGGCAACTCGCATTTTATACTAACCTTTCTCTTACAACCTGAGCGACACTTTCGCCCAATTCCTTAATTTTATCGTAATCTTTACCTTCAAGCATTACACGAACAAGTGGTTCTGTACCTGAAAGACGAACAAGAATTCTTCCCTCATCACCAAGCTCTTTTTCAACCTGCTTGATTGCATTCTGTACTTCTTTATCTTTTTGGAACTGTGCTTTACCAAAGTTAGACACACGAACATTGATAAGCACCTGTGGATAAACTTCCATTTCACTTGCCAGTTCTTTAAGTGTTTTGCCTGTATCTTTTACAACTGCAAGTAACTGAATTGCAGAAAGCTGTCCGTCACCTGTTGTTGCATACTGCAAGAAAATAATGTGACCTGACTGTTCACCACCGATGCTATATCCGTTAGCACTCATATTTTCGAGAACATAACGGTCACCAACCTTTGTCTTTTCGCATTTAATTCCATTTTCTTCACAGAATTTGAAGAAGCCCATATTACTCATAACAGTAACAACAGCAGTATCCTTTTTAAGTTTGCCCAACTGCTTCATATGCTTTGCACAAACTGCGATACACTTATCACCATCAACAACTGCACCAGTATGGTCAACTGCTAACATTCTGTCAGCGTCACCGTCAAATCCAAAACCTAAATCACAACCATTTTCAACGACACATTTCTGAAGATTTTCAAGATGAGTTGAACCACAGTTTTTATTGATGTTCACACCATCAGGCTCTGCACTGATAACAACAACTTCTGCACCAAGACGAGTGAAAACTTCTTCTGCTGAAACACTTGACGAGCCATTAGCACAATCAAGTGCAATTTTATAGCCCTTAAAACTCATATTTGTAGCAGAAAGAAGATGCTCAATATAATCATTGATTGCATCTGATTTTCTTTTAGCTTTACCTACCCCACCACCGATTGGTGTTGGAATCTCCCCAGCATTATCAAGAATGATTGCTTCAATTTCATTTTCAAGTTCATCAGGTAATTTATAACCGTTTGACTGAAAAATCTTAATGCCGTTATATTCACAAGGGTTGTGGGATGCACTAATCATAATCCCTGCATC
>JAZNJX010000048.1:0-8847 GCA_045578245.1 Candidatus Fimenecus sp. | reverse complement strand
AAATACCAATGGGAAAAACTCTCCGTGATGTTATCTTTGACATTGGTGGTGGCATTAAAAATAACAAGAAATTTAAAGCAGTCCAGATGGGTGGTCCGTCAGGTGGCTGTATCCCTGAAGAATTACTTGATACTGTGATTGACTATAAGGCGTTGTCACAGACAGGCGCAATTATGGGTTCAGGTGGTATGGTTGTAATGGACTATAGCACTTGTATGGTAGAAATGGCTCGTTTCTTCCTTGACTTTACTGCAAAAGAATCTTGTGGTAAATGTGTTCATTGTCGTCTTGGCACAAAGAGAATGCTTGAAATTCTTACTCGCATTACAGAAGGTAACGGTAAGGAAGACGATATTGAATTACTTGAAGAGCTTTGCCTTGCTATTAAAGATGGTGCACTTTGTGGTCTTGGTCAGACTGCACCAAACCCTGTACTTACAACACTTAAATACTTTAAGAACGAATATATTGAGCATATATCCGAAAAAAAATGTGCTGCACACGAATGCATAAATCTTCTTCGTTATGAGATTAATGCTGAAGCTTGTAAAGGTTGTACATTGTGTGCTAAAAAATGTCCTGTAAACGCAATCAGTGGTACTGTTAAGAATCCACATATTATTGATATGGATAAATGTATAAAGTGTGGTAATTGTAAATCAGTATGTAAATTCAATGCTGTGGAGGTGAAATAATTGAGTATCACATTAACTATAGATGGTAAAAGAATAATAACTGAAGAAGGTTCTACAATACTCAATGTCGCTACACAGAATGGTATTAAGATTCCTAATCTCTGTTATGATGGACGAGTTGAGCTTTATGGTGCTTGTGGACTTTGTACTGTTGAGGTTGAGGGTATTCCAAAGCTTCTTCGTGCTTGTTCAACTAAAGTAAGTGATGGTATGGTAGTACATACTCAGACGGAAAGAGTAAAAGCATCAAGAAAGGTTGCTCTTGAACTTCTTCTATCTGACCATACAGGTGACTGTGTTGCACCATGTAGTAAGGCTTGTCCTGCCGGTACAGACTGTCAGGGATATGTTGGACTTATTGCAAATGGCGAATACAAAGAGGCGGTAAAACTCATAAAAGAGAAATTGCCACTTCCTGCATCAATCGGCAGAATTTGCCCGCATCCTTGTGAGAAAAATTGTCGCAGACAGTATGTTGACGAACCTATCTCAATAGCTTTTCTTAAGGGGTTTGTTGGAGATATGGACTTATTGGGCGATACATTTATTCCTGAAATTGAGCCTGACACAAATAAAACTGTTGCAATTATAGGTGGCGGACCGGCAGGTCTTACTGCTGCGTATTTCCTTCGTAAACAAGGTCATAATGTAACGATTTTTGAACAGATGCCAAAAATGGGTGGTATGCTTCGTTATGGTATCCCTGAATATCGTCTTCCAAAAGCAGTTTTAGATAAAGAAATTAAACTCATTGAAGATATGGGTGTTACACTCAATAATAATGTGAATATCGGTAAAGATAATTCGTTTGAGCAAATCAAAAACGATTTTGATGCTACACTTGTTGCAATTGGTGCTTGGAATAGCAGTAAAATGCGTGTTAAGGGTGAAGAGTTGGATGGTGTATGGGGTGGAATAGACTTTCTTCGTGAGGTTGCCCTTGGAAACAAGCCTGAAATAGGTAAAAATGTAGCTGTTTGTGGTGGCGGTAACACTGCAATGGATGCTTGTCGTGTTGCAGTTCGCCTTGGTGCAGAAAATGTATATGTTATTTACCGTCGAACAAAGGACGAAATGCCTGCTGACCCTCAGGAAATCCTTGAATCAGAGGAAGAAGGTGTTATCTATAAATACCTTACTAACCCTATTGAATTTACAGGTATAAATGGTAAGCTCAATAGTGTAATCTTGCAGAAAATGGAGCTTGGAGAGTCTGACGAAAGTGGCAGAAGAAGACCTGTTGCAATTGAGGGCGAAACTGAAGAAGTCGAACTTGATTCTGTAATTATGGCCATCGGTCAGTATCCAAATCTCAACGGATTTGAAACACTTAAAGCAACTCGTAAAAATACAATCTCTGCTGATGAAAGCAGATTTACAACATCACTTGACGGAGTATTTGCAGTAGGTGATGCTACAAATAAGGGTGCTGATATTGCAATCGCTGCAATTGGTGAGGCACAAAAAGCATCAGTTGTAATTGACAGATATTTAAATGGTGAATCAGTAGGTTATAAAAAGCCATATTATGTTGAGCGTGATAACAAAGAAATCGACTATACAAAGTTCGAAAAATCTTCAAGAGCAAAAATGCCACATATGGCTCCTGCTGAAAGAAAAACAAATTTCAAGGAAGTTAATTTTGGTTTCAGCGAAGAAATGGCAAAGAAAGAGGCTAATCGTTGTCTCGAATGTGGTTGCCACGACTATTTTGAATGTAAACTTATTTCTTATGCAAATGATTATGATGTTAAACCATCAAGATTTGCAGGGGAGAAGCACAACAGAAATCAGGAAAATGCAAATGATTTAATCGCAAGAAATACAGATAAATGTATTCTCTGTGGTCTTTGTGTAAGAGTTTGTGAAGAGGTTATGGGTAAATCTGCAATCGGTCTTATAAATAGAGGTTTCAATACTCTTGTTGAGCCTGAATTGGGTAAACACCTCAGAGAAACAGAATGTATTGCTTGTGGTCAGTGTGTTGCACTCTGTCCAACAGGTGCATTGCGTGAAAAAACTGCATTCACAAAGAGTGTTCCGGTTAAAGAAAACTCAATTAAGAGCATCTGCACAAACTGTTCAAATCTTTGTGATATTGACTATCGTTACATTGGCTCAACAGTTACACGTGCATTACCTGTTGGTAACGGAATTATCTGTAAGGGTGGTCGTTTCGGTGTCCTTAACGAGAAGAAAAATACAATTGATTTTGATGCATTACTCAACCCTGATACAATCGTAATTGGTGGAAAAGTTTCAACAGAAACTGCATTTGTTCTTAAAAAATATGCAGAAGAAAATAATAAAGAAATCTTCACAACTGCGAAAGAAACCGATGCAAACTACTATGCGATTTCAAAACTTAACATTCCACAGTATAATGGCAATAACCATAATGCAATAGAAACTTCACCATATTATGAAAATGGTACATTCTTCGATAAATATGGTAATAAGAGAATGCAAAATGCAATCTTCAATGGCATTAGCCTTGCAGACTATGTAAACAGCAAACTCAATACACCATATAGTGACTTAACTACCGAAGCAGAAAAAACAGTAAATGCAACTTCAACAGGTAAAGTCACAAATGAAGAAATCATTAATGCAAGTAAATTGTTTATAAAAAAGTAAATAAACAACGGTAGGGTGGGGTCTCTCGTCTCCCCTGAAAGGGGAGATGTCACCGTGAGGTGACATTAGAATATTTAATGAAAGAGTGTTCTTATGAAAGATTATTATGATGAATATGTCAAATATGCTACACGTTTGATTTTGAATAACGATGATTATGGTAACAAATCAAAGGTTAGAGCACATAATAGAGCAATGAAAAAATTATTGCTTCTTGAAAAGGAAATAATAGAAGCAAATGATACTGACTTGTTTGATAGATTATTACAACACGAAGATGAAAGAGTTAAAATGTACGCGTGTAATTTGTGTGTAACTATGAATTATAATGTTGATAATGCACTGCAAATCTTAAAAGAGCTTTGTGTTACATCTACCGAAGCTCCTATGATATTAGGTCACTGTATGAGATTCATACAAAGTAACGGCACATGTGAATACTAATTGTAAGGGACGGTGCTCACATCGTCCCTTTTGCTATTTTTGTAAATTATATGTAAATAAACAACCATTCTATTGCTAAAAAAATATGATTATGATATTATATTCTCGGTGATTTAGTATGAGGATAACAGAAAAATTAATGGTTAAAGACCAGCTTGTTTCATTTGAGGTTTTTCCTCCAAAAAATGACTCTGCATTTGACAGTATTGAGTGGTCAGTTCGTGAATTAGCTGCATTTAATCCTGATTTTATGAGTGTTACATATGGTGCAGGTGGTGGCACAAGCCAATACACAACAAAGATTGCATCACTCATCAAAAATCGACTTGATACAACTGCGTTAGCACATCTAACTTGCGCATCAACACCAAAAGAACAGATTGACAATATTCTAGATACTCTTAAAGAAAATCATATTGATAATATCCTTGCTATGCGAGGTGATATCCCACAAGGTTTTGAAAAGCCACAAGGGGAATACTACACATATGCTTCTGAACTTATAAGTAATATAAAAGAATATGGATATTTTGATATCGGTGGTGCTTGTTATCCAGAATGTCATCCTGAATGTAATAGTTTAGAAAAAGATATTGATAATCTGAAGAATAAAGTTGATTGTGGCATAGATTTTCTTATTACGCAGCTTTTCTATGATAACGACATCTTCTTTTCATTTATGGATAAAGTCCGTAAAAAAGGCATTTCTGCCCCAGTTTTTGCAGGAATTATGCCTATTACAAATATCAAACAGATTGACAGAATAATTGGCCTTTCCGGTACTAAATTGCCTGATGAGGTAAAAGGATTTTTAGATAAATATCGAGATAAACCAGAAGAACTGGAAAAAGCAGGTCTTGAATTTGCGATTAAACAAATCAATGATTTACAATCAAACGGAGTTAACGGAATTCATATTTACACAATGAATAAACCTTATGTTGCAAGAACAGTATTAAAGGGGATTAAAAGATAATTTATGTTCGGATATGTAACTGTATATAAACCTGAACTTAAAATTAAAGAGTTTGAGGCCTATAAAGGCATTTACTGTACTCTCTGCAAAGAAATGGGCAAGGAATATGGTCTTTTGTCACGTTTTTTATTAAGTTATGATGGTGCATTTTTTGTGATGTATAAAATGGCACTTACACAAAATAAAATATATGCAAAACAATCCCGTTGCAGTTTTAATCCAGCTAAAAAGTGTATGAAAATCACTTGTGATAGTGATATTTATAAATTAGCAAGTACAATTACAGTAATTCTTGCATATTTTAAATTAGTGGACAATCTTCACGATAGTAGATTTGTTAAAAGAATTCTTTTATATTTGATTTACCCATATTTTGCTTTTATTAAAAATAAGGCAAAGAAAAAATATCCCGACATATTCAGTATTGTTGAAGATGGTATGACTGCACAATTTAAGGTTGAAAAATGCGAAAAATCATCACTGGATTTGTCAGTTCACAATACTGCAAATATTCTTGGTAAATTATTTTCATATAATGAACAAGATGAAAATGGTTCATATAATTTTGGCTACCACCTTGGCAGAGTAGTATACTTTTTAGATGCCTTTGATGATTATTCTGATGATATGAAAGCAGCATCATTCAATCCCTTCAGAAACTGTGAACATTTGATTAATGATGCTTCCCAGACAATAAATCTGTCAATTAGTGAATTGGCTAATATATTGAATCAACAAGAATTATATGATTTTAAGCCGATAATTGAAAATGTAATCTACGATGGTTTGAATTTTCAATTGGAAAAGATAAAGAATAAACATGGAGGTGTAAAGAGTGAATAACCCTTATGAATTTCTTGGCGTAAGCAGAAATGCAACAGAAAAAGATATAATGGATGCGTACAGAAAAATTGCGCATGAAATTAACCAGTCGAATCTTTCAGATAACGAAAGAACTAACAAAATGAGAGAACTTGACTCTGCTTATGATTATATTTTAAATGAACTTCGTGGAACATCTGCCTATACTCAAAGTAGTAATACGAACAATCAAAGCTATTATAATAATACACAGTTTGCTGATGTTCGTAATTGCATCAATACAGGTAGATTGGATGATGCTGAGACAATTTTGAATGGTGTACCATCTCAGATGCAGAATGCTGAATGGCATTATCTTAAAGGTTTGATTTTCCAACGCAGAGGCTGGCTTAATGAGGCTTTACGTCACTATAAAACAGCATCTTCTATGGAACCCGATAATTTTGAGTACGCAAATGCATATAATGCTATGAATAATAACGCTAATGGCGGTTACAGAACATCACGAAAAGGGTCTGATACTGGTGCTTGTGATGTTTGTTCAGCTCTTCTTTGTGCTGACTGCTGTTGCGAATGTTGTGGTGGGGATTTGATTCCGTGTTGTTAATATGAAGAATAGAAAATTACTTTCATTTAAGGTTGCGCTTGGTGGTGTAATTGCAGCACTGTCATTGCTACTTATGCTTGTTGCAGGTGTTACTACAAGCCTTGTTTATGCGATTCCAATGATAACCGGTGCATTTCTTATGGTTCTTGTTATTGAATTTGGGTCGGGCTTTGCTTGGCTTGAATATCTTGCAATATCAATAATTTCAATGCTTTTGTTGGGTAATAAGGAAGCGGCAATTATGTATGTTGCTTTCTTTGGATATTATCCAATTATAAAAAGTTTTATTGAAAAACATACAAGGAAAGTTTTAGGCTGGGTTGTAAAATATGCCATATTTAATGTATCGATGGTTGTATCATATTTTGTTGTTTCAAAAATTTTTATGATTACTTTCGATGATTTAGAGGGCTTTGGGAAATACGCAATGCCTGGGTTGTTGCTTGCAGGTAATGTTTTGTTTGTGTTGTACGATATTATGCTAACAAGATTGGTTACAATATATATTTATAGATGGCAAAAATACATAAAAAGGGTGTTTAAGTAGGATGGTGTCAAAAGCTCCTGAATTACACGAAAAAATTGAAACTAAGAATGTGCACGAGGGACATAGAGAAAGACTAAGACAAAGATTTCTCAAAGATGGTCTTGAAGGTTTTGAACCACATAATGTTCTGGAATTGCTTTTATTTTTTAGTATTCCTATGAAGGATACCAATGAAGAAGCACACGCACTTATTAATACTTTCGGCTCACTTTCATCTGTTTTTGATGCAAGTTTTGATGAGCTGTGCAAAGTAAAAGGCATTGGTGAGAAAACAGCAACTCTTATTAAACTTATGCCTGAACTATTTAAAAAGTATGAAGTTGATAAAGTAAACAATAAAGAAATTGTTTTAAATACATGTGAGCTTGTTGCTAAATATGTTTCAAAATATTTTAAAGGTGTAACAGAGGAACAATTATATCTTCTTTGTCTTGACTCATCATTAAGAGTATTGTGTTTTGAACAGATAAGTTCGGGTGTTGTTAATGCTGCACCTATAAATAATCGTAAAATTATTGAGTTAGCTTACAAATACAATGCTTCAAATATTATTTTGGTTCATAATCATCCATCTGGTGTAGTTGCACCATCAAGAGCAGATATCAATGCGACAGTATCTATGGTAGAGTTGCTTAAATCACTCGGAATGAAACTTGATGACCATATTATAATTGGCAATGGTGATGACTTTTTCTCATTCAGAAGAAGTGAGAAATGGCGTGGATTGTTTTAAAAAAGTTCGAGTTGCCTATTGACTTTTAGTTGCGAATTTCATATAATATCAAAGTCAATTAATTGCCGGTGTGATGGAATTGGCAGACGTGCTGGACTCAAAATCCAGTGGTAGCGATACCGTACCGGTTCGACCCCGGTCACCGGCACCAGAAAAAGACTTCATTTTGAAGTCTTTTTCTTTTTTCGATTAAATAATTGACACAATGTGTGTTTTCTTATTGCATTTTTAAATATCATATGATAAAATATTTTCATAATTTTTGGAAGGGGAATCTCTATGGATTTAAAAAAGGTAATTGATAAAAAAGACTCTGCTGCTCAATTTATGATTGATGAAATCACTCATATTTGCACAAAGTTTGAGAAAAGAGGTCCTGGCTCAAAAGGTGAACAGCAAGCTTGTGAGTATATGGCTGAGCAGTTGAAGGAATTAGGTTGTGAAACAACTTATGTAGATGAATTTAAAGAAAATCCAGGCTCATTCTTTGGTTGGATATATTTCACAATTACATTTTGCTTCTTGGCTCTAGCATCATATTTCTTTGTTCCTGCACTTTCAATTGTATTTATTATTCTTGGACTTACACTTTGTGTATTACAGTTCGGTCTTTATAAGAAAACAGTTGACAAATTCTTTAAAGAAAAAATCGGTCATAATGCAGCAGGCTTCAAAAAGCCAACAGGTGAGGTGAAGAGAAGAATCATCTTCAACGGTCACCCTGATGGTGCTTGGGAGTGGCCATTTAAGTATATGTTTACATATCTTGGCTTCGACATTCATATGATGCTTTGTTTCCTTGGTGCATTCTATACACTCGGTATTGCAATTGCAAATGTAGCAGGTGTAATCCCTGAAGAACTTGTTACAAAACTTGGTCTTATTGGTCTTGTTTTTGTTCCATTCTGGTTTGGTCTTTACTTTATGTGGAATAGAAATAAGATTGTTGACGGTGCTAATGATAACCTTTCAGGTTGCTATATTGGTATTGCTATTCTCAAAGCACTTAAAGATGAAGGTATTGAACTTGAAAACACAGAAATCGGTGTTGTTCTTACTGGTTCTGAAGAAGCTGGTCTTCGTGGTGCAAAAGCATGGTGTGAAGCTCATGCTCATGAATTCAACGATGTTCCAACATTCGTTTATTCATATGATACAATTACACAGCCTGAATATATGCAAGCAAACTATCGTGACCTTAATGCGACTGTTAAAGTTGATAAGGATGTTTCAGATTTATATGTTGAAGCTTGTCAGGAACTTGGTATTAAGTGTGGTAAGGGTGTAGTTCCTCCACTTGGTGGTGCTACTGACTCAGCAGCATTTGCACAGGCTGGTATGCGTTCAACAGGTATTACAGCTCTTAATCATGCTCTTCCTGATTTC
>JAZNJX010000047.1:0-6275 GCA_045578245.1 Candidatus Fimenecus sp. | reverse complement strand
GCTGAATGAGGTTGAAAGCTCTGCAAGTTTAGGAATATCATAAGCCATTGAATCGAAAATTGCATTGAGAAATTCCTGAAAATTCACTTTTGTATATTCATCAAGTCGGATCGTAGCCATGTCGTTCTGTGAGCCAAGGAGTTGAACAACTTGCTTGTCTTCCTAAGACCGCTTGGCCTCCGACTTGCTGAATGAGGTTGAAAGCTCTGCAAGTTTAGGAATATCATAAGCCATTGAATCGAAAATTGCATTGAGAAATTCCTGAAAATTCACTTTTGTATATTCATCAACAGTCATACCCTTTAAATCCCAGTCGAAATTGTCGATTTTTACGCTATCAACTTGAACTTCTGTATCCGTCATAACCACTTTTCTCATAGCGTTAGGGTAGCCAACCGCTGAGCAAGTGTTAATATCATAAAAATCATTGCCTTTTGGAGTGGTCATTTTCGCAATATTCATCATATGAGTATGACCTGTAAAAACAAACTTAACACCATTATCTGCAAGGAATTCCGATGTCTTTTCAAAATCACCAAGCATATCACGACGGCTGAAAAGCGGATAAATAGGACTTGGTGGCAACACAGGATGATGAGTTACTGCAAAAATATAATCTCCATTTGCCTTTGCGTCGTCAATCTGCTCCTTTATCCATTCAAGACAGTCATCATAATAACCACAGAAGAATTCGTCACCATCATCATTAAGACAGAGCAATCTGTAACCCTCCTGCAACCGTACGCAGTATGAATGGCTTGGTTTATGTAATGAAATTGCTTCGGAAATTCCAAAATCCTTATATATCTCTAAAAGCTCATCACGCTCTGTACGAGTAGCAGTTAAAAGTTCATCACCAACGCATTTTTCAGCCTTACCGGTACCATTACCATTTTCCATATAATAATCGTGAGTGCCCGTTGTGAGGTAAACCTTTTTACCTGCCTCCTTAAGTCTCTGCAATTTTGGAATTAAATCAAAGTGACTTTCCTTTGCTCCATTACAGGTAACATCACCTGTAATGAGAACGATATTTGTTTCTGTGTCTTCAATGATTTTGTCGAAGTAAGCATCAATTATTGCACCCGTTTCTGCAAGGCATTTCTGGTCGGAAAGACAGATTTTCTCAAAGGCCTTTCCCTCTGTACCAAGTTCAAGGGCATAGTGATGCAGGTCTGTTATCTGATAAAACTTCAAATCTGCCATAATTATTCACCTGACGCACGTTTCTCAATAATATAATCGTGAACTTTGTCTGCAAGTTCACCATAAACCTTAAATTTCTTACGGAATACAATGAGTGATGCTGTGAAGAAGAGCATTGGTACACCGAAGCAGATTACACCAATACCTGTTTTTGTTGTGTCGTTAAGACCAACACTTGTCATAATCTGTTCATTATAATTCATAATGCCAAGACCACCGAAAAGTACGATTGTCTGCATTGTGTATGCCATCTTCTGCAAGAAGCCTTTCATTGAGAAAGTGATACTTTCGTTTCTTTCACCGTTCTTGAATTCACCATAATCAACAATGTCTGCAAGGAAAATTGTCTGTGACACGAACATTGAAGAAACACCAACGGATGCGAGAATATAGCAAACGTCCATAACCACAACATTAAGATTTAAAATAGGTCCTGTTATAAGCATAAGACCATAACCCACAATAGCAGTTACAAGTGAAATTGTATATGTCTGACGCTTTGAGAACCATTTTGTAAGCACAGGCACAACTAAAAGACCTAAAACCGAACCAACAGTACCGATTGTCTGGAAAAGCGACTGTAATGTAGGGTCACCCAATGTGTCTGTGAAATAATAAACAGCAGTTGAGCTTGTGAGATACCAACCTGCATTTGAAAGCATAGCAAATACGATAAACACTACCAACTGGTCGTTACTCTTGATAACGTCAAAAATTTGTTTTAAGCTGAATTTCTTTTTCTCGCCATAAAAAACATTCTTTTCCTTTGTTATAAGCACACAGGTAAGAGCAAAGAAAACAAGTGCAATACCACAGATTCCTGCCCAACGTGAGAAACCACTTGCGCTATAACCCTTTGCATCAGTAATACCACTTGAAAGCAAAGGACAGATAATCGGAGTAAGAATTGAGATAATTCCCTGACCGATACCTGAGAATGAACGAGCAACAGTTGCCACAAGATTTCTCTCTTTTTCTTCGCTTGTGAAGGATGGCACCATTGACCAATATGGAATATCGGCCATTGTGTTTGTCATACCCCAGGCAACATACATAACACCTATGTAAATATAAAGTGGAAGTCCACTCATACCAAAGGATGTGAATAAAAGGAAAAGCACAACTGCATTACAGCAAGCACCAATTAAAATCCAAGGTCTGTATTTACCAAACTTTGTTCTTGTATTGTCAACAATTGTACCCATCATCGGGTCGTTAATTCCGTCCCAGATACGTGCAAGAGGGGTTATGAGAAGCAGAAAGCCTTCTTCCAACCCAAGCACACTTGAAAGATAATATGAAAGGTATGAATAGAACATACCGTAGCTCAAGTCAAGACCGATAGCACCGATACCATAACCCAGAGCTGTTCCGAAAATCGACTTTTTCTTTGCCATTATCCTTTTTTCACCTCTTCAATTTTTGTTTTCATTTCATTTTCAACCTCAGAAAATTCCCTTGAGTAATTTCCTTGTTTTTCCTCATATTTGGCAAGGGCTAATGTTGCAATACTGATTGCCGCAGTTACAAAAGGAATAACCTTTGTAATTCTCTTGCCTGTTTTTACTACTTTTTTAATATCCATTTTATTTACCCTGCCTCTCGTCATATTCTTTTAAATATCTCTTTGCCAAAACAGCATCGGAAGCGTAATCTTCAGAAACAAGACCTCGTTTTTGATGAGTTTCAGCACCTTTTCCCGCAAGGATGATAACTGCAGTATCCTTTACATCTTCAATTGCAGTTTTAATTGCCGTCTCTCGGTCATGAATAATTTTGTATTTACCTGTTCCACCGACATTTTCAATATGACCTGCAATTTCGTTACAAATGTCCTCAATCCGTTCTTCCGCAGGGTCATCTTCAGTAACATAAATAAAGTCTGCCATTTTTCCACTGACTTCACCCATATCCTTTCGTCGGATAAGAGCCTTGTTGCCGGGACAACCGAAAAGAATGGAAATCGGTCTATCAGTATATTCCTTTCTCATTGAGGAAATAATCGTTTCAAAGCTCAGTTTGTTGTGAGCATAGTCAACAATCACAGCAATTTTCTTGTCTTCACTTTCATATGTTTCCATTCGTCCTGCTGTTTTTGCCTTGTAAAGACCATTGCAAATATACTCAGGGGAAATTCCTATAACATATGCCACACCAATTGCACAAAGGGCATTTTCTACATTGAAAAGACCAGGCATTGAGAGTCTGAATTCGTTTTCGAAAGTATCAGTCTTAACTGAAAAGACCGTTTCTGAATTGTCCTTGTGAATATTGTAGCCATAAATATCAGCTTGTGGATTCTTCGTGCTGAATGTAACAACTCTTTTCGCTCTCTTTGAATATTCAACCACTCTTTCACTAAGGTCCGAGTCGAGATTGATAATTGCTGTATCGCATTGAGTGAACAGCTTCATTTTTGAAGTAAAATAATCTTCAAAATCATGATGTTCAACAGCGCTTATATGGTCAATACCGATATTGAGATAACAACCGATTTTAAAGTGAACACCCTCTGTCCTGCCATACTTTAACGCCTGCGAAGAAACCTCCATTGTAAAGAAATCTGTCTGACTCTTTACAGCATTATCAAAATGCTTGTGTAATTCAAAAGGCTCGGGAGTTGTAAGCGTACTCGGTTTACGGACAATACCGTCATAAATTTCAAGTGTGGATGCAAGTCCACTCTCTTTTTCACCATTTGCTTTTAGATATTCGTCAAGTATATATTTAATATAGTATGCAGTCGTACTTTTTCCCTTTGTACCTGTGATACCGATTAGATTAAGCTTGTCCCATGCGTTATCGTAAAAGAAATTCGCAGACAAATAAAGGGATTTTCTTATGTCCGAAACAAGAATACATTGTGCGTCAACATCATATTTCTTTTCCGAAACATATGCAACAGCACCCTTGTTTAGTGCGTCACATAAAAACTGTTCCTTAAAATGTGCACCTTTGCAGAAAAACAGAGTATTCTGGGTTACTTCCCTTGAATTATAAGAGATGTTTTCAACCATTACATTCTGATTACAGTTGTGTTCAACTAATATTGAATTTTTTTCATAAATATCAATGAACAATTGTAAGTTTTTCATCTTATCCCCCAAAAATCCGATATATATTATATGATAACACAAGAAAATTTTATATGCAATAAAAATAAGGACAGACTTTATTAGTCTGCCCTCAAATTTTTATAAACCCAATATTCCAGCAACATATTGTCCTGCAACATAGAAAACAGGAATCAACAATGCAGGCAAAAGATTTCCTACACGGATTTTCTTGCCGAAGGTAATGTTGATACCAACACAGAATATCAGTGCTGAACCGATATATGAGAGGTATTCGATAAGCACTGCACTGATAATATTTCCTGCAAAGTGACCCAACAATGTAATAGCACCTTGATAAACAAAAATCGCAATAGCTGAACATATTGCACCCAAGCCATAAGTCGAAGTCATAATCACAACAATTACAAGGTCGAGAATTGCCTTTGCTACAAGCATTGAGTAATCCCCTGTAAGTCCGTCCTGAATTGAACCCACAATAGCCATAGCACCGACGCAGATTATAAGTGATGTGTTTACAAATCCGTCAACAAACTTGTTATCTTTTTCAGCGTGGAGTAGTTTTTTTAGTTTTTCACCTAAACTATCCATACGCTTTTCAATATTGATGAACTCACCTACAAGTCCACCGATAACAAGTGAAAAAATCAGAAGCATTGTACCCTGAGTTTCCACTTTTCCGTCAACAACAGTGAGCATTCCCTGCAAAGTGCCTGTAACACCAATAAATATTGTGGCAACACCACAAGCAGACATAAGTGTTTTTTCATATCTTTCGCTGATACCCTTTTTGAAAAGCAGTCCGATAAGACCACCTACAACAACAGCAAGAGTATTTATTATTGTTCCTAGACCGAACATCAGTTTCACTCCAAATCAAGAATGGGAGAATTATATCACTTATACACTCTTTTTTCAACAGATTTCTGTTTCCTTTTATCTATTTTTCCTATTGAAAATAATTTAAATTGTGTTAAAATATGATTTATAATGGAGTAGATTGGTTTTTTATTTGCTCCCATTGAATGTAAAAACGAAGGAGAAAGAAAATTATGGCATTACTCAACAGTTTTAAAGAATTGCTGTTCAGCGACATGATAAACTATTTTGACCCTAAAATGCTTATCATGTGGGCTATCGGCGGACTTCTCATTTTCCTTGCTATCAAAAAGGAAATGGAACCAACACTTCTCTTACCAATGGGCTTTGGTGCAATCCTTGTAAACCTCCCAATTTCAGGTGCAATTACACAAATTGTTAACGGAGAAGAACAAGAAGGAGCTTTGTCTGTACTTTTTGACGCAGGTATCGCAAACGAACTCTTCCCACTTATTCTTTTCATCGGTATCGGTGCGATGATTGACTTCGGTCCGCTTCTTTCAAACCCTAAACTTATGATTTTTGGTGCTTTTGCTCAGTTTGGTATTTTCTTCACACTCTGCCTTGCATCAATGTTCTTCCCAATCAACGATGCTGCTTCAATCGCTATTATCGGCGCAGCTGACGGTCCTACATCAATCGTTGTTGCTAACAAACTTGAATCTCAGTATCTTGGTGCAATTATGGTTGCTGCATATTCATATATGGCTCTTGTTCCAATTATCCAGCCACCATTCATCAAACTTTGCACAACAAAGGCTGAAAGAAAAATCAGAATGACATACACAGGCAAGTCCGTTTCAAAGAGAACAAAGATTCTTTTCCCCATCGTTATCACCGCCATCGTCGGTCTTGTTGCTCCCGATGCGGTTGCGCTTATCGGTTTCCTGATGTTCGGCAACCTTATCCGTGAATGCGGCGTTCTTAATTCTCTTTCAGAAACAGCACAGAAGGTTCTCGCTAACCTTATCACAATCTTCCTTGGCATCACAATCGCTTCCAGAATGACGGCCAACGAGTTCCTCCGCCTTGAAACAGGCATCATTATGGGTCTGGGTCTTGTTGCGTTCATCGTTGACACCTTCGGCGGCGTTATGCTTGCAAAGTTTATGAACC
>JAZNJX010000046.1:0-6177 GCA_045578245.1 Candidatus Fimenecus sp. | reverse complement strand
TCCATATTTATCATCAGGGTCATAGAACGCATTTTTGCCATCCTTCATAAGTGACAAGTTTGTATGCATACCGTTACCCGCTGCACCGTAAAGTGGTTTTGGCATAAATGTTGCGTGAAGTCCGTTACGACGAGCATAAGTTTTAACTACGTGCTTGAATGTGACAACTTTGTCGGCTGCATCAAGTGCTTCGGCAAATTTAAAGTCAATTTCGTGCTGACCTTCTGCACATTCGTGGTGAGATGCTTCAATTTCATAATCCATCTGTTGAAGTGCAATACAGATGTCATTTCTACACTGTTCACCGTCATCAGCAGGACCAATATCGAAATATCCAACAGCATCATTAGTCTTTGTTGTTGCTCTGCCATGTTCATCAAGCTTAAAAAGGAAAAACTCACATTCAGGACCAACATTGATTGAATAGCCCATACTTGCTGCATCCTCGATTACTGAACGAAGAACATAACGAGGGTCACCTGTGAATGGAGTTACCTTATCAGCACCGTAAACGTCACAGATTACTCGTGCTGTACCCTCTTTCCAAGGGAGAACCGTGAAAGTATCAAGGTCAGGTTTCAAGTACATATCTGACTCGTCAATACGAACAAATCCTTCGATTGATGAACCGTCAAACATTTGACCGTCAGTAAGAACTTTTTCAAACATATTTTCAGTAATTGCGATATTTTTCATCTGACCAAAAATGTCAGTAAACTGCAAACGCAAAAACTTTATATTTTTATCTTTTGCTATTTTAAGGATGTCTTCAACTGTATAGCCCATGGGATTTACCACCTTTCAAATGTGATTATCAGTACATATATACCCATTTTAACTATATTATTATACCATTGATTGAAAAGATGTCAACAAATAAGTGCAGAATACAAAGTGTAAATAAAAGCGGAGCAAAAGCTCCGCCCCTATAAACTGTTATTTATTTTTCTTTTTATAAAGAACATAAGAATAAACAAATGGGACAACTACCATTGGTATAAGCACAACAAAGAAAAGCCAGAATGTACCTAAAAATGCTGTTGCCATTATTATAATACCACCTATTACCCAGAGAAAGCCTGCCATACGATGTGTTTTGTTCCAGTTTTCCTCATCATTAAGTGTCCAAGGAATTTTAATTCCTACTGTATAGCTCTGCTTGCATTTTGGAAAATAATTGCCGATTACAATAAATAATGCACCAAAAAATAGTGGCATAATTATTTCAACATTCACCTTGTGACCAAGTGCAGTTGCAAAGACCATTGAATTACAAAGCAAAGATATAACAGGAATAATCCACAAAACAAGAGTAAACATTTTATCGTTAATATTATGCTTTTTAGGGTCAAGAGATGTTCCAAAAGCACAAATCCAATGAAACGCAACCAACACTAAAGGCATCAAAAATACTGCCTGCATTTTATTAGCATAACCATCAACTGCACCATTTATATCCCAATGCACAGGAACTTGGTCAGGCAATTTATCCCACAAAACAAGACCAATAAGTATTGGTATGAGAGTTATCAATGATGTAATTATCAATTTTGGTAAATTCTTCTTAATCATTATTACCATCTCCTTTCAAATCTTTGAGCCAAAGCATAATTTCTTCAAGGACGGATGCGTTCAATTCATATATTATGAATTTTCCATCCCTTTTATCACGGACAAGGTCGGCTTCTTTTAAAACTGACAAATGCCGGGAAATTGCAGCACCTGTTATGTCGAACTTTTCGGTTATCTCCCCTGCTGTCATCTGACCACTTTTAAGCATATTGAGTATCTCTCTACGCACCGGGTCGGAAAGGGCTTTTAATGTATTCTGAAGTCCCATAAACTCACTCCTTTAACATTTAACTTAAATGTTAAATGTATTATATCATACTTTGTTTTAATCTGTCAATGCCTCAAGTTAAAAAAATAATTTTGAGTTTGTTTTCGCTTTGCATTTTGCGCTTAAAATACTGTTGACTTCACCACATTAAAGTTATATAATTATTGGGTATATAGATTTCTATGTATATTACATATTTATCAAATGAAATATTGCTACACAATATGAAGTAATCTTCGATTATGAAGTATTTATCGTTGATAAAATATGAAGTAAAGAAAATCCTTTAATATGCCGTCAGGCATACTTCATAGCAACGCTACTTCATATCCCTTAAGATACTTCATAAATCCGCAAGGATTTACTTCATTATATAGTTTGGAGTGTGTTTTATGAGCATTACAAAATCAGTTTTCGGTGTTACAAAAGACGGCAGACAGGTTGACTCTTTCCTTATCGAAAACAACAATAATATGAAAATTAACCTTATCACTTACGGTGCTACTTTACAGAGCATTTTAGTAAAAGACAAGGATGAAAACGAAATCGATTTGTTACTCGGTTTTGACGATATGGACGGATTCCAGAATCGTCACGATTATCAGGGTATGATAGTAGGTCCTGTTGCTAACAGAATTTCTGCAGGTGGACTTACCATTGACGGCGTTAAAGTTCCTGTTACAACTACTCACGGTGATGTTACTCTCCACAGTAACGGAGAATTTTCAACTGCAGTATGGGATGCAATTATCGTAGATAGTGACTCTGTTGAATTCTCATATTTCAGTGCTGATGGTACAGAGGGCTTCCCCGGTAACAAGAAAGTTACTGTTAAATATACTCTCACAGACAAAAACGAAATAATTATGGACTACACAGCAGTTTCCGACAAAAAGACTGCTTTCAACCTTACTAACCACGCATATTTCAACCTTAAAGGCTACCAGAATGGTGACATTCTCGACCACACACTTTACATAAATGCTGACGCATTCACTCCTATGGGTGAGGGACTTGTGCCAACAGGTGAAATCAGAGATGTAACAGGTACTCCATTCGATTTCCGTGAGCCAAAAACTATCGGCAGAGATATCGGTATGGACTATGAGCAGTTAGATGCAGGTAACGGCTATGACCACAACTTCTGCATTAACGGATATGACAAAAATCTTCGTCTTGCTGCTACTGTTACTGCTCCTAATGGTGTAAGACTTGACTGTCTTACTGACTTACCAGGAATGCAGCTCTATGTTGGTAACTTCCTTGAGGGCAAAATCGGTAAGAATAATACTCCAATGGACTTCCGTTGTGGCTTCTGCCTTGAAACACAGTATTATCCAAATGCTACAAACACACCAAGCTTCTATAATTGTGTGTTTGATAAGGATGAGGTAGTGAAAACAAGAACTGTGTATAAAATCACTGTGTGATTCTCTACAATGAAATAAATCCTTGGGATTTATGAAGTATCCGTTGGATATGAAGTTGCGTCGCTATGAAGTATGCCTTACGGCATATGAAAGGATTTATTTTACTTCATATTTATCAAAGATAAATACTTCATAATCGCAAGGTTACTTCATATTGCGTAGCAATACTTCATTAAAAGGACGATATTATGAAAGAGAATAAACTTGCAGATTTATCAATGGATTTGGCAATAAACACAGTTAAATTGTGTGAAAAAATCAAAGGTCACTATGCTTTAACAAATCAATTAGAACGTTCAGTTACTTCAATTGGTGCAAATATTCGTGAAGCAAATTACGCAAGTAGTAGAGCTGATTTTGTTTCAAAGTTGCACATTTCATTAAAAGAATGTTATGAAACGGAGTTTTGGTTTGAACTTTTTGTGAAATCTGAACTTGCAACTGAAGATGAAATAAAAAATTTGTACAATCAGTGTGGTACGATTCGCCGAATTCTTGTTGCGTCAATTAATACTGCGAAAGATAAATGAAATAAATCCTAACGGATTTATGAAGTATCCTGTGGATATGAAGTAGCGTTGCTATGAAGTATGCCTACGGCATAAGAAAGGAAGAATTATAGATGGAAAATACTAAAAGAGTTTATTTATCGGCACTTGTTTATAACCGCACAGGTGTACTTTTACGAGTTGCAGGACTTTTTGCTCGTCGTGGATACAATGTTGTATCCCTTACAGTTTCCGAAACTGAAAGTCCTGAATTTTCACGAATGACAATCGTTTCCGACGTTGAAGAATACAAGGTAGCAATGGTTGAACAGCAGTTATCTCGTCTTGAAGAGGTTATCAAGGTTATTAACCTTGACGAAAGTCAGACAATTCAGTCTGAAATCCTTCTTATTAAAGTTCACGCTCTTAATAAGGACAGAAAAAAGGTACTTAAAACTATCAACAGCTTTGGTGCAAGAGTTATGGATATCGGACACACAACAATTACAGCCGAGCTTACCGGTCTTCCAAGCCTTATTGACAAGTTTATTGACAAAATGGAAAAACACGGTATCTGCGAGCTTTCCCGTTCAGGTGTTACTGCTCTTGAAAGTGGCGACAGAAACATTAAAGAGGTGGAATAATATGAAAAAGGTTGTAGTTAAGAAAATCAGTTCTTCAACCTACATAAAATTCTCTGCTTGGTTCGGTGCTTCAACAGGAGTGCTTTTGGCGGTTATGGCATTTTTAATGATTCCAATGATTTTAATGGATACACCAAAAGAAGAATTATTAACAACACTACCACCACTTTCAATCTTTTTATTTGCACCAATAATGGGTGCTTTGGTATTTGGAATATATGGAGTAATCACTTATCCTTTTTATCTTCTACTATGTAGAATTCTTAAGAAAATGACATTGGAAATTGAGTTTCAACCTATTGAAACCCCACCTCAACCAATGGATATGACAAATATTCAATACACACCAACTGAAAACAACAATGATACCAACCAAGGAGTTGAATAATATGGGAATGACAATGACACAAAAAATCCTTGCAGCTCATGCAGGATTAGATAAAGTAGAGGCAGGACAGCTTATCAATGTTCGTCTTGACCTTGTTATGGGTAACGACGTTACAAGCCCCGTTGCAATCAATGAAATGAAAGCAAAAGGCTTTACAGACGTTTTTGACAGAGAAAAAATTGCTCTTGTTATGGACCATTTCACACCTAACAAGGACATTAAATCTGCTGAACACTGCAAACAGGTTCGTCAGTTTGCAAGAGAATATAAAATCAAGAATTTCTTTGATGTTGGACAAATGGGTATTGAACATGCTCTTCTTCCTGAAAAAGGAATTGTAATTTCAGGTGACACAGTTATCGGTGCTGACTCCCACACTTGTACATACGGTGCTTTGGGTGCATTCTCAACAGGTGTCGGCTCAACTGATATGGCTGCAGGTATGATTTCAGGTATGGCTTGGTTTAAAGTTCCATCTGCAATCAAGGTTAACGTTACCGGTAAATTCAACAAATGGGTTAGTGGTAAGGATTTAATTCTTCACCTTATCGGCAAAATCGGTGTTGACGGTGCACTCTATCGTTCACTTGAATTTTGTGGTGACGGTATCGCAAATCTTTCAATGGACGACAGATTCTGTATCGCAAACATGGCTATTGAATGTGGCGCAAAGAATGGTATTTTCCCGGTTGACGAAAAGACACTTGAATATATGAAAGGCAGAACTGACCGTACTCCTGTTATTTTCGAAGCAGACGAAGATGCAGTTTATGATGAAGTTATCGATATCGACCTTTCTACACTCAAATCAACAGTTGCATTCCCTCACCTTCCTGAAAATGCTCATATTGTTGGCGAATTCGACAAAATCTATGTTGACCAGTCAGTTATCGGTTCTTGTACAAATGGTAGAATTGAAGATATGCGTGCTGCTGCAGAAGTACTTAAGGGCAAAAAGGTTAACGAGAATGTTCGTTGTATCGTTATCCCTGCAACACAGAATGTATATCTCCAATGTGTAAGAGAAGGTCTTGCTGAAATCTTTGTTGAAGCAGGTGCAGTATTCTCAACACCAACTTGTGGTCCTTGCCTTGGTGGTCATATGGGTATCCTTGCTGCTGAAGAAAAGGCAATTTCTACTACAAACCGTAACTTTGTTGGCAGAATGGGACATCCTACAAGTGAAGTTTATCTTGCAAGTCCATATGTTGCTGCTGCAAGTGCAATCGCAGGTTATATCTGCACACCAGAGGAGGTACTCTAATTATGAAAATTCAAGGTTCAGTACATAAATACGGTGACCACGTTGATACAGACGTTATTATTCCTGCAAGATATTTGAATACTGCTGACCATAAGGAATTGGCAGCACATTGTATGGAAGATA
>JAZNJX010000045.1:0-4235 GCA_045578245.1 Candidatus Fimenecus sp. | reverse complement strand
AATCATAAAAATCGCCTAAAAAATCATTGGCAGAAAGAATTGTTTTTTCAAAAAGTTTCTCTTCTCCTGTTCCCAACTTATATTTTGTTGTTTTTAAGTCGTATACATCAAAAACATTATCTTCTTCGGAAAAGACATATGGATTATTTTTATTTACAAGAATAAGATTACCTTTATGCACAGACGAAGACTCAATTTCAACAATATCAAAAGTGTCTTTTTCTTCGGAAATTTCTTCAAAAGTATCATCAATGGAAAAGATCACTTCAGATTCAGAAGAAAGAAGGTCAATTATCTCATACCCTTCTTTTGAGTTTTCTATACTCTCGTTGGAAGTTTCATTCTTATTTTTAGGACTTGAATTATCAGTAAAAAGCATAATGGCAACCGAAAATAATCCAATAATAAAGCAAACAATAAGTGCAGAATATTCTCTTATACCAAACTTTGTTTTGTTCATATATTCACCATTCTGTTTTTTACTCATAATTCCTCCATGTAAAACACTTAATACATTAAATATAATCACCAATAGGTTGAAAGCCGGAGTTAAAAACTCCGGCTTTCAGAATCATAGATACTTAATCAAACAGTATTATTATTTTGCTAATAAATAACAATTAGTTCAATTCAGCCTTTTTAACAAGTTTAGCACGTTTAACCTTAGCTGCTTCTTCAGCCTTTGCAAAGAGTACGGTTGCTCTCTCTGGGAAAGACTGAGTAAGTCTTGCATAACGTGTTTCTGACTTAATAAAGTCAATATAGTTTGCAGTTGGTTCTTTGGAATCGATAACGAGCTTCTGTTCTGCTTCTGGATTATATCTGAACATATTCCAATATCCACATTCAACAGCACGTTTCATTTCCTGCTGACAGTTCTGCATTCCACCCTTAACACCGTGCATTTCACAAGGTGCATAACCAATGATAAGAGAAGGACCGTTGTATGCTTCTGCTTCAGAGAGAGCTTTGAGTGTCTGATTCATATCAGCGCCCATAGCGATCTGAGCAACGTAAACGTAACCATAAGACATTGCAATTTCAGCAAGGTTCTTTTTGCCGATTGCTTTACCCGCAGCAGCAAACTGTGCAACCTGACCGATATTTGAAGCCTTGGAAGCCTGTCCGCCTGTGTTGGAGTAAACTTCAGTATCAAATACCATAACGTTTACGTTTTCACCACTTGCGAGAACGTGATCAAGACCGCCGAAACCGATATCATATGCCCAACCGTCGCCGCCGAAGATCCAAATGGACTTCTTGGAGAGGTAATCTTTTTCTTCAAGAATAGCTTTGCAAAGTTCACAATCACATCCGCTTATTGCTTTAACAAGAGCGTCTGTTGCAACGCCGTTTGCCTTGCCGTCATCATATGTTTCAAGATATGCTTTTGCAGCTTCTTTAATTGCTTCAGGAGCATCTCCGTTTGCAAGCTGTTCTACATAACCTTTGAGTTTTTCTCTAAGAGCTTTCTGACCGAGAGCCATACCAAGACCATGTTCAGCATTATCTTCAAAGAGAGAGTTTGCCCAAGCTGGACCTCTTCCTGATTCTCTGTTAACTGTATATGGAGTTGCAGGTGCAGAACCGCCCCAAATTGACGAACATCCTGTAGCGTTGGAAATATACATTCTTTCGCCGAAGAGCTGAGTAATGAGTCTTGCATAAGATGTTTCTGCACATCCAGCACAAGAACCTGAGAACTCAAGGAGAGGCTGTTTGAACTGGCTTCCCTTAACGGACGTATCAATGAAAGGAAGTTCCTTAGATGAAACATTAGCAACTGCATAATCAAATGCTGCTTGTTGATCAAGCTGACTTTCTTGGCTTGTCATTTCGAGAGCACGTTTTCCTTCTTTTGTTGGACATGCTTTCACGCAAAGAGTACAGCCCATACAGTCAAGAGGAGAAATTGCCATGGTGAATTTAAGAGTTTCACAGCCTTTGCCAAGCATTTTTGCAGTGAATTTTGTTGATGCAGGAGCAGCAGCAGCTTCTTCTTCATTCATTGCGAAAGGACGAATTGCGGCGTGTGGGCAAACAAATGCACACTGGTTACATTGGATACAGTTTTCTGCATGCCATACAGGTACGTCAACTGCAACACCGCGTTTTTCGTATGCAGCAGAGCCCTGTGGGAATGTACCGTCAACGCTGTCCATAAATGCGGAAACAGGAAGGCTGTCGCCGTCCATTTTTCCAACAGGAACAACGATATCTTTAACAAATTTAACAAGTTCAGGACGTGTTCCTTCAACTTCAGCAACAGGAGTTGTTTCAGTAATATTTTTCCATGCCTCAGGAACGTCAACCTTAACGATAGCATCGATACCGGCATCGATAGCGTTGTAGTTAAGCTGAACAACTTCTTCGCCCTTCTTGAGATATGACTTTTTAGCCATGTATTTCATCTGTTCAACAGCTTTTTCGATTGGAAGAATATCAGCAAGTTTAAAGAATGCAGATTGGAGAATCGTGTTTGTACGTTTGCCCATTCCGATTTCTTTTGCCTTATCAATAGCGTTGATGATGTAGAAGTTAATATTATTATTTGCAATATATGATTTTGTTTCAGGAGTTAAATGTTTGTCAAGTTCTTCTACTGTCCATTGGCAGTTAAGAAGGAATGTTCCGCCAGGTTTAACATCTTGAACAATTTTATAACCCTTAACGATATAAGAAGGATTATGACAAGCTACAAAGTTTGCCTTGTTGATGTAGTATGGTGATTTAATAGCTTTATCGCCAAAACGCAAGTGGGAAATTGTAATACCACCTGTTTTCTTTGAGTCATATTGGAAATATGCCTGAATATATTTGTCGGTATTGTCGCCGATGATTTTGATGGAGTTTTTGTTTGCTCCAACAGTTCCGTCGCCGCCAAGTCCCCAGAATTTACAAGAGATTGTTCCTTCAGCAGCTGTATCAGGAGCAGGTTTTTCTTCAAGAGAAAGTCCTGATACGTTGACTACCATACCTGTGGTGAAATTATTCTTTGGAGCGTCTTTTGCAAGATTTTCATAAACTGCAAAGATGCTTGAAGGAGGTGTATCTTTAGAGCCGAGACCGTAACGACCGCCAACTATAGTTGCTTTAACGCCCATCTGTGCAAGAGCAGTAACAACGTCAAGGTAAAGAGGTTCACCAAGAGAACCTGGTTCTTTTGTTCTATCAAGAACAGCAATTTTCTTACAAGTTGCAGGAATTGCTTCTGCAAGCTTTGCAGCAACGAAAGGTCTGTAAAGACGAACTTTAATAAGACCAACTTTTTCGCCTGCTGCGTTCATATAGTCAATAACTTCTTCTGCTACGTCGCAGATAGAACCCATAGCTATAATAACTCTTTCTGCATCAGCAGCACCGTAATAGTTAAAGAGCTTATAATCTGTTCCGCATTTTGCGTTTACTTTGTCCATATATTCTTCAACGATTGCGGGAAGTGCATCGTAATAACGGTTACATGCTTCTCTGTGCTGGAAGAATATATCACCGTTTTCAGCTGAACCACGGAGAACGGGATGTTCAGGATTAATTGCTCTTGCTCTGAATGCTTTAACTGCATCCATATCAACCATTTCTTTAAGATCATCATAATCCCATACTTCAATTTTCTGAATTTCGTGGGAGGTTCTGAATCCGTCAAAGAAGTTTACAAAAGGAACTCTGCCTTTAATTGTTGCAAGGTGAGCAACTGCACCAAGGTCCATAACTTCCTGTGGGTTTGTATTTGCGAGCATAGCAAAGCCTGTCTGACGGCAAGCGTATACGTCGGAATGGTCTCCGAAAATATTAAGTGCATGAGATGCTACGCAACGAGCTGAAACGTGAAATACTGATGGGAGCAATTCACCTGCAATCTTATACATATTGGGGATCATAAGAAGAAGTCCCTGAGATGCTGTATAAGTTGTAGTGAGAGCACCTGCTGCCAAAGAACCGTGTACTGTACCTGCAGCACCAGCTTCTGACTGCATTTCAACAACGTTTACAGTTGTTCCGAAAATGTTTTTTCTACCCTGAGCTGACCAAATATCTGTATAGTCTGCCATAGGGCTTGAAGGTGTGATGGGATAGATACCAGCTACTTCTGTGAATGCATACGATACGTGAGCAGCAGCGGTATTACCATCCATGGATAACTTTTGTCTTGCCATGTTTAGAATTTCCTCCTAAAAATTAATTTATACATTTCTGTTATTTTATATTATTCTCGTTTGTTTGCGTTTTTTCCACAA